>JAFAQA010000023.1 GCA_019246665.1 Hyphomicrobiales bacterium
TTGAGATCGGATGGGAAGCCGCGCCCTTAGCCATATCGATGAAGGCCCGCGGCTCGTCGGACGTCGACTTTCGCCTTTGAGAATAGCTCGCGCGTCCGGTTTGGGCGCGCTCGCATTCGCGCTCCTGCCGATCGGGTGTGCGCTCGCGGCGGGCCCTGAAAATTCGGCCGCTCCTTCGGACGCCGTCTTTGTCGCCGAGGTCATCATTCTTCTGATTGTCGGGCGTGGCTTGGGCGAGCTGATGCAGCGCGTCGGCCAGCCCGCGATCATCGGCCAGCTTCTCGCCGGCATCCTGGTTGGCAGCTCGGTGTTGGGCGCATTTTGGCCAGGTGCCGAGGCGCTGCTGTTTCCGCGCAACGCCGCGCAACACAGCATGATCGACGGCGTCGGCCAGCTCGGTGTTCTGATGCTTCTTCTGCTCACCGGAATGGAGACCGATCTCGAGCTCGTCTCGAAAGTGAAGCGCGCCGCCGCGAGCGTCTCGCTCACCGGCATCGCGGTGCCCTTCACTTGCGGCTTCCTGACGGGAGAGTTCCTGCTTCCCGACAGCCTCCTACCCTCGCCGGAACGACGGCTCGTGACCGCCTTGTTTCTTGGGACCGCCTTGTCGATCTCCTCGATCAAGATCGTCGCCATGGTCGTGCGCGAGATGAATTTCATGCGCCGCGACCTCGGCCAGGTGATCGTCGCCTCAGCCATCATCGAGGACTCGATCGGTTGGATCGTCATCGCCATCACTTTCAGCCTCGCCACCCAAGGGAAGATCGACGCGGGCTCGCTCGCTCGCAGCGTCGGCGGAACGGCAATTTTTCTCATCGCCAGCCTGACGCTCGGTCGGCCCGCGGTGCACGCGCTCATCCGCTGGGCAAATGACCGGCTGATCAGCGAGCTCCCGGTGATCACGGTGATCCTCGTCGTCATGGGAGCCATGGCGCTCGTGACCCATTTGATCGGCGTGCACACCGTGCTCGGCGCCTTCGTGGCCGGCGTGCTGATCGGTGAATCCCCGATCCTGACCCGCCATATCGAGGGCGAGCTGCGAGGCCTCATCACGGCCCTGTTCATGCCGATTTTCTTCGCGCTCGCCGGCCTCAACACTGACATCACGGTGTTGGCCGATCCGCATCTTCTCGTGGTGGCGCTCGGCATCATCCTCATCGCGAGCATCGGGAAATTCGGCGGAGCCTTTCTCGGTGGCGAGATCGGCGGCCTGACGAAACAGGAATCGCTCGCGCTCGGCATCGCCATGAACGCGCGCGGATCGACCGAGGTGATCATCGCCTCGATCGGCTTGTCGATCGGCGCCCTCAATTCCGATCTCTACACGATCATCGTCGCCATGGCGGTGGTGACCACCATGGCGATGCCCCCGACCTTGCGCTGGGCACTCGGGCGGCTGCCGATCCGGCCGGAGGAGAAGCAGCGGCTCGAACGCGAGGAGTTCGAGGCGAATGGCTTCGTGGCCAATATCGAGCGCATTTTACTCACCGTCGACGACAGCGCCAGCGGCCAGCTCGCCTCGCGGCTTGCGGGGCTTGTCGCGGGACCGCGCGGCCTTCCGACCACCACCTTGCATGTTGAAGGCCGAAGCCTTGTCGGCGCTGGGCCCGAAGCCGCGACCGCGCTTTTGGGGTCGGCCTCATCGAGCCCGGGCGCGGCGAAGGGCGCCGCGCCCCCGCCGGACCAGGCGGTCGCCAGCGAGGCGCGCAAGGGATACGATCTGCTGATGGCCGGACTGCAACCGGCAAGGGCCGCGGCCGGCGGCTTTCATTCCAAGATCATCGAGGTGGCACGCAGCTTCGAAGGCACGGTCGGCGTGGTGGTTGCGCGAGGCGCGTTGCACGAGCGCCCTTTGCGCTCCCGGCTTAACATCCTTGTGCCGGTCAACGGCTCCAATGCTTCGCGGCGCGCCGCGGAATTCGCCTTTGCGCTCGCCCGAATCGAGAATGTGGTGGCGACCGTGGTCTATGTGGCGCCGGCCGAGACGAGGCGCGGCGAGAGCCGACGCCTCGGACGCTCCCTTCTGTCACGCCGACACGAAGACTCGATCCTGAAGGATATCACCGCCCTTGCCGACCGGCATGGCGCTGCCATTCGCACGGTAGTGCGCGTGGCGGATGCCCCCGACAACGCCATTTTGCGGCAGGCGCGCCGAGCCGGCCATACGCTCATCGTGCTCGGTGCGACGAAACGACAAAGCGATACGCTCATCTTCGGCACGCTTGCGAATGCGCTCCTCGAGCGCGCCGAGCAATCCGTCATGTTCCTGGGGAGCTGATCCTTGCCGATCGGGATGGAACGACCGCCGGGGCCTGACCATAATGTCGCCCGCACGCCATGCGACGGCATCGGACATCGGCCGTATTACCAAGGATTCCGCGAAAAGGGGGAGTATTTGCCGGAGCCGAACACCGAGAGTGATGGTCGCGAGTCCGGCGCTCGGGTAGGAGTGTATGGATCGAACATGATCTTGTTGGAAAGCTGCTCTTTATTGCCCATGGGCGAGACATGACGATCACGGACGAGCGGCGCCCGGAGACGAACGAGCCGAATTCCCCGCGGCCGCTGATCGTTGCGATCGCGGCATCGATCGAGAGCTTGCCGGGCCTGAAGGCTTTCCTGGCGGCACTTCCGAGCGACCCCCAATTGACCTGCATCGTCATCCAACGGGAACGGCCGGATGGCGGCGAGATCAAAGCGGAAGATCTGGCGGAGCACACCAATTTCACCGTGGCACCTATCGTCGATGGCGGGCCAGTCTGGCCCGGCCATCTCTATGTGACGCCGACGCGCGCGGTTGTGGCCGTAAGGAAAGGCCAATTTCGGCTGCGCGCCGCTCACAACACGGGGGAGCGCCGATTCGCGGCGGACGCGATCTTCCGCGCGATTGCGCGGAACTACGGCTCGCGCGCCATCGGGGTCCTGCTGGCGACCGAAGGATCGGACGGTTTCATCGGTCTCGAGGCGATCGGCGCGGCCGGCGGCATGACCATGGCGCAAGCCTCCGAGCCCGACGCTTCAGCATCATCCCCCGACAGCGCCAATTCGGCTGGTGTCGACCATGTGCTGCCACCTGCCGGAATGGCGCGCGCCGTAAGCGAATATCTGCGGTTTTGGACCGAAGCCGAAGAGGGCAAGCGTCCCTGGCTCAGGCGTCGGCACATCCAGGAGCAGCTCGTGTCGATTTGCGCCTTTCTGCGCGAGCAGATGGGCATCGATTTCAAGCACTACCGCACCACCACCCTTTTGCGTCGCATCGAGCGGCGCATGCACGTGCTGCGCCTCGAATCGGTCGATGCCTATGTCGAGCGCCTCAAGAGCGAGCCTCGGGAAGCGCAGGTGCTCGTGCGCGAATTGCTCATCGGGGTCACGGCATTTTTCCGTGACCCGGAAGCCTTCGCGTCGCTCGCCAATAATGCGCTTTCGCCGCTGTTGGAGAACCGTTCCTCGGCCGACACGGCGCGCATCTGGATCCCCGCCTGCGCCACTGGGGAAGAGGCCTATTCCATCGCCATTCTGATCCGCGAGATCCTGGAGAAGATGGAGAATCCGCCCAAGATCCGAATCTTCGCCACCGACGTCAATGGACGAGCCTTGTCGATCGCGCGGCGTGGCCTCTACCCGCTCGGGGTGGCGGCGAATATCTCTCCCGAACGGCTTTCCCGCTTTTTCACCAAGCGTGGCCGCCGCCTCCAGGTGGCGCAGGAATTGCGCGAAATGGTGACGTTCTCGGCGCACAATGTGATCGCCGATCCTCCATTCTCGCGCCTCGACCTCATCTCCTGCCGCAATTTGCTGATCTATCTGGGCGGGCATCTGCAGAAGAAGCTCATTCCGCTTTTCCATTACGCCTTGCGTCGCGGCGGTTACCTGTTCCTCGGCTCTTCCGAGAGCTTGAGCGGCCATGGCGACCTGTTTCGCGATGTCGATGCGCATCATCGCCTCGTGCAACGCAAGGAGACCGTGCTGCGCACGCCGGAAGAGGTCCGGGGAGTTGACCGCGCTGGCATGCCTGGTCTGCGTGACAAGGATGCGCACCCTGGCGTGGACCTTGGCAGCCTTGCCCAGCGCATCGTTCTCGACGAGTTCTCGCCGCGCTATGCGATCGTGAATGAAGAAGGGCAGATCGCCTATCTCTCCGAAGGTGTCGAGCGCTTCATCCAGCCCCCCTCCGGCGCTTACGCCAATGACATCCTGCGCATGGCGCGCCGCGGTCTCGGTGTCGGCCTGAGGACGACCTTCGCCGAGGCGTTGCGCAACCGGCGCATGGCGGTACGCGAGCTCGCCATGCACACTTCCGAAGGGTTGGAGCGAGTTCGACTGACGGTTCAGCCCATGCCCGAACTCGGACTCGAGGAAGGGCTTTACATGATCGTCTTCGAGGGGCTTGGCGCTATTTCCTCCTCGACGCGCCCGGACCCGCCAAGTGCCCGCCCGGATGCGGATCGCGTCATCGAGCATCTCGAGCAGGAGCTCCTGCATGCCCGGGAAGATCTGGATCGGACGGTCCAGGACCTCGAGGCGGCGAACGAGGAATTGAAATCCTCGAACGAAGAGCTCCTGTCGATGAACGAGGAGCTGCAATCGGCAAATGAAGAGCTCGAGACCTCAAAGGAAGAGACGCAAGCTGCCAACGAGGCCTTGTGGGCCGCCAATCTCGATCTCGGTAATCATCTGCGTTCCATCCGGATCGCCACGATCTTTCTCGACCGTGACGGCGCCATCCGCGGCTTCACGCCGCCGGCGAGCGAAATCTACCACGTCGTGACTGCGGATGTCGGCCGCCCGCTCGCGCATTTCACGCATGTGCTCGTCGATCCGCCGCCCCTGCCGGAGCCTTCCTCTCTCGGCCCCGACCCGGTCGAGGAGGAGGTGCGAACGCAGGATGGGCGCTGGCTCACGCGCCGCGTTCTTTCCTACCTCGATAAGAGCGGATCGATCGACGGGCTCGTGGTGACGTTCCTCGACGTGACGCGGCGGCGGCGCGACGAGGAAAAATTGCGGCACGCCGAGGAGAGTCGCCGTATCGCGCTCGATGCCGCCGCCATGGGAATGTGGTGGTGGGATGAGGCCGGAGAAGAAATCATCGCCGATGAGCGCGTTTGCGAGCTCCTCGGCGTAGCCCACGGCGAACGCCTGACGCCTCCAGCCTTCCTCTCGCGCATCGATGCGCGCGACCGCAATCGCATCGAAGCCGCCATGCGTTACGCGCGCACCGGCAAGGATCGCCACCACATCGAATTTCGTGTTCCGGCGCCGGATGGATCGACGCGCTGGCTCACCTCGATCGGCAGGCGGTCCGCCGATCCCAAGGTGAATTGGAGCGGCGTGATCTTCGACAACACAAGCCGCAAAGAGATCGAGGAGGAGGCGCAGCGCGCCACGCAGCTCCTCGACAATGTGGCGCAAGTCACGGACGACCTGATCTACGTCAAGGATCGCGAGGGTCGGTTGTTGTTCGCCAATCCGGCGATGCACCGGCTGACCGGCCGCAAGCCGTCAGGCAAGTTGCCCGACTGGCACTCCAACCGCCAAGAGGCGGACGCCATCATTGCGAACGATCGCAAGGTGATGGAAAGCCGGACTGGAATGGTCGTGGAAGAGGCGTTCACGCCGCCGGACGGCAAAACGCGCTTCTTCTCCTCCAACAAGAAGCCGTTATTCGGCCCGCACGGCTCGGTGATCGGCATTGTCGGCGTTTCGAGCGATATCACCGAATATAAGCGCCTCTTCGCCGAACGCGATCGGCTGCTCGCCGAGGTCGAGAACGAGCGCGCGCGGCTCGCCGCGATCCTCAAATATCTACCGGCGGGGGTCATGATCGCCGAAGCGCCGTCGGGCAAGATTTCGCTGGTCAACGATGTGGCGACCGGCCATCTCGGCGAATGGGTGCGCGCGATTGATCCGTTCTCCGAGACCCAGGCTTATCAGATCAAGGCCAGCGATGGACGCACGCTCACGCCGCCTGAGTATCCGCTGGCGCGGGCGCTGCGAGGAGAGAGCTTCACCGGAGAGGAATACGAGATCACGCGGCCTGACGGTGTGCTCAAATTCTCCAACGTCTCCGCCTCGCCGATCCGCGATGCGGCGGGCGCGATCACAGCCGGCATGGTCGCCTTCGTCGATGTCGGCGCGCGCCGCGAAGCGGAGGCGCTCCTCGCGAGCAGCGAGCGCAATCATCGCATGCTGGTCGAGCAAGCCGCGGTCGGCATCGAGACGACGGCGCTCGACGGCAGGCTCATCGCGGTCAACGACCAGCTTTGCGTCATGCTGGGCTATTCGCGTGAAGAGTTGCTCAAGATGACCTTCGTGGACATTTCCGATCCTCTCGATCTGATGCGCGAGCGACGCCGGCAAAAGCGGCTCTATGCAGGGAAGGTCGCCAGCTATGTGTTCGAGAAGCGATATTTGAGGAAGAACGGGACACGGCTTTGGGCTCGCGTGACCTCGTCGGTCACGCGCGACGAATCCGGAGCGATACTTAACCGCATCTCGATCATCCAGGACGTTTCAGCGCTTCGGCGCGCGCAGCAGGAACTCCATGAAAGCGAAGCGCGCTATCGCGCCACTTTCGAGCAGGCGGCGATCGGCATCGCGCATGTAGGTCTCGACGGCAGATGGCTTGCGGTCAACGACAAGCTTTGCGCCATCACCGGCTATTCGCGCGAGGAGCTGCTTCGCAAGCGCTTCCAGGATATCACCCATCCCGACGACCTCGAGCGCGATCTCACCGAGATGACGGAGCTGATTGCCGGCCATCGCAAGCTGATGAGCCACGACAAGCGCTATGTGCGCAAGGATGGCGCGATCGTCTGGATCCGGCTCACCTCGGCCCTGGTGCGCAATGATGACGGGGAGCCCGCCTATCTCATCTCGGCCGTCGAGGACATCACGCAAAATCTGCAAGCCATCGCGACTGATGCCCGGCTTGCCGCCATCGTGCGCAGCTCCCAGGACGCCATCTACAGCTTTGACCATGAAAACATCATCGGGAGCTGGAATAGCGGCGCCGAACGCCTGTTCGGCTATCGAGCCGACGAGATCATCGGACAGAGCCGTGCCGTGTTGATGCCGGCGAGCCGGATTCATGAGCTGCGTGACCCGCTGAACTTCGGCGACGAGAACATCATCTCCACTGAAAGCGAACGCAAGCGCAAGGACGGAACGGTGTTTCCTTGCCTGGTGACGAAAAGCCAGATCTTTGGCCCGAACGGCCAGCTGCTCGGCTTTTCCTCCACCATCCGCGATATCACCGAACGCCGCTTGTCTGAGGAGCGGCAACGCTTGATGGCGCGCGAGCTCGTGCACCGCGTCAAGAACTCCTTCGCGGTGATCCAATCGATCGTGCGCCAGACCCAGCGCTCGACCCCGGATCCGGAGGCTTTTGCCGAAGCCTTCGGGGGGCGCCTTGCCGCGATGGCCGCTTCGCATGACCTGTTGACCGATCGGCATTGGGAGGGCGCCTCCCTGCGCGAGCTCGTCGCGAGCCAGCTCGCGGCTTTTTCCGCCGGAGCCGAGAAACGCGTGCATGTGCAGGGGCCCGAGGTGACGCTCGACACCTCCCTTGCGGTCCCGCTCGGCCTTGCGCTGCATGAGCTCGCCACCAACGCGACGAAATACGGCTCGCTCTCTACGCCCGGCGGCAGCGTCGAGCTCTCCTGGGCCGTCAACAAGGTGGAGGGAGCCGAACGGTTGTCGCTCATTTGGCGCGAGAGCGGGGGGCCACCCGTCAAGGCGCCTTCACGGCGCGGCTTCGGCACCAGCTTGATCGAACGCGGTCTTCCCGACGCACGGATCGAGCGCCGTTTCGAGCCCGACGGCCTCGTCTGCCAGATCGAGCTGTTCACCAGCGGAGGTGTTGAAACGAGTTGAGCTTGTGGCAGCTTGGCGCCAGCAGGGCGTCGGCCGTTGAACGTTGCGAGCCCGTCGCGTCACGTCCCCGGAACCATTCATTTTACGCCGCGTTCTCCTGCCAGATCGCTTCTCCCGCGACGCTGGAATCGAAGCGGGGCCGCGATGGCCGTTAGGGAACCGCGCGAGCATCGGCTTGGCGCAAACCTTGGAAGAACAGCTCGGGAGATCGGCGATGGCTGGCCTTTTTCTCACGATTTTGATGGCACCCTTACCGATCATGCTGATTATGGCCGGCAAGGAATTGCTCTGGCACCAGCAGCCGGCTCCCATCGTCCGCAAGACCATTCCGGTGTCGGTTCGCACTCGCAGGTGAGCGTTCTGCCCCAGGACGGGCACTGCGCCGTGAGGGTGGTGCCCACCTCATCGTGACGGCGGGAACGCCATTTTCTGTGTCATTTCAAAACTTGAACCGGATCGCGCACCTCGCGATTTCGTTCGGCGATCCATCAAATTCCCTGAGCTTTGATCCCTCCTCGTCATGGAGTATTCACCACAGGGGAGAAAACGCGTTCACGGTTCATCGCTCCTGGAATTTTTCATGCCCCTCTCAGCATCATTTCCCAAACCTCGTCCGCAGCTCTCGCCCAATACCTACGAATTTGAATCGCTGCCGATGGTGAAGCCGACGGGCTTCCGGGAATACGACGCGCGCTGGCTCTTCGAGAAAGAGATCAACCTCATGGGCGTGGAGGCCCTCGGGATGGGGCTCGGCACACTTGTCCACGAGATGGGCGCCAGACCCGAGATCGTCACGGGTCATGATTTTCGCAGCTACTCCTCCTCAATCAAATACGCCCTGGTGTGCGGCTTGATGGCCGCGGGGCTCAAGGTGAAGGATATTGGTCTCGCCTTGTCCCCGATGGCCTATTTCGCGCAATTTGAGCTTGATTGCCCTTGCGTCGCAATGGTGACGGCCTCGCATAACGACAATGGCTGGACTGGGGTGAAGATGGGTGCGAACCGGCCGCTCACCTTCGGTCCGGAGGAGATGGGTCGCCTCAAGGACATCGTGCTTGGCGCCAAATTCGATATTCGAGGTGGCGGCGCTTATGAATTCGTCCCCGATATGCGCGAGCGCTACCTCGATGATCTCGCGGCGCGCGCCAAAATCAAGCGCAAGCTCAAGGTTGTGACCGCCTGCGGCAACGGTACCGCCGGCGCCTTTGCGCCCGAGCTATTCAAGCGGATCGGCTGCGAGGTCGTGGA
>JAFAQA010000533.1 GCA_019246665.1 Hyphomicrobiales bacterium
CGCCGCCCTTGTGCAGACGAGCCAGCGCCTCGCCGAGCGCGCCGCAATGGGCGACGCTTGGCCGCTTCACCGAGATGCCGTCGAGGAAGGTGACGATTGCGGCCGGCCTCCCCGCGAGACGGCCGAGCGCTTCGCCTTGGCGATCCCTCACGGGCCGCGGGCAGACGAGCCCTTTCTCGGAAAGATGTTCCATCAATCCGAGAAAAAAGGGCAGGTCGCCCTCGTGCACCCGTTTCTCGTAAAGCGTCAGGATGAAGTAGCCATCGCTCGTATGAATGAAGTAATTCGAATTTTCGACACCCTCAGCGATGCCTTTCGCCGCCAACAGCTCCCCGATGCCGAAGCGGGCCACGAATGCGGCGAGCTCCTCGTCCGCGACCTCGGTATAAACGGCCACGCGCGACGCTCAGGCGGCTGCTTCGTCCCGCAGCACTTTCGGCAGCGGGAAGAACACGCTCTCATCAATCGTCGCGACGGTCTCGACCGTGACCCTGCGCCGTTCCCCGAAGGCGCTGATGATTTGGTCGACCAGGATCTCGGGCGCCGAGGCACCCGCCGTGACGGCGAGCCTCTTCACGAACGCGAACTCGTCCCAATCGATGTCGGAGGCGTGCGAGACGAGTCGCGAGATCGGGCAACCGGCTCGCTCGGCGACCTCGCGCAAGCGCTGTGAATTCGAAGAATTGGGCGAGCCCACCACGATGAGCGCATCGACGAGGGGCACCACGCGCTTCACCGCTTCCTGGCGATTGGTGGTGGCGTAGCAAATATCTTCCTTGGGCGGCCCGGCGATACGCGGAAAGCGCCGCTTGAGCGCCGCCACCATCTCGGCCGTGTCGTCAACCGACAATGTGGTCTGAGTCACATAGGCGAGGTTTTCAGGATCGCGGGGACGCAGCCGCTCGACATCGCCAAGCGTCTCGACGAGGAGAATCGCGCCTTGCGGCAACTGCCCCATGGTGCCGATCACTTCCGGATGGCCCGCATGACCGATGAGCACGATGTCGCGCCCACGCCGATGGTGGGTCTCTGCCTCGCGATGCACTTTGGTGACAAGCGGGCAGGTCGCGTCAATCGCGAAGAGACCTCTTCCGGAAGCCTCCTCCGGAACGGATTTCGGCACGCCATGCGCCGAGAAGATCACCGGCGCCGATGTCGCCGGGACCTCCGAAAGATCATCGACGAAGATCGCGCCCTTGCGCTTCAAGCTGTCGACGACGAAGCGGTTGTGCACGATCTCATGGCGTACATAGACAGGTGGTCCGTAAAGCGAGAGCGCGCGCTCGACCGCGTCGATGGCCCGCACGACGCCGGCGCAAAAGCCGCGTGGCGAGCACAGGAGAATGTCGAGAGGTGCCCGTTCGGCGTCGGTCATCAGGGAGCTTCCGATCGTTTCGTGGAGTGGTGATGAGGCGCGCTTCACCTGTCAAGGGTGCCCGCGAATCAGGCCTACCCAAAAGCCTCGACCTCGACGCCGACTCGACTTAAGCCCGCCATGGTCTAAAGACACCCCTTCGGCGCGAAGCTTGGCGAAATGCGCGAGAACGGCACCGAAAGGCGCCTTCCGCGAGCGCGCCCCGAATGCTTGCGCGCTCTCCGGTGAGAGCCGGCGCAAACCCGGATGGATCTGTCAATGCGACGCGAACCGTCGGAAACGATCTCGCGCAACGGAATCTCAGCGGCCCATCGCCATGCACAGGCGGCGGTGATCGGCGCGCGAGCGGAAGCCATCGAGGCGGAGCCGAAAACGACGGCGGCCGGGAGCAACGCGCCGATCTCGGGGCCCCAATCTCCCCTCGCCGCGCGGCCGGATGCGGGTCGCTTCACGCAGGGCTCGACGATGCGTCACGTGCTCGTCATGTCGCTCACGAGCGGCGTCGGCCTCATCGCCATTTTCTTCGTGGACTTTTTGTCGCTGATGTATGTCGCATGGCTCGGCTCGACCGAAAAGACGGCCGCGATCAATTTCGCCAGCATCGTGCTGTTCTTCCTGATTTCCACGAATATCGCGATGATGATCGCGATCTCCGCGCTCACCTCGAAGGCCTTGGGCGCCGGCCATCGCGATGAAGCGCGACGCCTCGCGGGCTCCGGCGTGGCGCTCGGCGCGGCGACCGGGTTGGTGCTGGTCGCGATCGTCTTGCCTTTCCTCGACACGATTCTTTCCGGTCTCGGCGCCAGAGGCGAGACGGCGACGGTCGCGCGCCGTTACCTGGAAATCGTTCTGCCCACCAATCCCCTGCTCGCCGCCGGCATGGCCTATTCGGCGGTGCTGCGCGCGGCGGGTGATGCACGCCGCGCGATGTGGGTCACGCTCTCCGGCGGGATCGCCACCGCGATCCTCGATCCCATCCTGATCTTCGGCTTGAGGCTCGATGTCACGGGGGCGGCGATCTCGGTTTTTCTGTCGCGTCTGATCTTCATCGGCGTCGGCTATCGGGGCGCCGTGATCAAGCATGACCTCGTCGCCCGACCGAGCCTTGCCGCCTTCGCGGGCGACCTCCGGCCGCTCGCCCGCATCGCGCTCCCGGCGGTGCTCACCAACCTTGCGACGCCCGCCGCCAACGCGGTGCTGGCGCGCGTAATGGCCAGCTACGGCGTCGCGGCAGTCGCGGCGAGTGGCGTCGTCGATCGTGTGGTCCCGCTCACTTTCGGAGGAGTGTTCGCGCTCTCGGGCGCCATCGGTCCGGTCCTGGGTCAGAATTGGGGCGCGCGGCTGTTTCCAAGGATGCACCGCGTGCTCGACAACGCGCTTGTCTGCACGCTCGTTTATGTCACGGCGATGTGGCTCGTCCTGGTCTTCGCACGCGACCTCGTGGTGTTCGCTTTTCAGCTCAGCGGCGAGGCCGCGGAGCTCGTTCGTTTTTTCTGCCTCGTGAGCGGGCCGGGCTGGGCCGGCATCGGCCTGTTGTTCTGCGCCAATTCGGCCTTCAACAATCTCGGCTTCCCACTCCGAGCGACCGCCTTGAACTGGAGCCGGGCGAGCTTGGGCACCTTGCCGTTCGCGCTGCTCGGTGCGTTCTACGCGGGGCCCAAGGGCGTGATCGCGGCAACACTCGCGGCAGGCGCAATCTTCGGCATCGGCGCGATGATCATGGCGCATGCGGCCGTGAGGAAGCTCGCGAGCCGCGGCTGACATTCATGCCGAAGCTCGAGCCTCTTTTCGGCCCTTCGGCCGCATCGCGTGATGTTTTTTGGAAAGTCGTTTGCCCCCTTGCGAATGACGCATCAGCCGTTGGCGGGCATTCCGGGCCGCAAAACCTGCGGGGGGTGAATGAAGCGCTCAAAGAGCATTCGGCGCTCAAAATAAGTGGACCGGAAGAACGGGTAGCGCTGGTGCACACGTTCCTTCGCGGCGGGATATTCGAGCCCCATCAGCGAGATCGGCTTTTTTAGCGTGGGATAGGGGCGCGCCTTGCATAAGGGCTTGTGACCGAACAGCCGCTTGTAGAAGGCCTGGTGCTCCACCCTTACGGTCGCGAGCACCCAGTCCGCCTCGAAAAATTCGCACGCCATCCAGCCGATTCGCACGGTGGCGTAGGAAATCTTCGGAAGGGCGCGCGCGACGCTCGGCTCCACGACGAAACGGGTCGGATCGATGATCGTCTTGCGCTCCTCGATTTCCGGTTGGAGAACATCGGGGAAGACACCGAGCGCCGGCAGCTCAGGGTTTTCAGGGGTCGAGATGTTGAGTCTTATCGAGCTCGCAAGCTTGCCGTCGACATGGACGCCGAACACATAGGCGTTGTCGAGCTTGTCAAAGCGGTCGGAAAAGCTTCGGGCGAGATTCGGCTCGATCGCGCCCTCCTGCCGATAAGCATCATAGCGAAGGCGGTAAATTTCTTCTCTTTCGTCCGGCGTATCGGCGCGCCGGTAATCAACTCTTTCAACGAGATCCTGAACACTGTCGGCAAAACTCGGAATAGGCAGAACAGCTAACGCGCCCATCGACTCTCTCCAACGCAACAACCCGAAGTGGCTGTAAGGTTAACAGTGCATTATCGAAAGTAAATAGTTTTACACTCATTTTAGTGATGCTTGGTTAATACGCACGAAGTTGCGACATGGTTCGCTTCGTCGGCTTTGTAGCTGCTTTTAATTTGCGCTGTCTGTTTCGCGCGATGTATAGATCGCGGCCTGCCAGACGGCGATCGGCTTGCGATCCGGAGGGCAGGCGGAGCGGCGCAGCGAGCCCTTCAGACTGCACGCCTACGGGGTGCTGCGATGATCTTGCAGCTCATGACTTAGGGTCTTTTCGGAAAGGCGGCGCACATGTTCCGCAGCATTGCTACAACGCGTTGCGTTGAGATGAGATCGGTTGCGTCAGCTGATCTTTTTGTTTTTTCCGCATGATCTTATCGCAAAAGTGGGGCCACTTTTGCGGATCATGCTAGTACCTGCAATTGCAATTAGGTGACTTGCATCTTTTTCGCGTCATGGCCGGGTTTCGGCCTGGTTTCGGCGCGGCCATCCACGCCTTTCTGGAGGGAGGGAAGAAGGGAAGTAGGCGAGGATGGGCCGCACCAAGTGCGGCCATGACGCTTGATCAGCGTATCACCCACCAACCATTCCAAGTACTAGCCGGCCGTATCGACCGTCTCGGGCTTTTCCAGGAAATGCTCGAGCCAGTGGATGTCGTAATCCCCGTTCTGGATATCGCTATTGCGAACGAGCGCCCCGAACAGCGGCAAAGTGGTATCGATCCCCGCCACCACGAACTCATCGAGCGCGCGGCGAAGGCGCATCAGGCATTCGTTGCGCGTGCGCCCGTGCACGATGAGCTTACCGATGAGGGAGTCGTAATTCGGGGGAATGAAATAGCCTTGATAAACGGCCGAATCGAC
>JAFAQA010000542.1 GCA_019246665.1 Hyphomicrobiales bacterium
ATCACGATTTCAGCACCAACTCTTCGGTAATAGGTTCAGAAATCCGTCTTCACGCCACCTTCCGCCTTGCGCTTCGTGACGAAGGCTTCGAGCTCCTCGCGAATGCTCTCCTCCATCGGAGGCGGCGCATAGGAAGCGAGCTTCTCCTTGTAGAGGCGATTGGCCGCATCATAGGCGCTCGGGCTGCCGGCTTCGCGCCAGCTCTCGTAATTGCGCCAATCCGAGATCATTGGGGCAAAGAACGCGTTACGATAGCGCGCCTGCGTGTGGGCGCAGCCAAAGAAATGGCCACCCGGGCCGACCTCGCGAACCGCGTCGAGGGCGAGCTCGCCTTCATCGACGACGACGGGGCGCAAAAATTCCGCCACCATGGCGAGAAGATCGGCGTCGAGCACCATCTTCTCGAAAGACGCTTGCAAGCCCCCTTCCATCCAGCCCGCGCCATGCATGAGAAGATTGGTCCCGCCCATGATCGCGCCCCAAAGAGAGAACACGCTCTCATAGGCCGCTTGCGCGTCTAGCGTATTCGCCGCACAGGCGTTCGAGGAACGGTAAGGCAAGCCGTAGCGGCGGGCGAGCTGGCCGCCGAGCAAGGCCGCCTTCATGTATTCGGGAGTGCCGAAGGCGGGTGCGCCGCTCTTCATGTCCACATTCGAGGTGAAGCCCCCGTAAACGAAGGGGGAGCCGGGGCGCACCGTCTGCGCCAGGACCAGACCTGCGAGGGCCTCGGCATTCTGCTGCGCGATCGCACCGACGACGGTCACGGGCGCCATCGCGCCCGCGAGTGTAAAGGGCGTGAGCACCACAACCTGATTGGCGCGCGCCATCTGGATCACGCCTTCGAGCATGGGATTGTCGAGACGCAAGGGCGAGGACGAATTGATGATGGTAAAGAGCGAAGGCTCGCGCTCGAGCGTATCGCGATCGACACCGCGCGCGATGCGCGCCATCTCGATTCCGTCACGAATTCGTCCCTCACCGAGACTGTAGGCGTGGATCGGCTTATCGGACAAAGTGAGCATGTCGAAGAGCGCGTCGAGATGCCGGATCGAAGGGTGAATGTCGGCGGGCTCGACCGGATAGCCGCCCCACAGATGCACGGGGTCAAGCGATTGGCCGAGCCGGACGAGGTTGCGGAAATCCGCCCCGCCTCCCGGGCGCCTCCCGCCCTCGCGATCGGCGGCGTTTGGCGCGCTCGCGACGGAGCAGAAAGCGACCGCATTCCCGCCGAGCACCACGCTCCGCTCCGGGTTACGCGCGTGCAAGGTGAAGCTCGTCGGCGCAAGTCCGATGACGCTTTCGACCAGCGCCTTGTCGAAGCGCACCCGATTCGATCCATCTTCGACATCAGCGCCCGCCTCTTTCAGGATCGCCTTCGCTTCCTGATGCAGGAAGTCCATGCCGATTTCCGAGAGGATAGTGAGGGAGGCCTCGTGAATGGCCTCGAGCTGATCGTCTGAAACCAAGGCCACCGGCGGAAAGGGCAACCGGGGCTGCGGTGGCCTCGGAGCGGCGGCTTTCTGCGCGGCCGCGCGCTCCGCCCTGCCTCGTCGGCCGCGGCGCTCCTGAGGCTCGGCAGCGTCCATCTCTTCCCTCGTGATCGGATTGCCCCCGTCACGTGACTCTTAAAGCAACATGGGCCCAAAAGGGAACTCCCCCGTGCTGGGAAGCTCCTGGTGAGGAGCCGTCTTGCATCAAGTTTGGAAAATCGGTGGTGAAAAACGCGAATACTTCGAATGAAAACGAGTTGATAAATATTTTCGCACGCCTGGAATCAAGGTAAAGACTAGCCTTGGCTGTCGGTTCTCACTAACCGGTTCCGATTCTCAAAGTCTTCCGAAGAGACCTTGAGGCTCGAGGTTCGCGAAGCCGCTCGAAACGACGCTCTTGCGCGAACACCACCTCATCTCGTCCCGAAGATTGCCGGTTTCACCTCGATGCAGAAATCCTTCGCGCCTCTTCTCCTGTCGGTGTTCCTGCTCGTCACCGGCAATGGGGTGCTCTCGACACTCATTCCGCTACGGGCGCGCCTCGAAGGTTTCAGCGACATCACCATCGCCTTCATCGGCTCGAGCTACTTCACCGGCATGCTGATCGGCTCGCTGGTCGTGCCCTGGATCGTCCTGCGTATCGGACAGGTCCGTGCCTTCATCATTTGCGTGCTCATGGGCGCCGTGGCGATCCTTTCCTTGCCTTCCCTGATCGAGCCTTGGAGCTGGGTTCTGTTGCGCGGCGTGATCGGCCTCTCACTCGCCGGCCTCTATGCGATCGCCGAGAGCTGGTTCAACGGCAAATCCGATAACGCACATCGCGGCAGCGCGCTCGGCATCTACAGCGTCGTGCAATACCTCGCCTGGTCGGTGGGCAACCAGGTGTTTCGCCTTGCCGATCCGAGTGGGCTGATCTTGTTCCTTGTCGCGGCGGTCATCGTCGGCGGCGCGACCCTCCCGCTTCTCATGGCGCCGGGCGAGCCCCCACAAAGGCCCGCTCGACCTGCCTTGCGCTTCGGCTGGCTGTTCAGGATGTCGCCCGTCGGCTTCGTAGGAGCCTTGCTGATCGGGGCTTGCAACGGGCCCTTCTGGTCCTTGTCGCAAATCTTCGCGGCGGACGTCGGGTTGAGCGCACCCGAGGTCGGTACCCTGATGACGGCCTTCATGCTAGGTTCGGCAGCCTTGCAGATCCCCATCGGACGCGCCTCGGACAGCAACGATCGGCGCACCATCCTCGTGTGCCTTTGCTTCGTCGCGGCATTCCTCGAGATCACGCTCGCGCACTTCGGCGATCATCTCCAACACATCGCGCTCTATGCGTTGGCCTTTGCGCTCGGATCGGTCGTATCGACCCCCTATTACGTCGCCGCGGCGCATGCGGTCGATCGCACCGGGAGCGAACATGCCGTCGCCACGACCTCGGCCCTTCTGTTCCTCTACAGCATCGGTGCGATCTCAGGCCCCCCAATCGCGTCCTATCTGATGACGGTATTCGGGCCTTCCGCGCTTTACGGCTACACGGCCGTGCTTCATTTGTCGCTTCTCGCCTTCACCATGCGTCAGATGTTCTATCGCGCACCGCCCGTTTTGCGCTCGGCTGAAGGACGCATGCCGCAGCCCTGAATCGGGTTGCGACCAACCAGCGGTTCGAGGGACGAAGTGCGCTTCGGCCGACCGATCAGCGCACGAGACCACGTGCCGCGACCGGAATCTCGCGCAGGACGCGTCCGTCCGAAATACCATAGACGCTGTTGAACAGGTTCGACACCACACAGGCATGGTTCGGAACGATGGTCACGCGCTCCCCAATGCGAGGCTTATCGGGCGAGTCACTGAGGTCCACGATGCCGTGCTCCTCGTTGAGCCGCACGATGCGCGCTTTGGGATATTCGAGGATCACGCCGTGATCTGGAAAGCCCAAAAGATCGGAGGTGAGCGTTTTCGAACCCGCGTCGAGGATGGCGCGGTCCCCAGTCGGGCGCGACACGACGGTCGCGACGACCCGAAGCGCCGTGTCGTCGAGCGTCCCGACTCCCGCGGCCGTGATGGCACGATCGCTGTAGATGTATGTGCCCGGCCGATGCTCGGTCGAGAATTCGAGCTCATGGGCGTGGTACATGTCTGGCGTGCCGCCGACGCTCACCGTCTTCGCCTCGAGACCCGAGCGCTTGAGCGCGGCGAGCGCTTCCGCGATCCAGGCGCGGGTGCGCGCGACCTTGCCCTTCTCGGGGTAGACCATGAGCCCGCCGAAAGCGACACCGCGCGTGTTCGCGATGCGCTCGGCGAGCGCCACTGCCTCGTCTGCGCTCTGCACGCCGCAGCGCCCGGTGCCGGTGTCGCACTCGACGAGAAGCTCGATCCGCACCCCCGCGGCGCTTGCAGCTTGCGCCATGGCGTCGGCGACCTCGGTCGAATCGGTCACCGCGCTCATGCGGATTCGCTTGGCGAGCGCCATCAGCCGCTTGAGCTTGGCTTCCCCGACAATGGGAAAGGTCATCAAGATGTCGGTGATGCCGCCATCCGCCATCACCTCCGCCTCGCCGAGCTTCTGGCAGGTGATGCCGACCGAGCCGAGCTCCACCTGTCGGCGCGAGAATTCGACGATTTTGTGCGTCTTGATGTGAGGACGAAGCGCGATCTTTTTTTCGGCGAAGTAATCCGCTGCCCGCTTGAGGTTGCGCTCGACCCGGTCGAGGTCGACGACCGGGGCGGGCGTATCGATATCGTCGACGCGCATCACGCTCATTTTACGCCCATCTCATTTTCCAGGCGTGTCATTGCCCGATCGAAGCGTGCGAACATCTCGTCGATCTCGGCTTCGGTGATGATAAGAGGCGGACAGAAGGCCATGATCTCGCCGATGCCACGGATGACGAGACCCTCTTCTTGCGCGAGGTCCTGCAGCCTCGGACCGACGGTGCCGGGCTTCGCGAAAGGCGCCTTCGTTTCCTTGTTGGCCACCAGCTCGATCGCACCGACAAGGCCGACGCCACGGGTCTCCCCGACCAACGGGCGCGAGGCGAAGGAATGGAGCCGCTTGAGGAAACGTGGCGACACTCGCGCCGCGTGGCCGACAAGGTCGCGCTCCTCGAAGATGTCGAGGTTCTCGAGCGCCACCGCCGTCGCGACCGGATGGCCCGACGCCGTGAAGCCATGACCAAAACTGCCGATCTTCGCCGAGTTGTCGGCGATCGCCTGATAAATCTTGTCGGAGACCAGCACCGCGGAGAGCGGCATGTACGAAGAGGTGATGGCTTTCGAGAGAACGAGGATGTCGGGCTTGATGCCGTAGAGCTCGCAGGCGAACATCTTGCCGGTGCGCCCGAAGCCGCAAATCACCTCATCAGCGATGACCATCACGTCATGCTTGCGGCAGACGGCTTGGATCTTCTCCCAATAGCCCTTGGGCGGCACGATCACCCCGCCCGCGCCCATCACAGGCTCGCCGACGAAGGCGGCAACGGTGTCCGGCCCTTCGTTGCGGATCATCTCATCGAGCTCTTCGGCAAGCCGCGTCGCGAAGGCTTCCTCGCTCTCCCCCGGTTGAGCGTTGCGCCAATAATGAGGGGTGGACACATGCTTCATCATCGGCAGCGGCAAATCGAAATCGCGCTGATTGACGGGCAGTCCCGTGAGGCTCGCCGCCGCGATCGTCACGCCATGATAGGCGCGTTGGCGCGAGATGAACTTCTTCTTCTGCGGGCGACCGACGGCGTTGTTGTAGTACCAAAGGAGCTTGATCGCAAAGTCGTTCGCCTCGGACCCCGAGCTCGTGAACTGGACCTTGGCGAGGCCCTTCGGCGCGATCTTGACGAGGCGCTCGGCGAGATCGATCGCGGCCGGGTGGGACTTGTGATTGAACGAGTGGTAATAGGGCAGCTTCTCCATCTGGCGCGTAGCCGCCTTGACGAGCCTCTCCTCCCCGAAGCCGACGGCCACGCTCCAAAGACCCGCGAGCCCTTCGATATATTCCTTGCCTTGGTCGTCATAGACGTGGGCGCCCTTGCCCCGCTCCATGATGGTGGGACCGATTTCCTCATGGCGTCGAGCGTTGGTTGCCGGATGAAAATAGTAGGCGATGTCGCGGGCGGCT
>JAFAQA010000244.1 GCA_019246665.1 Hyphomicrobiales bacterium
GCTGTCACAAAAGGCCGGTCTGCAACGGCCGGTTTGTAACGGCGGCACTTATATCCCTCGATCAATTTTTTGATCAAAGCCGCCAAGGGCGCCTCGCAAGAGTGCGAGGATTTCCGAGGATCGAGCCCGGTGAGAACAGTTCGCGCCGCATTTTGCGGGTGTGGGCCTACCGAAGCTCGGATTCGCGGGAAGGAACTTTTCGTGAGAGTGAGCGAGGTCTTGGCGCTCTGCTCGCTACTCTACTCGCTATTGCTACTCCGCCGCCGCCCTCGCCGAAGTGTATCCGAGCCGCCGATTGAGCTCGTCGATAAGTTTCTCCGCCGCCTCGGCGATCACTGTTCCCGGAGGGAAGATGGCGGCGGCGCCCGAAGCCTGCAGCGCTTCGAAATCCTGCCGGGGCACGACCCCTCCGACGACGATCATGATGTCGGGACGCCCCTCTTCGGCGAGCGCCCGCTTGAGCTCGGGCACGAGCGTGAGATGGCCGGCCGCAAGCGTCGAAACACCGATGATGTGCACGTCATTCTCAACCGCCTGACGCGCCGCCTCCTGGGGCGTGGCGAAGAGCGGGCCGATGTCCACGTCGAATCCGAGGTCGGCGAAGGCGGAGGCGATCACCTTTTGGCCTCGATCATGGCCGTCCTGGCCCATCTTGGCGACCAGGATGCGCGGCCTTCGCCCGTCGCGCCCGGCGAACGCCGCCGTCAGATCGAGGACGCGCTTCACGGATGCGTTCTCCATCCCGACCTCCCGTTTGTAAACGCCGGAGATCGCCCTCGTCTCGGCGCGGTGGCGCCCGAAGGCCCTTTCGAGCGCAAGTGAAATCTCGCCCACGGTCACCTTGGCGCGCGCCGCTTTCACGGAGAGCTCAAGGAGATTTCCGCTCCCGGTTTTCCCGGCAGCGGTGAGCGCGGCAAGCGCCGCCGCGACCGCTTGCGGATCGCGCTCGGCCTTGAGCTTGGCGAGCTTCTCGAGCTGCTGGGCACGAACCGCCGAGTTATCGACCTTGAGGATGTCGATCGCCGCCTCTTCCCTCGGCTTGAAGCAATTCACGCCGATAATCTTCTGCGCGCCGGAATCGATGCGCGCCTGCGTCTTCGCGGCGGCTTCCTCGATGCGCATCTTGGGCAAGCCTCGCTCGATCGCCTTCGCCATTCCGCCGAGCCGCTCGACCTCGTCAATATGGGCGCGCGCCTTTGCGGCGACGTCTGCCGTGAGGCGTTCGAGGAAGAAGCTGCCGCCCCAAGGATCGATGACGTGGGTCGTGCCGCTCTCCTGCTGCAGGAGAATCTGCGTGTTGCGCGCGATGCGCGCCGAGAAATCGGTCGGCAGCGCGAGCGCTTCGTCGAGAGCGTTGGTGTGCAGGGATTGCGTGCCGCCTTGCGTCGCGGCCATGGCCTCGATCATCGTGCGAGGCACATTATTGAACACATCCTGAGCGGTGAGCGACCAGCCGGAAGTCTGACAGTGGACGCGCAGCATCAGCGATTTCTCTGATTTAGGGCCGAATTGATCCATCAACTCGGTCCACAAGAGGCGAGCTGCGCGCAATTTCGCGACTTCCATGAAGAAATTCGTGCCGATCCCGAAAAAAAAGGAAAGGCGCGGCGCGAAGCCGTCGATGTCGAGACCCGCCGCAACGCCGGCACGCACATAATCGAGCCCGTCGGCGAGCGTATAGGCAAGCTCGAGGTCGGCCGAGGCGCCGGCCTCCTGCATGTGGTAGCCGGAAATCGAGATCGAGTTGAACTTCGGCATATGAGCCGAGGTGAAGGCGAAGATGTCGGAGATGATCCGCATCGAAGGCCCGGGCGGATAGATGTAAGTATTGCGCACCATGAACTCTTTGAGGATGTCGTTCTGAATGGTCCCCGAGAGCTGCGCCGGGTTTACGCCCTGCTCCTCGCCCGCGACGATGTAGAGGGCGAGCACCGGAAGAACGGCGCCGCTCATCGTCATCGACACGCTCATTTCTCCAAGCGGGATGCCGGAGAACAGGCTGCGCATATCGTAAATGGAGTCGATCGCGACGCCCGCCATGCCAACATCGCCTGCGACGCGGGGATGGTCGGAATCATAGCCGCGATGCGTCGCAAGATCGAAGGCAACCGAAAGACCTTTTTGGCCGGCCGCGAGGTTTCGCCGGTAAAACGCGTTCGAATCCTCGGCCGTGGAGAAGCCGGCATATTGGCGGATTGTCCAGGGCTGCGTCACATACATGGTCGGATAAGGGCCGCGCAGAAAGGGCCGCAATCCGGGAACACCGCTGACAAAGTCGAGGCCCTCCCGATCGGCGGCGCCATAGCGTGGCTTCACGGCGATGCCCTCAGCGGTGATCCAAGCTCCTTCCGAAACAGCCTCGCCGGCCGGAGCTTGTCGCGCGGGCGACTCGGTTCCAGCCGCAGCGGGCGCCTCATAATCGACCCTTGTGAAATCGGGCGTCGCGGTCATGTCTTGGCTTCCGGCGTCCCTTGGAACTTACGCCGTTTTGGCGCGATCCGCCACGTGGATTTGAGATGACGACCCCAGGGCCGCCAGTTACGAATCCCCTTCGAACCGGATGATGATTCGATGATCAATTCACCGAAATCGTTCCAAAGCGCGGCTTTCACCTGGGCGGCTCTACGGCCGTTCATCGCGGCCGAACGCCGTCTTGGGCGCTTGGCAACGCGGCGCCCCCATACGGCCAAGCTCTACGAGTTGATGCGCTTCGGCCTGAAGCAGGGCTGGGCCTGCCTGTTTGGCGCGGTGATGCTGGCGCTGCTGCTTGGCTCCCATCGGTGGTACCCGCGTGAGGCATCTCTTCCTCGTTACGATTTCCTGGTGATTGCCGCAGTCACCGCCCAGGTCCTCATGCTGCTCGCAAGGCTTGAGACATTGGAAGAGGCCTTTGTGATCCTCCTCTTTCATGTCACCGGTACGGTGATGGAGATCTTCAAAACTTCTGTGGGGTCCTGGATCTATCCCGAGCCGAGCTCGTTGCGCATCGGGGGCGTGCCGCTCTTCACCGGCTTCATGTATGCTTGCGTCGGCAGCTACATCGCACGTGCGTGGCGCCTCTTCGATTTCCGTTTCACCAACCATCCGCCACTTTGGGCGACACTCATCTTGGCCGGCGCGGTCTACGCTAATTTTTTCGGGCACCACTACATCGCCGACCTTCGTTGGGTTCTTTTCTTGGCGACGTTCCTCCTGTTCGGACGCTGTTTCATCTACTTCAAAGTTTGGCGCATCCATCGCCGCATGCCGCTGTTGATCGGCTGGGCGCTCGTGGCCTTCTTCATTTGGATTGCCGAGAACATCGGCACCTTCACGTCGACTTGGCTGTATCCCAGTCAGCTCCATGGCTGGTCCCCGGTCGGGATCGCCAAGCTCGGCTCCTGGTTTCTCCTCCTCATCATCAGCTATGTGCTGGTCACTCTCGTCAATCGTCCCAAAGCCATGCAGATACCTGTCGCCGCCCGAGCGCAATCACCGGAGCTGCTGGCAGCGTCGCGGAGCTGATTGGCAAATTCCCTCGCACCTCGGTCGAGCAGTGCGGACGTGAAGCACCGCCTTCAGAAGTTCACGCGGGGACCGACGCAGTTGCTTTCAATGCTGCTTGCCGTCTAATCGGCGCATGAGCAAGCCGTCTTCGCGGACACGTCGGTCTCGTGCCACTCACAAAGCCTCGCCTTTACCCGAGACCTTGGAGCTCGCGAGGCGGGTGATCGAAGGCGAGCGCGCGGCGCTCGCCCGCGCCATCACGCTTGTCGAATCCTCGCGCGCCGATCACCGTCGCGAGGCGCGCGCGCTCATCGGAGAGCTGATGGCGCAAACCGGCAAGGGGGTGCGTGTCGGGTTGACCGGCGTCCCCGGCGTCGGCAAATCCACGCTCATCGATCAGCTCGGCTCGAACCTCACGCGCAACGGTCATCGCGTCGCGGTGCTTGCGGTGGACCCTTCCTCGGCGCGCAGCGGCGGCTCCATCCTTGGCGACAAGACGCGCATGGCGCGGCTCGCGGTCGACCGAAACGCGTTCATTCGCCCTTCACCCGCTTCCGGGACGCTCGGCGGTGTCGCCGCGCGAACGCGAGAGGCGATTCTCCTCTGCGAGGCAGCTGGGTTCGATGTGATCCTCGTCGAGACCGTGGGGGTGGGCCAGTCCGAAGCGGCGGTCGCGGATCTCACGGACATATTCGTCGTCCTCCTGCTCGGCGGGGCTGGCGACGAATTGCAGGGACTGAAGAAGGGCGTGTTCGAGCTCGCCGACATCGTCGCGGTCAATAAGGCCGACGGGGAAGGCAGAGCGCGGGCCGAGGCCGCAGCAAAGGAATATCAGGCCGCTCTCCACATCCTCGGCTCTGCGTCGGCCACTTGGAAAGTGCCTGTCCTCACCGTTTCCGGCATGACAAATCTCGGGCTCGACCGGCTGTGGAATGAAATCCTCGCGCATCGGCGCGTCGCGGAAGCGTCAGGCGAATGGGCAGCGCGGCGTCAGGCCCAAGACGTCAAATGGATGCACGCGCTGATCGAGGAACGTGCCACCGCGAGGCTGCGTGATGATCCGGCGATCCGGGCACGGCTCGCCGCCCTGGAAGCGGAGGTGGCAGCTTCCCGCATTCTGCCCGAAGCCGCGGCCGAGGAGATCGCCAGCATGCTGGAGAGGAGGTGAGCCTCAAGTACGGCGTCCATCACCGCAGCAGCCGGCGTTCGAGGAAGCTCCGCATGTCACGGCGGCCGTCGACCACGCAGTAGACGATGACGTCGCTACGGATGATTCGGTAAATGATCCTGTATGGCTTGTAATGGGTTTCCCGGAAATCGCTGATCCCGAGGTTCGCCAGCTCTTTCGGAATATTGCCACGCTCGGGCATGTTGGTCAGGCCGACCCAGCATTGCTCCAGTGCGTCGAGAACTCGATTGGCGGCTTCGGTCGAGTCGCGCTGAGCAATGTAGCGACAGATATCCGCGACATCGTTTTGCGCATCATAGGTCAGCAATACACGATGGCGCTGCTTCGGCGACCGCATCCCTGGCGTCAGCTTTTGAGACTTGCCCGTATCCCTTTGATGGCTTCTGATGCCGGCCTGACCTTGCCTTCCGCTACCTGCCGGTTCCCGAGAGTCAGAATTTTAAGAAGAGCCAGCGTCTCTTGTGTTTCCTCGTAGCGGGCGACATCCTGAAGGACGGCTTTGGCTTCACCGCGTAAGGTGATGACAACAGGCTCTCGTCCATCGGCTAGGTCGCGGATCATCTCGGGCGCATGCGCCTTTAGATAACTGATGGACCTCACCTGTTCGGATAGTTTCATCGAAGGTCACCTCTTCGACCAAAATATAGATTGAATTGTGGTCGAAAGGAAGCGTTTGTTGCAGACTCGATTGCAGCCTATTTCGCCATCGCCCGCGCCTTTCTGGGCCAGCGCGTCGGCCAGTTTTTGATATGCGAGAACAAGCCGTCGGTTGAGACCTCATCCTCGCTTGCGGAAACGCGGCCGGCGGCTGATACGCCCGCCTCGACGACGGTTTCGGGTCGCCCCGAGACGAGGGGATGCCACCAGGGGAGATCCTGCCCTCTCGCGATGAGGCGGTAGGCGCAAGTGGGCGGCAGCCATTTCAGCGTGCGCGCGAGATCGGGCGACAGCTGGATGCAATCTGGCACTTCGCGCTTGCGGTTCTTGTAATCGCAACAGCGGCAGCTTGTCTTGTCGAGCAGGCGACATCCGACATCGGTGGTGTAGATGCGCCCATCATCCTCGTCCTCGAGCTTGATGAGACAGCAGCGCCCGCAGCCATCGCACAGGCTTTCCCACTCCTCGAGGGACATCTCCTCGAGGGACTTGTGGCGCCAGAAAGGAGCTTTATCCGAGCTCATCGCCTTTCCTTACCGGGCATTTGCCGTGTTCTGGCCATGACTCGATGGCACAAAGGCGGCGGCGCGGGTCAAAACCTTGTGATTGGCTCTTCAGCCTATATCCTCAGGATTATACTCTTGCGCTGGCTTTGTCCCGATCCCGTTGCTAAATATTCCCTTCGCGCGGCGGCGTGAGCATGGTCCGGAAAAATGAAGCCATTTTTTCAGATCGTGGTCCACTTAATGTGCTGGAGCATGCGGCGATTCAGCATGCTTGGAGCCCAGCCATCATCTAGGGACAGCACCCGATGCTGACAAACCCGAGTTCGCTTTGGGCGAAGATCAGGAGGGGGCTGCTCGGGGTCGATTCCTACATTGATTCGGGGCTTTACGGTGCCGGGCAAGGGTTGGCCGACGCCTATCGCCGGTTTGCGCTGCGCATGGACAAGCTCCATGTTTCCGGCTTCCGCAGACTTCTCGTGGAGCTTTTGAGCGAGGCGACGACCTTGGGTGCAGTCGGCTCGGTCGGGCTGTTGATGCTCGCGCAGCCCGCTTTTCGGCTCACCAGCGACGACTTCCTGTCGCGGCAGGATCTCGCGGTGACTTTTCTCGGCCGCAACGGAGTCGAGATCGGCAAACGCGGGCTAAAGCAGGACGCGACCATACCTCTCAGCGAATTTCCCGACCATCTGCTCAAGGCCGTGTTCGCCACCGAGGATCGTCGCTTTTACGACCATTACGGCATCGATCCCGTGGGCCTGATGCGAGCCTTGACGGTCAATGCGCGCAACTCCGGCGTCGTGCAAGGCGGCTCGACGCTCACGCAACAGCTCGCCAAGAACATTTTCCTCACCAATGAGCGCTCGCTCGATCGCAAGGTGAAAGAGGCGTTCCTGTCGATCTGGCTCGAAAGGCGGCTGACGAAATCGCAGATCCTCAAGCTCTATCTCGACCGCGCCTATATGGGTGGCGGCACCTTCGGCGTCGCGGCCGCTTCCGAATATTATTTCGGCAAATCGGTGAAGGACATCTCGCTTGCGGAAGCCGCGATGCTCGCCGGCCTTTTCAAGGCGCCGACCAAATATGGCCCCTACGTCAACTTGCCCGCGGCGCGTGCGCGCGCGAACGATGTTTTGTCGAACATGGTCGATGCCGGATTCATGACCGAGGGCCAGGTGCTCGCCGCGCGACAAAACCCCGCCACCCCCGTCGATCGCGGACGCGATTACAGCCCCGATTACTATCTCGATTACGCCTACGACGAGGTGCGCAAGCTCGCCGATGGCGGCAAGCTCGGCGGGGAGCGCTCCGTCATCGTGCGTACCTCCTTCGATGCCGATCTGCAGCGCAAGGCGGAAAGCTCGATCGAGTCGGCGTTGCGCGACGAAGGCGACCATTGGAACGTCGAGCAAGCCGCGATGGTGATCCTGGAGCCCGACGGTGCCGTTCGCGTCATGGTCGGCGGGCGCGACTACGGCGATAGCCAATTCAACCGGGCGACCGATTCCTTGAGGCAGCCGGGCTCATCCTTCAAGCCCATCGTCTACACGACCGCGCTCGCCAGCGGCAAATTCCATCCGGACACGATGATCACCGATGCGCCGATTTGCATCGTCAATTGGTGCCCTTCCAATTTCGGCGGCAAATATATGGGGCGGGTCACCCTCACTCAGGCCATCACGCATTCGCTGAACAGCGTGCCCGTCAGGCTCTCGATCGCGCTCGGCGACGGCAACCCTAAAGCCGGGCGCGCCAGGATCATCGAGATGGCGAAGCGGCTAGGGATCACCACCGAGATCAACGACACGCAATCCCTTCCCATCGGCGCGGTCGGTGTCAATCCGCTCGAGATCGCCTCGGTTTACGCCGTCTTCGCCAATGGCGGCCGCCGCGCGCCGCCGCATGCCGCGCTCGAGATCATGAACCCCAAGGGTCAGGTGATCTACAGTTTCGATAAGGATGGGCCGCCACGGCCGCAAGTGATCGCGACGCAGGTCGAGACGGATATCGTCGGCATGATGCGTCATGTGGTGGCCGAGGGCACGGGACGCGCCGCGATCATTCCGGGCGTGATGCTCGCCGGCAAGACCGGCACGACGAATGCGAGCCGGGACGCATGGTTCGATGGGTACAGCGCTTATCTTGTCGGCGTGATCTGGATGGGCAATGACGATTACGAACCGACGAACGGCATGACGGGTGGCACATTGCCGGCGAAGACCTGGCACGAGATCATGGCCTATGCGCATCAAGGGCTCGACCCGAAGCCTTTGCCCTTCCAGCAATTCGACGACAGGCTCGACGGGACGCCGGCGGCGCGCGCCAAGGACGAGCAGGCACGGGCGACCGCCGCCGCGGCGCCGCGTTCGCAGACCTTGTCGCGCCGCTCGATCGAGGTGATCAACGGCATCGAAAATCTCCTGGCGCAGCCAGTGGCCGTTCACGAGGTGCCTTCCGATCCCGTTCGCATCTTGCAGCTCGAGGACGGGCGCCTCAGCGCGGCCGGCACGCGGGCGCTTCGCTGATCGAGGCCCCGCTTATGCTGCGCATTCTTTCAATCCTCGTGGTGCTCTTCGGCGGAGCCGCGGTCGGCCTTCGAAGCGCCGAGCTTGCTCTTGATCGGAATGTCTCGGGGGACCTCGTGCGCGCCGGCGCTTGGGAGATGCGCGTGTCGGAAAGTCTGGTCTCGGCCGATCCTTACGCGCAAGCCGAGCGGGCACGCTCGGGCGTCATCCCACTCGCCTCAGGGGAAGGCTTCACCTTGACGGCGAGGCATGATTCGCAAGGGCGTAGGCTCAATGGGCGCTGCGCCTATTCGGTTTCCGGCGCGACCCCCGCCGCGCGCTTTTGGAGCCTCACCTTGTTCGACGAAGGGGGCCATCTCGTCGCGAATGCGGCGCAGCGCCAGGGCTTCACCTCAACCGAGTTGAGCCGGGACGCGAAAGGCGGCTTTGCCATCAATGTGGGCTCGCAAGTGATGCCGGGAGATTGGCTGCCCGCGCCGCCTGCGGGTTTCGTGCTGCTCTTGCGCCTTTACGATACACCGATCGGCACCGGCGTCTCGGTGACCCCCGAGCAGGTGCCGGCGATCACGAGGCTCGCATGCGCCTGATGGGAAAGCTCGCCGAGGCGGTAAGGCTCCTCGCCTGCCTGTTCCTCGTCGCCATCTCGGTGCATATCGTGAGCGTGCTCTCCGTGCCGAGCTTGTCGCATGCGGATGCGTTCTCGCTCGTGTCGCGCCTCGGTCCCGAGCTTCGTCTCCTGCCACTCGACGGGCATGAGACGCTTCTCGACGGAATGGAAGACCCGGATATCGCCGCTTCGGTATGCTCCTTCGACCTCGCCGCAGGCCCGGTCAAGCTCACTTTGCCGGCGGGCGCGGACGGCTTCTCCTCGATCGCGCTTCATCAAGAGGGCGGCGGCGCTTTCTTTGCCCTCTCGAACTCAGCCGCGGAAAAGGGCCGCATCGAGGTCGTCGCGTTGACGCCGGCGCAAGCGGCTGATCGCGCCGCTGATGACGACCCGGATAATCCAAGTGGGGAGGTGCGCGCCGTCTCATCGCGCACGCGCGGCTTCGCGGTCTTCAGGGCGCTCGCCCTCTTCCCGAGTCAGCGACAGGCGGCCAAGGCGCTCATCGCGGGAGCCAGGTGCCAGCACGTCGAGTGAGTGGCGCCATCTGCGAGATGCCGGCGCTCACCTCGCCGCGAGAAAAGCAAACGAGCTGTGATCGGCGACAATCGCGGTTCCCCCGGGGCTTCCCTCATCGCGCGAGGTCAAGGAACCCAGATCATCTTAGCATCGTGCTGAGCGTCTAAATTTCCTGCCTCTTCGCGGGAATGCGCGGCCTGGAAGCTCGCGCGCCTTGCCGGCCCGAGATCAGGCGACGTCGGCTGTCGTAACCTCGTCCTGCACCGCGGTTCGCTGCGTTGGCAGGGGCTCCGCCCTCAAATCTGCGCGGCGTCCAGGAACTCCATCCGGAGTGCCCCAACGCTCATAGCGCACACCGAGGAACAGGCTGATCGTGGCGCCGCTTTCGGGCACGGGCTCGCGGCGGCGAGAGGGCGTGCCGCGCGCAGCGTCGGATAGAAAGATGACATGGCCCATGAGGTCCCCACTTGATTGCGGTCGTCTCGCGCCGGTGGCTCATTCGTCACCGGTCGCCGTCAAAGCGCGTTGCGATCCTCACATTCAATTCGCGGACGGACCGAGCCGCGCCGCGCTTCATCGTCCCAGCGCCATGCTGGGGTGGCCTTGGTTAACGTCATGCTAACGCCGGGCGTGGTATTTTCGGTATAGCGCCCCCTTCAGGTTCTCGCCGCCGCCGATGCCGACCGACGCCTTTCCCCAAATCGGCCCGCTCATCACCGCCGCCAAGGCGGACGGCATCGACGCGCGCATGGTGCTCGCGCGTGTTCTCACCGACCTCTTTGTCGGACGCCTATGGCACACCCATGACGAGCTCATTCAGTTCGAAGCGCTCGTCGAACCTATGATCCGCGTCATTGACACGCGCACGGCGGTCGCGATGGCGAGGAAGCTTGCGAGCCATGCCGAGACGCCGCGCGGCGTGATCGAGGCGCTGCTCGCACGTGAGGATGAGGCGAGCTATGAGGTGTTGCGCGACGCGGTGATGCTCGATCAGCGCACGCTTGACATCCTCGCGGAACGTGGCTCCGGCCTCGTCGCGGCGGCGATCGCGTCGCGTGACGACATCGCGGAGGCGACCGCGCGCATTCTCGCCTATCGCGACGAAAACCAGACCGATCTTGCGCTCGCGCGAAAGCCGAAGCTGGACCTTCCTCTCGATGTGGTTTCGCTTCTCTGCGCAAGGGCGCGCGGCAATGCCGAGCTCGCCAAGCTCATGTTGTCGCGGCCAAACCTCGGCTTTCGCGAACGTTGCGCGCTCTTCCTCGAGGCGGAGCCGCAGGAACGCGCGGCAATCGCGGCGGAGGCGACGCATCGAAGCTTCTTGACGAGGGCCCGCCCGAGCCCCTTTGCGCGAAAAGACATCGATGAAATTGTCCTTTCGTTAGCGGGGAAAGGCAAAGAGATACTCGCCGCGACGCTTACCGACTGGCTCAGCCTTCGCCCAGAAGATGCGCAAGCGATCGTCGATGATCCGACCGGGGAGGCGTTCGTCCTCGCCTTGCGAGCCTGTGGCGCGCGGCCCGCACCGATCGTCGCGTTGCTCTTGCGGCGCGGCCTCCATCTCTCACGCTCGGTCGAGCGTATCTTTTCGCTCGAGCGCCTGGCGCGGGAGACGAGCGGCGCCGCGGCGGCGATGGTGGTCGAGGCCTTCGCGCAGATCAGGCCGCGTCCATCGCGCCATATCGCAGCGCAACGCC
>JAFAQA010000247.1 GCA_019246665.1 Hyphomicrobiales bacterium
GAGAGCACGCCCATGATGGGCACGAAGATCACAACCGCGAGAAGCCCGATGGTATTCGACCATAGCGATTCGGCCGGGCTCAGCTTGAGCTGGACGCGCGTGAAGGTCGGCATATAGGTCAGGAAGGTGTAGTAGCAGACCGTCCAATGGACGGTGAAGCCGAAGGCGACGAGGGCGAGCCTGAAATCGCTGCTCTCAGGCGCCGCGGTCGCATCGCCATACGCTTCCGCCACTTCCCGATAAGGAGGCGTCTCGTCCACCGCGCGGCGCAGCCAAAGCCCGATGGGCAGGAACAGCCCGCCGAGCAGGAAGGGCAGACGCCAGCCCCAGCTGTCCACCGCCTCGCTTCCCAGTAGCGTAGTCAGAACCGCTGCGAGCCCGGAACCGAGCAATGTGCCGCCGGCGACCGACATCTGCTGCAGGCTCGTGTAGAAGCCGCGCTTTCCCTCGACCGACCATTCGGCCATGAACGCAGTGGAACCGCCCCATTCTCCACCGGTCGAGAATCCCTGCAGCATCCGGCAGATGAGGAGAAGGGTGGGGGCGAGGACGCCAATGCTTTCGAAGGTCGGAATGAAGCCGATGAGCACGGTGCCGATCGCCATCAGGAGAATGGTCAGGATCAGCGCAGGCTTGCGACCCTTCGTGTCGCCCATGCGACCGATTATGATGCCGCCGAGCGGACGGACCACGAGGCCGACCCCGAAAATCGCGAAGGTCGCCAGCAGCGCCGCCGTCGGATCGTCCTTTGGAAAGAAATTCTTGGAAAGCGATAACGCGAGGAATCCGTAGACGCCGTAATCGTACCACTCCATCACATTGCCGATGGTCGCCGCGTAAATGGCCTTGCGGCTCTGGGCTTCGGTCGGTCCGGAAGCCGACAACTCCACATTTCCGATGACCGCTTCCGACATGGCGACGACTAAGCCTCGTGTGCTGGTCCAATTCTAACTTGAAGCTAAGCTGAAAAACGCCTCGCCCGCAATCGGCATGTCATTTGCGTTTCATTTGCGTGATGTCGTCGGTTCCAGCCTTCTCCCGATCCCAAGTGCGAGGTCCGACGCCGCGCTCGCGCAGCTTGAATTTTTGCACCTTGCCGTTCTCGGTGCGCGGCAGCTCGGCGACGAATTCGACGAAGCGCGGAAGAGCGAAGCGCGGCAGGCGCGGCTCGCAGAAGGCAAAGAGCTCGAGCTCCGACAACCCGCTCTCCGGCTTGGGCAGGACCGCGGCCATCACCTCATCCTCGGCGAGCTCCGAGCTTACGGGAAATACCGCGGCCGCGGCGATCGCCGGATGGCTGATCAGCACCTGTTCGACCTCGAAGGAGGAGATGTTCTCGCCGCGGCGGCGGATGGCATCCTTCAGCCGATCAAGGAAACGGAACTGTCCATCCGACTCGCGCAGCACGCGGTCTCCGGTGTGGAACCAAAGATTGCGCCAGGCCTCGACGGTTTTGTCGGGCATGGCGAAATAGCCGCGCGCGAAAGCGTAAGGATCGCGGGCGCGCAGCATCAATTCGCCGGCTTCGCCATCGGGAAGCTCGTTGTCGTCTTCATCGACGACGCGCGCCTCGAAGCCGTCGATCACGGCACCCATCATGCCGGGCCTTTGGACGCTCGGACGCGCGCCGATGACGAAATTCGTCTCGGTCGACCCGTAACCGTCAAGAAGCGCGATGCCGCTGCGCGCCGCGAAATCCACGCGGAACCTCTCCGGCACGCCAGGCGCGAGCGCAATGCGCACCCCATGCGCCTTCTCCTGCGGCGACGGCGAGCGCGACAGCAGCATGGGCACCATGGCGCCGAGGAGATAAGTCACCGTCGCTTTGTGCTCGGCAAGAGAAGCGAAGAAGCCTGAGACCGAGAAGCGCGGAAGGTAGACCACATGCGCGCCCTTGAGCAGCGCCTGATAGAAGCTGTTCAGCGCGTTGCTGTGGAAGAGCGGCAACGGCGTGACCAGCACGTCGCCCTCTTCGACGCCGAGCATGCCGGCCGTGATGATCCCCCACCAGTAATATTGCGCATGCGGACAGATCACGCCCTTCGACGGGCCCGTCGTGCCGGAGGTGTAGAGGATGGCGAGTGTGTCGCCAGGGCCGATGGCAGCCGCCGGTTCGGGAGCGGATGTCTCCGGCAAAGGAAGGAGCGGCAGACCATGGGCGGTTTCCATTTCACCCTTGCCGATGAGCCAGAGAGCCTCGAGTGCCGTCTCGCCCACCTGCGCATGCTCGAGCGAGCCGAGGAACTCCGCCTCGAGGATCAAGAGCCGCGCGCCGCAATTTCGCAGGATGTGTGCGAGCTGCGGCCCGCGCGAGCCTGTGTTGATCGGCACCAGCACGGCGCCGATCCATGCCGCGCCGAGCATGACGGTGACGAATTCGAGGCTGTTGCCGCAAATCAGCGCGACGCGGTCGCCTCGCTCGATGCCGGCGCTGAGGAGCGTTCCGCCGAAACCTGCCGCGAGCTCTCGCGCCTCGCGAAAGGAGAGCGTCGTGCCGCTCCCGGTGACGAGCGGCTTGTCGCCGAAACGCCCGGCCTGCGCGGCGAGCATCGCTGGCAGGTTGCGCTCTGCGGGGGCGAAGAGCTTCGGGAAGGCTCTACCCTTCATGCCGCGACTAGCGCCAGCACGCGCAAGGGTGAGCCCGAGCCTTGCCTGATCTTGAGGGGCGCCGCGATCAGCACCGCGCCCGTCGGTGGAAGAAGATCGAGATTGGTGAGGCACTGCAGGCCGAAGCGGCCCGCTCCATGCATCAGCGCGTGGCACGGATAAGGTGGACGCAGATGCGAGGCTTGGCCCGCATCCGTGCCGATCGTCTCGGTGCCGAAGCCGATGACGTCGCGCTCCTCGACGAGGAAGCGCACCGCCTCGACGTCCGGCCCCGGCGTGTGCTGCCCGGTCTCATCGAAATTCTGAAATGCGACAGGGTCGCTCGCGCGCTTCGACCAGTCGGTGCGCATCAGCACCCAGGATCTCGGCAGGATGCGCCCATGGCGCTCCTCGAAGGCGCGCAGCTTGGCGACCGACAAGAGATAATCCGCATCCTCTCCCGCTTCGCGCGTGCAATCGATCACGCTCGCCGACGCGATGAATTTGTCGAGACAAATGGTGTCGGTCGCGTTGTTGGGCAGATCCCTGCCGGTGACCCAATGGATCGGCGCATCGAAATGCGTGCCCGTGTGCTCGCCAAAAGACAGATTGTTCCAATACCAGGCGGGACCTCGGGCGTCGTAGCGCGATGCTTCCTCGATGCGCACAGGTGCGCTTTCGCCAAACTCCGGCGGCAGCACGATCGGCGGAAATTCCGGCGCGAGCGTGTGGGTGAGATCAACCACACGCAGGCGTCCCGCGACAATGTCGGAAACAAGATGCGTCAGGACGGGAGAGCTCATCTCGTCACCCGGAGAGCTCCCGCTCGAGCGCTTTCGGATTTTCTAAAAAGCGCGCGATGAGATCCTTCGCGATCTCGCCCGGATAGACATCCTCGAGACCGCGTTCGAGCGCGTCGACGACGGCTTTCGCAAGCGCCGCTGGCGAAAGCTTGGGTGGCGGCACGAGCGCGTTCCATTCGTCCTCTATCGGCCCGGGAAAAACGTTGATGACGCGAATGCCGCTCGCCTGCAAATCGGCGCGCAGCGCTTGTGTGAGCGAGAACGCGGCGGCCTTTGAGGCCGAGAAGGTGCCGTGCGCGGGATCATTCGAGAGAGCACGTGTGGAAAGGATGTTCACCCAGGCGGTGCTGCTCACCGGCGCGTCCGCGGCCCGCGCCTTGAGCGCCGGGGAGAAGGCCTGCGTCAAACGCAAAAGACCGAAATAGTTCACCTCCATCTCGGCCCGCGCCGTCTCGACACCCGGACGCGAGGAGATCGTGCCCGGGCGGTGGTATTCGGCCGTGTTGATCAGAATGTCGACCTTGCCGCCGATGCTCCCCGCGAGCTCGCGCACGGAGGTCTCATCGCTCACGTCGAGAGGCACGAGCGTCACCGGCTCCAGCGCGCCCAGCGCATCGAGATGAGGCGAGGGTTTCCAGGGCGCGGCGAAACCGGCCCAGACAAGCTCGGCGCCCGCCGCGAGCAGCGCCTCGACCATGGTGCGCCCGAGCTTCGTCTTGGCGTCGGTGATCAGCACCTTGCGTGCTCGCGGTGCGCATGTCGTATCGCGGATGAGGGAATCGTCTGCCATGTCGGGCGTGTCCTTCTCCGGTAAGCCGATCATCAAAGCTTGGCCTGCCTTGTCGAGCACAAGGCGAACGCGCAGCCGCGACGGAGCAGGCTCACAATCGCGGTGCAGGGCGACGATCGCGCTTGGCCCGTCGTCGAGCCGCACGAGCCCTGCTCGAAAGGGCGCGCGGTGGCGGAAAAAAAGCTCCTGGCCGTGCCGGATGAGCGTCTCGGACAAGAGCTCGCCGCCGACCCGCATGGGGCGCCAGCGTAGCTTCGCGGAAAGGCACTGGACGCAGGCATCACGCGGCGGATATTGCACGGCGCCACAATCCTCGCAGCGCTGCAACGCCAAGATACCGAGCGCGGCGGCAGCCGTGAGCCCTTGCGCGGCGCGGCTGCGCCCGGAAGGCGGCACGCTCGGCGGCTTGAGCGGGACCAGCGGGTTCCGGCGCTTGGCGCGCTGGCCTGATCCCAACGATCCCGGAGGGGAAGCGCTCACCGCTTATGCCCCCTCTTGCGTCCGCTGGCTGCGGCGAAGATGGCGGCGCCCGAGCACAAGCCTCGATCATAATTGATCATGCCGAAGCCGCTCACGAGACCAAGGCGGGCCTTCCGCACCTGGGTGCCGAGCGGCGCGCCGATCAATTGCCGGATCGCCTCGACGACGCCGAGATGCCCGCCGGCAGCGCCCGGCTGCCCCATCGAGAGCTGGCCACCCGAGGTGTTGAGCGGAAAGCTCCCCTGCGTGGTGAAGCTATGCCGGCGCACGAATTGCGGACCGTCTCCCTTGGCGCAGAAGCCGAGATCCTCGATTTGCATCAGAGTCATCACCGGATAATCGTCATAGGCCTCGAGAAAGTCGATGTCCTTCGGCGAGACGCCCGCTTGCGCGTAGAGCGCCTCGCGATCGAGCGCCCAGCCGCCGCGAAACTGGACCGGATCATCCGGGTAGGCGTTGTGGCGCTCGATCGCGGCGAGAAGCCGCGCATGAGGAAGCTCGAGCTTTCGCGCCGTGGCGCGGCGCATGACGAGGAACCCATCGGCCCCCGCGCAAGGCATCACGCAATCGAAAAGGCGGATCGGATCGGCGATGAGCCGCGCGCTGAGATACTCTTCGAGGCTGAGCTCCTTGCGAAAAAGAGCGAGCGGATTGGTAAGCGCGTTCCGCCGTTGGGCCACACAAAGCTTGCCATAGTCCTCAGGCGTGGCCCCGAAGACGCGCATGTAATGAGCGGTGAGGAGCGCAAAACTTCCATTCGGCCCTCCCGAGCCGTAAGGATAAACGGCGTCACGCGCGAACCGGCTGAAGCTTGCGGTGTTCAGGCGAAAAGAATCGACATGGTTCGTGTCACCGGCGATGCAGGCGACGATCTGGGCCTCCCCGGCCTCGACCGCGCGCGCCGCGCGCCGGAGCTGCACGATCGCCGAGGCGCCGCCCATCGGCACATGCTCGAGAAAACGGGGCGAGAGCCCGATATGCTGCGTGAAGCCGACGGCCGTATCGGGGGAAAGCGTGAAGCTCGAAACGGCGAGCCCGTCAATGTCGGTTTTGCGGAGGCGAGCGGCCTCGATCAGCTTCGCCAAGGCTTGTGCCAGAAACCAATGCGCGGATTTGATCGAATGGCGCACGTAGGGAATTGTGACCGGCGCGGCCACCACGACATCGTCATAAGGGCGCGCTGCCGCCCGCATCAGGCCGCTTCAGCCCCGAGATAGGCCTCGCGCACGCGCGAATCGGCGCTCACCTCGCGCGGCGAGCCTTCGGCGATCTTGACCCCGAAATCCATGACCACGACGCGGTCAACCAGGTTCATGACGAAATCCATATCGTGCTCGACGAGCATCACGGTCACGCCTTCGCCGCGCAGCGCCCTGATCAGATTCGCCAAGGCCTGCTTCTCCAGGCGGCGCAGTCCTGCCGCGGGCTCATCGAGAATGACGAGCGCCGGATCTGCCGCGAGCGCGCGCGCCACCTCGAGAAGGCGCTGCTCGCCGAGCGGCAAGGTGCCGGCGCGCTCCTGCCATTTTGCGCCAAGGCCGACCCGCGCCAGCTCTCGCGCGGCTTCTGCCTCGACCGCATATTCTTCTGCTCGATCGAGCCGAAGGGCTCCCCGCAGGAATCCGGTGCGCGTGCGCGCGTAGGCGCCGAGCGCGACATTGTCGAGGAGCGTCATCGAAGGGCGAAGCTTCACGTGCTGGAACGTTCGCGCAAGGCCGCGACGCGCAAGCGCGTGCGCGGAAAGCCGCGACACGTCTTCGCCGAGAAAGGCGATGCGCCCCTTGTCGGGTGAGGCGAGACCGGTGACGAGGTTGAAGAGCGTCGTCTTGCCAGCGCCGTTGGGACCGATAAGGCCAACGATCTCCCCGGCGCTCACGGCGAAGCCCACCTCGTTCACCGCGACAAGGCCCCCAAAGCGTTTCGTCACGCCTTGGATCAAGAGGAGCGGCGTGCCTTTCTGCCTGGGTGGACGACGGGAGAGCGGCGCGACGTCCTTGAAAGCGGCTACCGCCCGGCGTCGAGGCACGGCGCGCAAGATGAAGGGAACGACGCCGAAGCGAGCCTTCTGCAAGATCAGGATGAAGAGAGCGCCGAGCACCACGGCCTCGAGCTGGGTGCTGTTCGAGGTGAGGAGCGGCAGAAAGGCTTGCATTCCCTCCTTCAAGAGCGTCACGATGCCCGCACCCGCCACGGCGCCCGCCACATGGCTCGCACCGCCGATGAGCGCCATGAGCAGGAACTCGATCCCCGCTTCGAGGTCGAAGGCGGTGGCGCTCACCACTCGCTGGAAATGCGCGTAGAGCCACCCCGCGAGCGCGGCGAGGAGAGCGGCGATCACGAAGGCTGCGAGCCGCACCCGGAACGGATCGATGCCGAGGCTTTCGACGAGGGCATCTCCGCCGCGCAATGCGCGGATGGCTCGCCCTTGGCGTGAATCAAGAAGATTCGACAAAAGCAGCATGGCCACACCGAGGATGGGCCATGCGAAGTAGTAGAAAGCTTTGGCCGAGATAAGCGACACGGGCCCTAGGCCGAGCGGCGGGATCGCTGCAATCCCGTTGTGGGATCCGAGCGCTTCCGAATTGCCGAAGAGGTAATCGATGGCAATGCCCCAGGCGATCGTGGACAGCGGCAGGAAATGTCCGCTGAGGCGCAAAGTGGCGGCGCCTAGGACGGCGGCGGTCGCGCCTGACGCCACAAGCCCGATCGCAAGCCCGACGAAGGGCGATCCTGCCATCGTCGTGGTCCACCACGCGGTCGCGTACGCGCCGATGCCGAGGAATGCGGCCTGGCCGAAGGAGATAATACCGCCGGCCCCCGTCATCAGCACGAGCCCAAGCGCCACCAGCCCATAGATCGCGATGTAGTCGAGAAGGGTCAGCCCATACCCATTGAAGCCCAGCGGTGCGGCCGCGAACATCGCGACCGCAAGGGTCGTCATCGTCAGGGGCGCGATCGCAGCCATGGCACTCGAAGGAAAACGCTCGCTCATGCGGCGATTTCCTCCTCGGTTGCGCCATCCTCCTCCTCGAGTTGATGCGCGAAAGCGAGCGAGCGCCAGATGAGGATCGGAATGAGCGCGGAAAATACAGTGACTTCCTTGAAGGCGCTGTTCCAGAAGGCAGCGTAGCTCTCAAGGAGCCCGACAAGGATCGCGCCGAGCGCCGCCATCGGGTAGCTCACGAGACCGCCAATGATCGCCCCGACGAAAGCCTTGAGGCCGATGAGGAAGCCGGAATCGTAATAGAGCGTGGCGACCGGAGCGATGATCACGCCCGATACGCCTGCGAGCCCGGAGGCGAAGAGGAATGCGAGAGCCCCCGTTCGCGAAGGGCTGATGCCGCATAGGAGCGCGCCTTGCCGATTGACCGCCGTCGCCCTCAGCGCCTTGCCCATCGCTGTCCTGGTAAAGATCAGGAAGAGAAGGAGCGAGGCGAGGCCGCAGGTCACAAGGATGATGAGCGTCTGGCCCGAAAGCGCGAAGTCCCCGAGACGAAGCATGGAGTGGGTCAGGGCTTGCGTGCGCACGCCTTCCGGCCCGAAGTAGAAAAGCGCGAGACCCGAGACGGCAAAATGCAGCGCCACGGCGACCATGAGAAGGACGAGCACCGGCGCGTCGGCGAGCGGCCGAAAGGCGATCCGGTAGAGGAGCGG
>JAFAQA010000252.1 GCA_019246665.1 Hyphomicrobiales bacterium
GCGCTTGCCGAGTGGACGATGAACGGGTCGCAGATCACCGCTTCCCAGACCGTGACCCTTCAAGGTAATCCCGCGACACCTCCCAGCACTTGGGCGACACTCTCGAAACCGACCGATTTCGTGTGACCGGCCATACCTGACGAGGCCGTCATGACGGCGCGCCTGTTTGCGACGCGCCGTCATTTTCCGCAAGAACGGCTGTGGTTGGATCCTGCGCCATGGCTCGCTCCGCGCGAGGGCATCGCCGCAAGTGAAGCACCTTGTCGTAGAAGTTGTCTTTTGAATCGCTTCGCCCGGTGCTGATCACGGCGGAGCCTGCAAGCTCGTTGTTGAATATTTCCATCAGCTGGTCTCGCTTGGCAGGTTCGATGGCGCCAAGCGCATCGTCGAGAAGCACCCATCGCGGTGAATGCAACAGCACACGGGCAAAGCTGAGAGCTTGCTGCTCGTCGAGCGACAGATATCTGTCCCAGGAAGCATGTCGGTTGAGCTCGTCGACGAGATGGTCGAGCCCAATCCGCCTGAGAGCAGCGCGCAAATCCTCGTCGCTGAAATCCTTGGACTCGGCCGGATACGCGATCGCGTCGCATAACAGGCCCGGCGGTAAATAAGGCTGCTGGGGTAGAAAGATCATATCGCCGCGCGCAGGCAAGCTGATCTTGCCCCGTCCCCAAGACCACAACCCGGCAATGGCGAGAAAGAAGGTCGTCTTTCCGGCGGCGGTTTCCCCGGTTACGAGGACATGATCGCCGGGGGAGAGCTCGACCTTCGTTTCGTCAACGAATGCACAGTCGACCATCGTGCCAGGAAGAAAGGTCTCGACATCCTCGAGGGTGAGTTTGCCTGCGGGGTCGTCGGAAAATTCGATACGACCTTGGCCAGCGTGGAGATTGTCCAGTGAACGCAGGCTCTCGCGGATCGCCACCACACGAAAGAGCGTGGCGCGCCAATCCGCGATCCGGGAAAAATTATCGACAAACCATCTGAGCGAGCTCTGCACCTGATTGAAAGCGCCGACCACGATGATCAACGAGCCGAGCGTCAGCTTGCCACCGAAATATCCGGGCGCCGCCATGAGGAAGGGCACGATGATAGCTAGCCAACCATGGCCCGACGTGATCCACGTAAGCCGGGCCACCCCGCCCGCGAGATTTCGGGTGACCGACAATACCGAGGCAAGAATGGTGTCGAGCGCAGCCCGTTCATCCCTTTCGCCTCGATAAAGCGAGATCGACTCGGCATGCTCGACGACCCGAACGAGCGCGACCCGAAATTCAGCTTCGCGAGCATAGTGGCGTGCATTGAGGTCGATGAGAGGCTGCCCGACACGCCAGGTGAGCCAGGAGCCGGCTGAGGCATAAGCCAAGGCACACCACACCATGTACCCGGGAATTGTGAACGCCGTGCCCTCGAAATTGAATACGACCTCGCTCGAGAGCACCCACAACACACCGACGAAGCCGAGAAGGAGAAGGGTTGCCTGCGCGAGTCCGCCGCCCAGATCGGCGGAGAGCTCCGACAGATGGCGAGCATCCTCCTGGATGCGCTGGTCCGGGTTGACGCCGTTCTCGCCGGCGAAGGCGAGAAGATAGGCATGTTTCGGTCGCAACCATTCATCCAACAGATCTCGGGTAAGCCAGGCTCTCAGCTTCACCTTCGAAACTTCGGTGAGCCAGGTTTGGGCGACCACGAGACAAAGCAGTCCAGAAATAATCACCAGGAACACGACGATCTGACGCAGGAAGTCTTCGAGGTCGTAGCGCTGCAAGGCATCATAGAGGGCGCCTTGCCAGGCATTTAGCCTCACTTGGCCGGCTGCAATGGCCGCGATGACGAGTGTCGCCAAAACCGGAAAAGAAAGAAGCACCCATCGCTCGGGTGCTCTTTTGACCCCACGCACGAGCGACGTGAATTGCGGCCAGACGCCGGCGGTCGAGATGTCGAGCAGCCGCTCAGCGACGGATTGTGGCTTATCGGCGATGGCGCTCATCTCACCCCTCTTTCCTGCCCGGCCTCGACCAATGGGCACGGCGCAATACCTCATGGCGCCCAGGTGTGATAGTCGCATAAATTGTGGAACATGCGGCCCGGCGAGCCATAATCGCCTGAACGAGAGGGGCCATCAATGGCACGATCCGACGAGAAAGCTCACATCGAGCATCTCATCGCTGAAATGACGCTCGAGGAGAAGGTCGGCCAGCTCACCATGCTGAGCGGCGAGCTCGTTCAGACGGGACCCGCCGCCGCGCCCGTGACGTCCGAAGCGATCCGGGAAGGTCGCGTCGGCAGCCTTCTCAATCTATGGGGTGCCGAGCGCGTGCGCGAAGTTCAGCGCCATGCCGTGGAAGGTTCGCGCCTCAAGATCCCCCTCTTCTTTTGCCTCGATGTGCTTTACGGGCTGCGCACGTTTTTTCCGATCCCGTTCGGTGAATCTTGCGCCTTTGACGTTGAATTATGGGAGAGAACTGCCCGGGTCGCCGCCCAGGAATGTGCGGTCGAGGGTATCGATTTGAACTTCTCACCCATGATCGACGTGGCCCGCGATCCGCGCTGGGGCCGAACCGTCGAAGGTCCAGGGGAAGATGCCTTTCTGGCGGCCCGTTTTGCGGAGGCCAAGGTGCGAGGCTTCCAGATTTCGGACCTCGCGGCCGACGGCGTCGTGGCGGCGACCGCGAAGCACCTTGCCGCCTACGGAGCCGTGCAGGCCGGGCGAGAATATGCGCCCGTCGATATGTCTGAACGACAACTGCATGAGGTGTATTTGCCGCCTTTCCGCGCCGCCGTGCGCGCAGGCGTCGCAGCAATCATGCCGGCCTTTACCGATTTCAACGGGATACCAATGACCGCGAATGCTGCAATCCTGCGCGACGTCGTGCGTCGGGAATGGGGCTTCTCAGGGGTGATGATCAGCGATTATAGCGCCATCGCAGAGCTCATCACCCATGGTGTCGCAGAAGACAAGGCGCAAGCCGCGGCGCTCGCGTTGGATGCAGGCGTCGACATCGACATGATGGGTCACGACACTTATTTCGAGGGCTTGCCGCGCGCTCTGGATCGGGGATTGGTGAAGCTTGAGACGATCGATGCCGCAGTGAGGCGAGTGCTTCAACTAAAAGGGAAGCTTGGCCTGTTCGAGGATCCCTATCGGCGCTGCGGCTCGCCAAGCGCGATTGCCGCAACGGCCGCGCAAGGCAAGCGCAGAGACCTCGCCCGAGAGGCAGCCTGCCGCTCATTCGTGCTTTTGAAAAACGAACGCGACGCGTTGCCGCTTAGCGACGGTCAAGGCGCCATCGCCGTCATGGGACCGCTTGTCGACGCAAAAGGCGACGCCCGTGTGGCAGTCGAAATGACCGAGACCCTTGCCAAGCCTGTCGCCGTTCTCGAAGGGCTGCGCAGCGCGCTTCCGAATGCCAGAATCGCATTCACACCAGGCTGCACTGTCGAGCGCATTGAAGCAGCGGAAAGATCCAGGGCGCGTGAGCTCGCGCGGGAAAGCGATCTCGTCGTGCTCTGTCTCGGGGAAACCATGGCGATGAGCGGCGAGGCGGGAAGCCGCGGACATCCAGGCTTGCCACCCGCTCAATGCGAATTGGCGCGAACGGTCCTTGCACAAAGGAAACCCGTGGTGATCTTGCTTTTTTCCGGCCGCCCCCTCGTGCTGCCGGAGTGGCTGGTCGAAAAGGCGGATGCGCTGGTCGCCGCCTGGTTCCCCGGCAGCGAGGCGGGACGCGCGATCGGCGATGTGTTGACCGGGCGCTTCAATCCGACGGGCCGGCTTTCGATGTCATGGCCCGTCGATGTCGGGCAAATTCCCATTTTCTTCGGGGCGCGCCCTACGGGACGCCCGGCCGCCGCCAGCGACCACTACACGAGCAAATATCTCGACATGCCGAACGAGCCTCGCTTCGCGTTCGGACATGGCCTGTCCTACAGCCGCTTTGAGCTCAGCGGGCTCCGGCTGGATCGAACCGAGCTCCGCAGCGGCCAAACGGTCGCGATCTCGGTGGATGTCGCCAATCACGGACCGCTCGCCGGGGAGGAGACCGTGCTGCTTTTCATCCGCGACCAGGTCTCGAGCGTCACTCGCCCCTTGCTCGAGCTCAAGGGCTTTCAAAAAATTTCGCTCGCTCCTGCTCAAGGCGGCACCATCCGCTTCATCATTTCGGCCGAGGACCTCACTTTTCTCGATCCTGACCTCGCTCCGCAGCTCGAAGCTGGCGGCTTCGACATTCTGGTCGGGCAAAGCGCGGACCGAAATAAAATGCTGAGCACGCAGATTGAGCTCATCGCGTGAGAACCGGCTCCCGGACGTGCTGGCGGCTCCCCCGCGGATGAGGGATGGGAGGGATCTGATCTTGCAAGACCAGAAGAGAAGAACACCATCCCGTCGCGGCAGGCCCACAAAGCTCTCCGTGCCGGTTAGGTCCGACGATGAGCTCCTCGAGCTCGTGCAGCGGCAAACCTTCCGGTATTTCTGGGATTTCGCTCACGCGCACAGCGGGCTTGCACGCGACCGCAGTGATCCCAAGAGCACCGAGGGCCTCGACACGGTGGTGACCGGCGGGTCGGGATTTGGCGTGATGGCCATCATCATCGCCGCCGAGCGCAAGTGGATCCAGCGAGAGGAGGCTGTCGAGCGTCTCACGAAGATGACGAGCTTCCTGCTCTCAGCCTCCAGCTTTCACGGAGTGCTGCCGCATATGCTGAACGGAGTGACCGGAAAGCCCTTCCACTTCACGCGCAAGGATGATGGCGGCGATCTCGTCGAGACTGCCTATCTCCTCACCGGGCTTTTATGCGCAAGGCAATATTTCGACCGCGACGAGGAATCCGAGCGCGGTCTGCGCTGGCGCATCACCCAGCTGTGGGAAGAGACCGAGTGGAACTGGCATACGCGCGATGGCATGAATGTCCTCTACTGGCATTGGAGCCCGAACAACGGCTGGAGCATGAATTACGAGATCAGGGGTTGGAACGAGTGCCTGATCACCTACGTGCTCGCAGCCTCTTCACCCCGCTATCCCATTGAGCCTGGCGTCTATCATAAGGGCTGGGTGGAAGGGGTGAACTTCAAGAATGGGCGCGATTTCTATGGGATCGAGCTTCCCTTGGGTCCTGACTATGGCGGGCCGCTTTTCTTCACTCACTACTCCTTTCTCGGGCTCGATCCCCGCGGGTTGAAGGACCGCTACGCCGATTACTGGCAGCAGAATCTCGCTCACATCCGCATCAATCACGCTCATTGCGTCCGCAACCCGCATCGCTTCGCGGGATATGGGCCAACTTCATGGGGCCTCACGGCGAGCGACGGACCGGATGGCTATCGCCCCTTCGCCCCGGACAAGGACGAAGGCGTGATTGCGCCGACCGCCGCGCTGTCATCCATGCCCTACACACCCGAATATTCGCTCGCAGCGCTCCGGCATTTTTACGGGGGCCTCGGCAAGCGTCTCTGGCGCGAATACGGATTCGTCGACGCCTTTTGCGAGTCCCGCGATTGGTTTGCGGCAACGCATCTCGCGATCGACCAAGGGCCGATCATCGTGATGATCGAAAACTACCGCACCGGCCTTTTGTGGAAGCTCTTCATGAGCTGCAGCGAAATTGGCGAAGGCCTCCGGCGGCTCGGCTTCGAGAGTCCTCATCTCGCTTCAAGTTAAAACTTTGAATTCGGGGTGAAGGTATGGGCGTGAGCTCGAGGAAGCGCAACGGTGCGGGCCCGTGGTGGCAGGACGCGGTTCTGTATCAAGTCTATCCTCGCTCCTTCCAAGACAGCAATGGCGACGGTATCGGCGACCTCGAGGGCATCATCGAGAGAGCGGATTATTTCTCCTGGCTTGGCGTCGATGCGGTTTGGTTCTCGCCCTTCTTCACCTCTCCAATGATCGATTTCGGCTACGATGTCTCGAACTATCTCGACATCGATCCGATCTTCGGGACGATTGCCGATTTCGACCGGATGGTCGCTGCTTTTCATGCGCGAAATATCCGCGTGATCCTGGATTATGTGCCCAATCACACCTCGGACCAGCATCCCTGGTTCGTGGAGTCGCGCAGCTCGCGCGAGAACCCCCGGCGCGATTGGTATTTCTGGCGCGATCCGGCCCCGGATGGAGGGCCGCCCAATAATTGGCAGAGCCTCGCTGGAGGGAGCTCCTGGGAGTTCGATGCGAGGACGCGTCAATTTTACTGCCACACCTTTCTCAAGGAGCAATGCGATTTGAACTGGCGAAACCCCTCGGTCCGCGACGCCATGCATGATGTGCTTCGCTTCTGGCTCGAACGCGGCGTCGACGGCTTCAGGATCGATGCGGTGGGCTGTCTCGCCAAGGATCCCGATCTGCGTGACGATCCGCCCAACCCGGATTTTCACCCGGGCGACCCGCCTTTCGCGCGCAACCTCATGGTCAATAGCGCCAACGGCAAAGACATCATGGATTTCGTGGGCGATATCCGAAGTGTCGTCGATCAATATCCGCGCGACCCGGTCTTGATTGGCGAGGTCTATCTCAAGACGGGAGAGATCGCGCCCTATTACGGACCCGAGCTTGGCGGCTTGCAGCTTCCCACCAACTTCAATCTTTTATGGACACCCTGGAAGGCGAGGCCGATCCTGGATGTGATCGCAGCGTATGAAGCGGTCTTGCCGAAAGGTGCCTGGCCAGATTGGGTGATGGGAAATCACGACCAGCCGCGCATCGCGAGCCGTCTTGGCAAAGAACAGGCGCGCATCGCGATGGTGATGCTTCTGACGTTGCGCGGAACGCCGATCCTCTACTACGGCGATGAACTTGGGCTTGAGAACATCGAGATCCCGCCAGGCAGGCTACGGGATCCCTTCGGGTTGAACATGCCTGGAGCGGGCCAGGGGCGAGATCCGGAGCGGTGCCCAATGCCGTGGGACGAGACGCAAAAGGCGGGCTTCACGAGCGGCGACCCTTGGCTTCCCATCGGCAGCAATGAACCCGGCAGCTCGGTCGAAGCGCAGCGCAAGGATGAAGGGTCGATGCTTTCGATGACGCGGCAGCTCCTTGCTCTGCGTCGAGAGCAGCCCGTCCTTTCGCGAGGCAGCTGGTCGCCCCTGCCCATCGAAGGCGAAACGCTCGCCTATTTTCGGCAACTCGGTAAAACGCGGTTTGCGGTGCTTCTCAACCTCGAGAGTAAACTCAAACGGTTCAGTATCGCCGAAATCTCGACGGGCCACGTCATCTTCTCGACGCACAAAAGGGATCGGCATCAGGCCATTCGACAGGATATCGAGCTTGCCGCGAATGAAGGATTGATTATTGCGCTTTAGGAAGGAGAACGTAACGAAGACCCGACGCCTTCATCGCGGCGCCTTGGAGAGAAGCTCCTCGAGGCGATCGAGAAAAGGAATTTGACTCGCAAGGATTTTGTCTCGGGCACATTTCAAGGAGAACCATTCGGCGCGATCAATTTCAGGGAAAGTTTCGCTACGTCCGCTTCGCGGCGGCCACTCCATCGCGAAAGTATTGCTTCTCACATCCTCGACGTTGAAATCACCCTCGAGAGCGAATGCCTCAACCTGTTTTCCGCCTCGCTGGCGGAGGCTACCGAGAGATCGCAACGCGCCGGCCGGCACTTCACCCAATTCCTCCGCGAATTCACGGCGCGCGGCCGTCTCGGCGTCTTCGTGCCGGTCCATCTCTCCCTTGGGAATGGACCAGGCTCCTGCATCCTTGCGCTTCCAGAACGGCCCGCCCGGATGAACGAGAAGCACCAGAACCTCTTCTTGTTCTTGGCGGTACATCAAAATGCCTGAGCTCAAACTTGGCATGTCGTTTGTTCAAATATTCGCTTGAGCGGCGCGACTGGCTGAATGAAATAATAGCAAGATCCGGCCTTCCTATTCAGGTGACCTTGAGCGTAGGTGCAGGTGTTGAAATGAATAAACAACCCTCGAGATCGATGACAAGACAGATCGTTCTGTGATCCTGTTCGGAGGTGAGGTGGTTGCGAGACGACTTTCGCTGAACGGCGGCTCGATTTGAGGAAAGTCTTGTCAGATATTTAGGCAGAGCGCATTCTTGCTCCCGATTTTCGGCAATGGACCGATATGATGGGGGAAAGCGATCGCAAACAGTCCACCTACGGTTCGCGGCGCGAGCCGCAGGTGGTGGCGAATATTCCGTTCAGCGTCGCACCGCACGCCTTTCTTACTTGCTCTTTTCGTCCTCTTCGCCACCACATGGCCGTTCGCGACCGTCAAGCTGCCGGCGATCGACGCTTTCGTGCCCTCTCTTGCGGCCGGACTTTTTGTCAGCGACATCGTCACGGCAGTCCTTCTTTTCGGTCATTCACGATCTTGCGTCGGTGGGCTCTCCATTCAATCCGCTTTTCACGACGAAAATCGGCGGCATGGGAATGGGATTGTCGATCTGCCGCTCGATCGTCGAAGCCCATGAAGGAAAATTATGGGCCGCCCCCAACACGCCTGTAGGCGCGATCTTCCGATTTGTCCTGCGCGCGGAAACTGAGCGTTCCGCATGATTGCCGGAAAGTTGCTGCTCATTTCGGCAGCTCTTTGCCGGCCTGCTCCTTGACGATGTAATCGGCGTACCAGTCCGGCCAATCTGCATCATGCTGGCCGGTGCGCTTCTCGTGCTCGCCATGCGCGGCGGCCGCGCGCCGCAGAGCACCTGCGAGCTCGGTCACCGAAGGGAATGTCGTAGCTTCTGCGTCCAGGCGCCCGGGCAAACGCTGAGTGACTTCCTGAAAGAGCCATTTGTTGCCGTCCGGATCGCTGAACGATGCGAATGAGGCGTAGCTGCGCCGCGTCGCGTCGGGGCCGCTGACGCGGCCTTCCTGGCCTGCGTGGTGGAAGACGCCCCCGGCGTCGTGGAACACTTCGCTGACATCGACACCGCGACTCACGAGTTCGGCACGGGCAGCCTCGATGTCCGAGACGATGAGATGAAGTCCCTCGGCCGAGCCCGGCTCGGCCGAGCTGACACCTTTGCCGAAAATAATCGAACAAGGAGAGCCTGCGGGCGCGAATTGGATCACCCGAAAGCCCTCTTCCCTGGCGACGTCGGCGTCGAGCCTCCATCCCAACGCGCCGTAAAATCGCTTGGCGCGATCGACATCCGAGACGGGAATAACGATGACCTCGAGTTTCATGTCGGCCCCGCGTGCCTTCGGGGCCTCGATTGCAGTTTCACCGTGCAGCTCGGTACTGCTCATGTCGAGCTCCTTCAAGATCTAGAGGCTTTGACGGTGGCGGCAGATGTTGAGCGCGCAAATCGCATCAGAGGCACGCGATCAAATCAATCGCACCATGGTATTAGCGTGGTGTGATAACCAGCGGGTGATCGCAGAGGCTTAAGGCCATCCCTCTGATTGACACCGAGCGTTATTCCAAAGACGAGCTGTTGACAACAATGAGCAAGCAAAGGCTCGCTCGTGTCATTGCATAGGCCCTGCGAGACGTGTGACGAATGGTCAGTGGCAACCCTGGTGAATACAATTGTCGACTTGCGGTGCGGTAAGAATTCACGAACAGAGTCGCCCTGGTGGCGGAGGGGTCCCGATCCAGCTGTCTGCGTTTAATGACGCCTCTCGCCCACCCTCGTTCCACTGCATCGCCGCATTCCGAAATCTTGCTCTCTTAAGGTGATCATGAAGGTTTCGTCGTGCTGATCTCCCAAGAGACAGGTTGCGGTCCTGACTATCGGCAAGCGCAAAATCCGGTTAAGTTGAACGCACCTTCTCGCATGAGCTCATCCGCCATGCCGTCCGAAGCCAAGCAGAATGCGATCGTGCACGTCGTCGATGATGACGCGTCGATGCGCGGCGCGCTCGAAAGCCTCTTCGACTCCATAGGTTTCGAGACGCGAAGCTACGCCGCGAGCGAGTTTCTGGTCGCACCCCCTGCGGACCAACCCGGATGCATCGTGATCGATATTCGTCTTCCCGACATGAACGGCCTCGATTTTCAGACTGAGCTCACCCGGATGGGCGTTCGGCTGCCAGTCGTGATGGTGACGGGCTATGGCGATATCCCAATGTCCGTTCGGGCGATGAAGCATGGTGCAGTGGATTTTTTGACCAAGCCGTTCAACGATCAGGACATGCTGGATGCTGTCATCGGGGCGATCGACAGCGACCGACGACGGCGAACCGTCGACAGCGACGTTTGCCGGATTCGGCAGCGCTTCGACACGCTCTCTCCGCGCGAGCGTCAGGTCATGTGGCTCGTCACGGCCGGCAAGATGAACAAGCAGGTTTCCGGCGATCTCGGCATAAGCGAGATCACCGTGAAAATTCATCGGGGAGCGGCGATGCGCAAGATGGGCGCACGCACCTTGGCGGACCTTGTCCGCATGGCCGAAAAGGTCAAAACCAACGATATATAGCTTTATTTCTACAACACTACAGTATAATTCTCCTAAAAATTACACAATGTGAGAATATTCGCTGCTGCGCCGATAAAATCCAAGGAAAGGATGCGGCGTGCCGAGCGAGCCCTTCAACGCGGTCATCGATGACGACGATTCTTTCCGGCTGGCGCTCGTCGAATCTCTCAGCTCGCTGGGATATGAGGCTCGCGGCTTTCCCACTGCGGAGGAATTTATTTCCGACCGCGAGCAGCAATCATGTGACTGCGCCATAACCGATGTTCACCTGCATTCAGGCATGAGCGGTTTCGAGCTTGCGAGCCTGCTTGCATCTCGTGGCTCACGCATGCCGACGATCATGATCACGGCTCGCGAGGATGCGGGGCTCGAGGCCAAGTCCGCAGCCTGCGGCGCCATCTGCCTGCTCAGAAAGCCGTTAGAGACCGCCGCTCTCATCGACTGGCTGAAGAAAGCTCTGAAGGCCTGATCCCCCGCCGGATTGCCGACAAGCCCGGCACACGCGCTTTCGCGAGGGGCGAGGCCGTATCACTGTTCAGCGGCTGCAAATCGTCAAATTGCAGCGCGCGAGCGCATCTTGCTCACATTTGCCTTGGAGCGGTCGAAAACTTGGGGCCGCCAATAGCTCAGGCGAGCTTCGCATCGAGCGTGATCTCGGCGTTCAAAACCTTCGAGACCGGGCAGTTCTTCTCTGCGTCCTTGGCCAATTCCAGAAATTTGGCCTCGTCGAGATTCGGCACTTTGCCGCGCAACATCAAAGCTGAGCGGCTGATTCGGAACCCTTTCCCTTCAGGCTCGAGCGTGACCGCTGCCTCGGTGGTGAGCTCGGTGGGCGTGAGGCCGGCCGCCTGCATGCCGAAGGCGAGGGCCATTGTGAAGCACCCGGCATGCGCCGCGGCGATCAGCTCCTCCGGGTTGGTGCCTTTCTCGTTTTCAAATCGCGTTCGGAACGAATAGGGCGACTTGTCGAGGACGCCAGAGTCCGTGGAGAGGTCGCCATTGCCTGCGCGACCCGTGCCACGCCAAACCGCTTTCGCCTTGCGGATCATGAAAAGCCTCCGTTGTGATCTCGGAACCCTGGCTTCATCACTCGAGCCGGTGGCTCGGGCACGCGAGGAGAAGCATCGGCAATCCATCCCCTTCGCGCGCGAGCATTCCCCAGTGTTGAGCGCTTGTCCATTCGACGCAAGCTTTATCTTGCTTGTTGGCCTCGCGCGACCAGGTATTTCGAGTCTCGCGATGCGGTTCGCAACGTGCCGCAACCGGGCGACTTCGCAAACACAAGAATACCGTTCAAGTCAGTTGGGCGACCTCGATCACGGCCTGAGCGAAAGCTCGCGGAGCTTCCTGAGGAAGATTGTGCCCGATCCCGCCGTTGACGAGGCGGTGCGCATATTTGCCAGTAAATTTCTTCGCGTAGGCGCTGCTATCGGGATGCGGCGCGCCATTCGCATCCCCTTCGAGCGTAATGGTGGGAACGCTGATGACGGGGGCGGCTGCAAGCCGTTTTTCCAAATCATCATATTTCGGCTCCCCCTCCGCGAGGCCGAGGCGCCAGCGATAATTGTGGATCACGATGGCCACATGATCCGGATTGTCGAAGGCTGCGGCACTACGATCGAAAATCAAGTCATCGAATCGCCATTTCGGCGAAGCAAGCCGCCAGATCAGCTTGTTGAAGTCATGTTTGTATTTGCCATATCCTTCTCGGCCCCGCTCAGTGGCAAAATAATATTGATACCACCATTGCAGCTCGGCACTCGGCGGCAAAGGTACCTTGCCCGACTCCTGGTTGCCGATCAGGTAGCCGCTCACTGACACCAGGCCCTTGCAACGCTCCGGCCAAAGGGCTGCGATGATATTGGCGGTGCGCGCTCCCCAGTCAAAGCCGGCGAGGATTGCCTTCTCGATCTTGAGCGCATCCATCAATGCCAGGGTATCGACGGCGACCACGGATTGCTGTCCGTTGCGTTGCGTATCGCTCGACAGAAAACGTGTCGTGCCATAGCCGCGCAAATAGGGGATGATCGCTCGATAACCTTCGGATGCCAGAAGGGGCGCGACATCGACATAGCTGTGGATGTCGTAAGGCCATCCATGCAGAAGCAGAACCACCGGCCCATCCGCCGGGCCGACCTCGGCATATCCGACGTTCAGGAGCCTAGCATCGATCTGTTTCACCGCAGCGAATGACGTGCTTGCCCCGGCCTTGGTGATTGCGAGCCTATCGGGCTTCTTCTTCGCTTCCTGTGCATCGGCCGACCCGCCAAACCCGAGCTGCGTGGCCGCAAGGGTCACGGCGGCGCTGCCAGAAAAGAGGTGACGGCGATTGATTTTGAACTCGGCGAACGTCTCGATCTTGGACATGGGGCAATGGCTCCTTGGCTCCAGGTCGCGGCACCATCCGCAACGCGAATCGCTTCTCGATCATTCCCGGACGAGCGCCGCTCATGCCTCGTCGATACTGGAGAGCTTAAAGCCCCCGATGGACGCGGCTTCGCGGCTAATCCTGTTCGGCGATCACTTGGGCGTAGCTCTTGCCGTAGGGATAGAAGAGCGTCTTGTGTCGCTCTTGCCACGCGGTTTTCAGCTCAGGCTTCGTGATATCCCAATCAGGTCGGCATTTCTTGGTGACGGCCCGCAGGTCCTGCCGAAGATCCTCCACGGTCGGCCGACCGAAGAACCAATAGCCGTTGTAGATTTTGTAGACGATCAGGCCAGGCTCGAGCACGATCGTGTGCGGGATCATCGGATTGTGCAGGGTGTCCGTATACTCGGCAATGTCCAAGTCCTTCTGAACGATACGGTTGGGATCGGACAAAAATGGCCAGTGGGCACCGACGCCGCTTCGAAATTCATTCGTCTCTGTGATGTTGTCGGTGCTGATTGTGACGAGGCGGCAATAACCGACCTCCATCTCACGATAGAGTTGAAGGAGCCCCTCGGCTTGTCTGCGGTCCTTGGGGCAAAAAGCTCCGCGGCTAAGCACAAGGATCAGCGGATCTTCTCCTTGCAGATCGGAAAGCTTGCGCCGCTTTCCGGTTTGGTCGGAGAGCTCGTAATCCGGGATGCCTGCTCCGGGCACAATATCGGCTCGCATGCGAAGCCCTCATGATTTACGCAAGGACCTGAAACCTGCGCGCACCTCCTCTGAAAAGAGTTGCGGCTGTTCCCAGGCCGCGAAGTGCCCGCCCTGGTCCATCTTATTGTAGTAGACCAGATTGTGATACGCCCGCTCCGCCCAGCTGCGCGGAGCTTGATAATTCTCGCCGGGGAAAACACTGACGGCGACCGGGGTGTGGACATTGACCGCGTTGTAAACGCTGAGCGGGGCAGCTCATTCGGGTAGTCCCGCAACGCGGAAATCCCTTGCTGCCTGCTTGCGCCAATCTTCCCCTTGAGAGACTGCCACCTCATTGAACTTCGAAATGGTGAAGCCTCTGTCGGTCCGCATGAGATCTTCGGCGAAGCGGCGTGCCTCGGTGACACGCCCAAGCCGCACTAGGCATTCGATCACCGGCAGATAGGAATGGACCGATTCCGGCCGCTCTCGGATCGCGGCGAGGCCCATCTCCAGCCCTTCCTCGTAACGGCCGAGCCTGGTGTAGGCCCTTGCAAGGCCGAATAGCGTCCAGAGCTTGCCAGGGTCGAGGGGGCTGATCCGCAGAGCCTTGCGAAAGGTGTCCAAGGCTGCATCCGGACGGTTTGTCCAGTTGAGCAACATGCCGCTGGCTGTAAGCCCAACGATGGAGTTGGGATTGAGGAAAAGCGACCTCTCGATCGCATTACGCGCGTTCTCGAATTCTCGCGCGAGGTAGCCGAGTGCATGGCCGGCGACCGCGAGTGTCGTCGGATCGTCCTTGTGATTGGTCAGAGCTTCGCGCGCAAGCCTCGTGCCTGCGACCCGCTCCTCCTCCGTCCCCCAAAGCTGCGCCCGCTTGAAGACACAACAACGAGCCGCCATGGCTTTGGCCAATGAGTAGCTTGGTTCCACGGCGAGGGCTTGGCGTAAAAGCCTGAGGCTCTCATCGAGGCCCGTCCTCCCCAACGTGTAAAGAGGAGGAAGAGCATGGAGGTATAAGTCGTAAGCTGCTAGATTCTGTGTCGGCTTGTGATGCGCTCGCTCGATCTCGGCGAGCTGTAGGTTGGGCACGATGGCGCCGACCACGTTCTCGGTCACGCGATCCTGAAGGTCGAAGATGTCCTGAAGATCACCATCGAAGCGATCTGCCCATATATGAAGATTGGTCGCGGCTTCGATGAGCTGGCAGGTGACGCGCACTCTACCCGCAGCCTTGCGCACACTGCCTTCGAGCACATAGCGGACGCCAAGCTCCCGCCCCACCTGCTTCAGGTCCACGGATTTGCCTTTGTAGGTGAAGGAAGAATTGCGTGCGATCACGAAGAACGAGCGCACCCGCGACAGCGCGGTGATCATCTCCTCGACGATGCCGTCCGCGAAATATTCCTGATCGGGATCGCCGCCCAGGTTTTGAAACGGCAGCACCGCGAGCGAAGGCTTGTCCGGAATCTGCGGATGACTCTCGTCGTGATCGCGCCGCGATAGCTCCACGACAGGGGCGGCATCATCGATCGCGCCGGAGCTCGGCCAGACCCAGATTTCCCAGGGCTCATCCATTCCCTTGAGGGTCTTCATCACGCGCGTGAACCGCGCCACGAGGGCTTTGCCAAGCTGCCAGCGCACGGAGTGCGTCATGGCGACGCCGCCCAGCGGCGCCACTTCTTGGAGTCGCACGACAGAGGCAATGGCAGCGCCGAGTCGATCCGAGCCGTCGATGTAGACATCGGCGAGCGCGATTCCGGCTCTGACCAAAACCGGTCTTTCCGGTCTGCACCTGTTGCGTTCCGCCATGGCCTCCTGAAACTCGACCGTCCAGCATACTGCATCCTCGACATTGGGAAACTCGATAAGCGCGCCGTCTCCCATCGTCTTGAAAATGTTGCCGCCGCGCGGGTGAAGTGTGGGGTCGAGCAGGTCTCGTCGAATCGCGGCCAGTTCAGACAAGATGGCGCGCTCGTCTTCCTGGACGAGCCGCGTATAACCCGCGACGTCCAGAGAAACCATGACCGTCAGCCGACGCGGAGCAGGCATTGACGAAACGGCTCCCATTATCGGCCTCGTTCGGCAGTCTAGGCCGGTCGCGAGGTCTCCTCCCCTTGATGCGCGCGATTTTACTCGATCGCTGAAGCCTCCTCAATCGAAGCAAAGAAGAGACAGCCTACGATAAGCAAGGGGATGAAGCCCTTTCTTCGCGGCCAAAAATTGGTCCTCCCTTGGAGGCTGCGATAGCCTGGACGGCCCGCTCTCTGTGCTTGACCAACTCTGCCTTCGGATAATTTGGCCCCGCGCTTCTATTTCGACGAGGTTTGGTTTTGATATGCAGAGCAAAGCGATGCAAACTTCAAAAACGGGGATCCCGAATTGACCACAGCGTTTATTACAGGCGCGTCGAGCGGCATCGGGCGCGCCATGGCGATCGAGCTGCACGGAGCGGGCTACGAGGTCTTCGCGGTCGGACGAAGCCAAGCGGCCCTCGAGGAATTGCGCACCCACGGAATAAAGCCGATCGCCCTCGACATCACCGATCGCAAGGCGCTCGAAGCCGTGGTGAATGATTTGCACGTTGACGTGCTGATCAACAACGCCGGCATGATTCCGCCTTTGGGCAATTTTGCCGATATGGAAGTATCGGACATCGATGCGACCTTGGAGGTCAATCTGCGTGCAGCGCTTTTGCTCACGCGCCTCGTCGTTCCCCAAATGCGTGACAGGGCAGCGGGTCACATCCTGTTTACCGGATCCTCCGCGGCCCACACGGCCTTTTCCAATATTGCAGTCTATTCCGCGACGAAGGCCGCGCTTGGCGCTTTCGCCGCTGCCTTGCGGGCGGATCTCTCGCCCCATGGCGTCCGCGTGACGGAGATCGTGGCCGGGCGCGTCGAGACGCAGCTCTACAAAGACATTCTCGACAAGAACGCGCGAGCCGCCATGTATGCCGGGAATGTCGCGGTTCAGCCGGAAGACGTGGCAAAGATGGTCCTGGCCGTGCTCGCTCTGCCGGCTCGCGCGGACGTAACCCGCTTCGATATCATGCCGACGCGCCCCACGAGTCCGAGCGGCACAAAGTAGGGATCGGCACATGAAGGGACTCTGCGTGCTGATTGTGGGTGGTGGCTCCGGGCTCGGTGCGCTCTTAGCCCGCATGGCTGTGGACGATGGCGCATTCAAGCTCGGCATCATCGACATCGATCGAGACGCAGCCGAGATGGCACTCGAGCCCGCGCGGGCAAAGGGTCTTTCGGCGACTTCCGCCAAATGCGACATTCAGCGCGGCCCCGAATGTCACCTTGCCTTCGAGGCGGTGGCGGCGAAGCTCGGTCGTATCGACACGCTCGTGAATTGCGCCGCGATTTATCCGCGCCGTCCGATCCTCGAGATCACCGATGCCGAGTGGGATGCTTCCACCGGCATCAACATCAAGGGTACTTACCACATGATGGTCGCTGCCATTCGGCACATGCAGCCGCAGGAACCGAAGGGCCATGTCCGAGGGCGCATCGTCAATCTCACCTCGGTTGACGCTTTCAAGGCGCATCCGCAGAACGCCCATTATGCGGCGACGAAGGCCGCGGTGGTCAGCCTCACGCGTTCGTTCGCGCATCATGTGGCGAAGGACGGCATCCTCGTCAATTCGGTCGCCCCCGCCGGCATGGCCACCGAGCGTGCACGCAACCTTGGGTTTCTAGAGGAGCTGGCGAAGGCGAGCCCTCTAGGCCGCGGCGCACAGCCAGCTGAAGTCGCCGAATGGGTGTTGATGGCCGGCGGGCCGAAAAACACCTACATGACCGGGGAAAACATCATCGTTTCCGGCGGCTATGTCTATGCTTGACGATGTGTGCCGTAAACCAGCGGAGAACGTGCACCCAGCTCGCGGCTAATTTGGGCCAACGCAAACGGGAGGGGAAAGACGGGTCTGCAAATGAGACATGGCGGAAAACGCGCTGCCCACAGCGGATGAGCATTCACATCTTGATCCGCCAGTGCATTCATTTCAATCATCATCCAACAAGGAGGCACAAGGGCTCTCAACGACATGCGCGCGTTTTACCACCCAGACCAGGCACTGCATGAGCAGCTGCAATATATGCGCTTCGGCAAGATCGTTCCGCCGAAGGACCTGCCGGAACGAACGGAGCGATTGCTTGCAGCGCTGGGTCGGCATGGGATCGTCGCCGAACCTCCCGCCGCGCATGGCGTCAAGCCTGTCCTGGAGGTTCACGACGCCAAATTCGTCGAATTCCTCAAGACGGTTTGGGAACGCTGGAAGATTCTCCCCGAGCGTGGCCCCGAAGCCTGGCCGAACACCTTCCCTTATTGGAGTGCGCGTCCCGACGAGGATTCCCGCCCTCCTTGCCGCCCGAGCGGCATTGTCGGCCAACTCGGCTGGTATCTCGGCGATCTTTCCGTGCCGGTGGGAGAGCATTGTTGGCGGTCGACGCTTCGTTCGGCCGAAACAGCAATTTCGGGAGCCGATGCGATCCTCGCGGGCGAGCTTCGCGCCTATGGCTTATGTCGCCCCTCAGGACATCATGCTCGTTCCGATCGCGCCTCAGGCTTTTGCTACATCAACAACACCGCTGTGGCTGCCCAGCGCCTGAGAACGAAATTCGAGAAGATCGCCATCCTCGACGTCGATGCCCACCACGGCGACGGCACGCAGCAGATTTTCTATCGCCGCAGCGACGTCCTCACGATCTCGATTCATGCCGATCCGGCGAATTATTATCCATTCTTCACGGGGTACGCGGACGAGCGCGGCAATGGAGCCGGCGAGGGCTTCAACCTCAACCTCCCGCTGAAACACGCCAGCGTCGGCGCGGACATGCTGGCAGCCGTGAAGAAGGCAGGCGAAGCGATCCGCTCCTTCGGAGCGCAGGCGCTTGTTCTGGCACTCGGCTACGATGCCCATAAGGACGACCCCATCGGCGTGCTGAAACTGGAAGCATCAGACTTTGGGGATATCGGCCGGCTCGTGAACGATTTGCGGTTGCCGACGCTCGTTGTCCAGGAAGGCGGCTACGCGATCGATGCGATCGGAGATTGCCTCGATGCATTCTTGGCGGAATTCACTCGGTCCTGAGTGCTGAGGTTACGCATCGCGCGCCGCCCCGTCGAAAAGCCTTCGATGGGTCGCCGCCTTCTTAGAAGCGTCCGCGCCCAGATCATCGTGCAGCATGTGAGCGCGATTGGGCGTGAACCCGCGCCCCGGCGCTTTGAGCGCGGTCACGATGCCTGGGCTAGAGCTTCTCAATGATGCGGATGGGCCAATAAAGCCAGTTCCTGCTGGCCGTGCACCGACGAGAACGAGGCGATCTGGCCGGCGCCCGAACCTTCAGTGGCAAAGCCTGCGGCGACGAATTGATCGAGCAAAGCCGCGAGGTGGGTGATCCGCGGATGCGGCGTCGAATTTGGCAGCGCGGATGATGTCGCCGAGGGTGGATCGGTCACGTTGAGGGTCTGGGAAGCAGAGCTCGCCGATTCCCCCGAAGTCGTGTTGCTCGCAGCCACAGTCAGGGCGGCAACTGGATGGCCAGAGCCCGTGTAGCTCGAAGTAAGCGCAATTCCGGTGATCGATACCCCCGCGGCGGAAGTGATAGTCCATGTGGTGCTGCTGCTCTGATGCGTGACAGTGTCGCCGCTTGGCGCCGAGATCGTCTCGTACGTCGGAACGCCGCTGATGGTTACGGAAACCGCGTCGTCGGAATCGCTCGGTATCGCCGATATTCCAAGGCCCACGAAACCGCCCGCGGTCACCGACAATGAGGTGTTCGAGATCGTCAGCACTGGAGGTTCCGGCGAAGTATCATTATCGGCTGCCGTGGTGATCAAGGTACCACCGGCCCCGTCGCTGGCGGTCTGAAAACTCGAGCTACCGAGGGTAGAGGCCTGAAACGCGAGGCTCGCATGCTGGCTCGAGCCATTCGACAGTTGCAGCAAACCAGTCGTCGGATTGTAGCTCAACGTCACAGCCGACGAGGAAAAGTGCTTGAGGTCGATCGTGTCTCCATTCACGAAATTTTCGAGTAGCGGGCCGGCGTAAGACGCCGTTCCGACATTCGTGCCGAAAGACGACACGTTGTCCGCTATCAATTTGCTGCTGCCCAGAAAACTTATTTGCGTTTTCGTCCCCGTGTCCGCCGCTACCTCGAGCGACGCCCCCGACTGAATTTGGAAAAGACCCGTGCTTGCCGGATCGACTGCGCTCGATGCAGTGAGAGAACCGGCGATATTGAGGGTGCCGTTGTCGAGCAAGGTTTGCACCGCGTTTGCGCCGGCGAGCGTCCATACCGCCCCAGAATCCACTGCGAGTGTGCGAAAACCCTTGAACGCAGTGCCCACGCCGCCGGTCGAGCCTGCGGCGCTGCCGCTTGCGAGCTCCATCGTGTTCGTGCCGCTGCTATTTGCGGTAACCGTCCCGGCGAAGACCGCACCGGGGTCGACGATAAGCCGATTGGTGGCACTGCCGGTGAAATTGATTGCATAGCCGCCGCCGGAAATCGTGCCGGCATTCACCACGGTGCCGGCAGCTCCGGAGAGGAACACGCCATATGACTTGCCCGAGATCGTGCCGCTCGAGTTGTTCGTGAGAATCCCGCCATCAGCAAAGTCGATCCCTGTGCTCCCCGCGGCACTTCCCGTGATGTGTCCGCTGTTAGTGACCGTGCCCGCGGCTCTGTATTTGACATAGACGCCGTTATTGCCGCCCGTGATGGAAGCGCCCGCTGCATTGGTCACCATGCCGCCGAGGCCCAGCACGATCCCATCGTAGCTGGCGCCGGACATACTTCCGTAATTGGCCACGTTGCCAAACCCGCCCTCGATGAAGGCACCGAATTGGTGACCCGAGATGGTCCCGGTCGAGGTGTTCGTGACGGCGCCATTGCTCTGGAGATAGACACCGGTTCCCCCGGGGCCCGTCCCGGAAACATTCCCGGAATTCGTCACGGTGCCGGCCTGGTTCCTGAAAATGATCCCGTTGTGCTGTCCCGAGATGGAGCCGGAAATCGCATTCGAAACGCTGCCGCCCGCGGCCATGAAGATGCCGTGATAGACGGCGGAGATCGTACCTGCATTTGTCACCGTGCCGATGGCGCCGGCGATGTAGATGCCAGCCGTATTGCCTGAGCTTGAAATCGAAGCGTTCGAGGCATTTGTTACCGTGCCGCCGGCGCGCAGCACCACCGCCTCGACAGCCGAGAGCGTGCCGGTGTTGTTGATAAGGCTGGCAGATGCGAGAGAGACGCCGTCGCCGCCGGAAGAAGTGACTTTGCCGGCATTGCTGATGGTCCAGGAGGTGCCGGTAGCCCCGTTGATCCCGTTAGCTCCCGAACCCGTCGAAGTCACAGCACCTGTGCTGGTGACGTAGAGCGGAGTGCTCGATGCGCTCAGAATTATTGGACCGGCCGTGCTGCTGCTGATCGTGCTTCCGGCCGGGGGCGTCGGCACGTTGATGGTGAAGGTGTCGACGCTCGATGGAGCCGAGCTTGGACCTCCGGCGGCGGCCTGGGTCGCGCTGACGGAGTGGCTGGCATTGCTCAGCGGCGTCGTCGGCGTATAGCTCCAGGTGCCGCTGGCGACCGTCGTGGTGCCGGCAACCGTTCCGTCGATCGAGACGCTGACCGTGTCGCCGTTGATCCCGGACCCGGAGATGGTGGGATCGGCGCTCGTGGTGATGGTGCTGCCATTCGCCGGAGCCGTGATGGTCGGCGGTGACACTGTGCCGCTCGTGGTGATGAAGGTGCCGCTCGCGCCATCGCTCGTCGCCTGGAAGCTGGTGCCGCCGAGCGTCGATGTCTGGAAGGCAAGGTCCGCCGTCTGGCTGCCATTCGAGACCTGCAGCACCCCGGTCGACGAATTGTAGCTGAGCGTCGCGCCCGCCGAGGAGAAGGTCTTCAGGTCGATCTTGTCGCCGCCGGCAAAGTTTTGCAGCTGCGTGCCCGCATAAGAAGCGCTACCGACATTGGTGCCGAAAGAGGCGACATTGTCGACGATCAATTCGCTGTTGCCGACAAAATTGAC
>JAFAQA010000184.1 GCA_019246665.1 Hyphomicrobiales bacterium
GTGGCCGAGGCTAAGAACAAGCAAAGCACCTGGGACGTCTATGTCGGCCAGACGCCGTTCGTGGAAATGTCTGCGATGATCAAGGGGGGAGTCATCGAGCCTTGGGACAACTATATTCCTAAAGAGGTGGTCGAAGACATTCTTCCATCGATCCGGGAGGAGTGCACGATCGACGGCAAGCTTTACAGCTGGCCATTCCTTCTCGATGTGATCGGAACCGGATGGCACTCGGGCCTGGCGCGCAAGGCCGGTGTCGCCGACGCGGCCCCCCCGACTTGGGACGACTTCTTGGCAGATGCGAAAAAAATCGTCGATTCCAAGGCGGCGCCCTGGGGTGCCACCTTCGATGCGCATGGCTGGCGCTCGCTGGCACCGATCACGCACAGCATGAGCACACATGTGTACACGTCGGAAGGCTTGTTCGACTTCACAAGCGAACCCGCGATCGAAGCCTTGAAGCTGATGAAGAAGATCATGGCGATGGCTGATCCCGATGTGCTGCTCGAGGGCACCTCGGACGGCGGCGTCAACGGGACTCCGGACGAGACCGCCTTCGCGACCCAGCGCGTCGGGCTTTATATCAAATACTTCAATGCGCCGCTGCGCATGGCGGCGAGCTGGGACGATCCGAAGGCCTTGCACCTCGGCCCGCTGCCGAAATTCACCAATGGCGAGGGCTCAACAGTGTTCTGGACGACGGGCTGCGCATTGTTCAAATACGGCCAGAACAAAGAAAAGGCGGCCGAATACATCAAGGCGCTGACCTATGATCGGCAGATCTGGAAAGACTCGATCGTCGGTACTGCGAGCGGTCATCCGGGCCAGTTGCCGCCCTATAAATCCATCTACGCGGAATGGAACGCCAACAAGCCGGATTGGATGCCCGATTTCGTTGGCTTGGTCCGGGACCAGCTCGATAGGGCCAAGGCCATCACCAATCACCTTTTCGGCCTGCAGCAATTCGTCATCGGTAAGCCTATTTGGGAGGCTTATCTGAAGGGGCAGGAGGCCGATCCCAAGGTGGCCATGCAGAAGGTCGTCGAGGCGGTGCAGGCCGAGTTGAAGAAGGGCTAGTTGGTCGGTTGAGCGTGGACCGGCTTATGTGACCGCTCCGCGACTTGTCCTGACACGCGCAGGTATGGCGCACATTTCTCGCCCGCGCCGAGCGGCAGGTGGGTCGAATATCAGGCCCGACCGGTCCGATGGTGGCGCTTCACGCGACGAATGCGTTAGCTTGGCGCAATGGCACAGACTTTTGCATCCCGCCGAGTGGACGTGAGCTCGATCCTGCACGCCGATAGTCTGAGCCGTCACATAATTGTGCTGCGGCAAGGCATCGGGACGTGGCTTTTCCTGGTGCCGGCGTTGGCTTTCTTCACCGGTTACCAGGTCTGGCCCATCTTCCGCGTCCTCTGGATGAGCTTCACGGACTATCAGTTCTTGGCCAACGGACCGTCGCACTGGGTCTGGTTCGACAACTACAATGCCGCATTTCGCGACCCATTGATGTGGTCGAGCTTGGGCCGCGCGGCCCTCTTCACGATCATGTTCCTGCCCGGGACGATCATCCTACCGCTTCTGTTGGCGATCCTTATCGATCGGGTGACGAGCCCGCGTCTCGCGACCCTTTACCGCGTGGTGCTGCTCATTCCGGCAGTGATTCCGAGCACACTCATCTTCGTATTGTGGAAGTGGATGTACAACTACCAGAGCGGCCCAATAAATCACTTCCTCGTCGATACTATCGGTCTGTTCACCCTGCAGAATGCGCCGCAGTGGCTAGGCGGCACGCCTCTCACTCTGCCCTCGATCGCCATCATGGAAGTGTGGTGGGGCCTTGGATACCACACCATCTTCTTCCTCGCGGGCCTGGCTGCGATTCCCAAGGACCTGCCGGAAGCTGCCCGGATCGACGGGGCCAACGAATGGCAGGTTTTCTGGCATGTGACACGGCCGCGTCTCGCCCCGATCATGATGATCCTGATCGTATTGCGTTTCGGCACCGCGATGGCCGTGATCGACGAATATCTCATTTTCGGCGGTTTCAACCGCGCCTCGCCAACCTATACCTGGACAATCTTCATGTACGATCAGGCATTCAAGCTTGGCCTTTGGCGGCAAGGCTACGCTGCGGCCATCGGCATGATCGGGGCGATCGCGATGATGTGCGTCATGGTATTCCTGCTCCGCATCTTCCGTCCCAGGGGCTGACATGGGCTTGAGGTCGCCATGACGGTCGAGGCCCTCGATCGACGCCCGGTCGCAGGCGCGCCTGGCTTCGCATCGAGACCAGCGCTCGGCTGGTTCAACCGCAACCGCGGCGCCATCGTCCGTCACGCGGTGATCAATCTCTTTATGCTGATCATCCTCTTGCCGCTCGCCTGGGTTCTCGTCATGTCGGTGAAAACGCTCCCCGACGCGATGCGCGGCGATTTTTGGCCGCGACACTTCGACTTCACCCACTACGGCTATGTCTTCCAGCGGATCGCGACCCTGCCGGTGAACCTATTCAACAGCATCTACGTCACGGCGAGCACGGTGCTGATCACCACGATCTGCGCGGTGCTTGCCGGCTATGCACTCGTGCATCTTCGTCCCCGCGGCGCGGGCTTGGTCGTGACGGCGCTCTTGGTCTCGCTCTATTTCCCGGTGCGCGTGGTCTCGATCATCAGCATCTATGAAACGCAGCACTGGCTTGGTCTGATCAACAGCACCAGCGGTCTGATCCTGCCGTATGTCACTCTTCAACTTGCCATCAGCGTCTTGATCATGCGCAGCATGTTCCAGCTCGTGCCGCACGAGCTGATCGAAGCGGCACGGATCGATGGTGCAAGTCACTGGCGGACGCTGTGGATGGTCGGCCTGCCGATGGTGCGCAATGGCCTCGTGGTCATATTCATCGTCAATTTCGTGGCAGCTTGGGGCGAGTACCTGTTGTGCTTGACGCTCATAGACGATGAAGCGGCGCGCACCATGCCCGTGGTCCTGGCCGCCGCCCAAGGCGGTCAGGGACAGTGGGCCTGGCCGAACCTGGCTGCGGTATACGTCATCGTAGTCACCCCGGGCATCCTTGCCTTCACTTTCGCTCAAAAGCTCTTCTTCAAAGGGTTGATGGAGGGCGTCGTCAAAGGGTAGCCAAGCCAAGCATCCTGTGTGCCGCTGCGCGGTTTTTAAAGCTCGATCCGGTGCCGTTCCTGTGATCTGTTAGAGTCGCGTGATCCGCGTCATTTTGTCGGCCTCACATTCCAGATAACCTCAGTGATCTCCGGCGCGAGCACGTTCTAACGACCGCCTCCATTTTTCAGACTTCGCGGAAAAGACAGCCAACGTGAACCCGCGGCGGTGCATGGAACCGGCTGGTAGGCTTATTTTTTTCCAACAGCGGCTTCGGGCTGAGAACACTCGCGGAAACGATCGACGACGCGCTGGAGGAGAGGAGCATAGTCGCGAAACGCGCGAGTCTTCATGCCGGCGACCTTGCCTGCTTCGTCCCATAGCCGCACTCGCACCGCTTCCGTGTAAAAGGGGTTGGAGCGGAACTCGGCAGCCTCATTCTCATTCATTGGTCCGCCCTGAAGGGCAAGGGTGTGAACGGAGGCCTCCGAGAGCTTGGCAAAATAGCTGGGGTCGGCGGCGCAGAGATAGCGCTTGGCAGCGACGTGCAGGCGCACGCACTCGCTCACGACGGGCGGGAAAAAGGGTGCGAGCACCTCCGCCCCCGCATCATCGTGATGCTTGTCTTTGGTGTCTTGTGGCGAATAGGCGCCGAACTCGCTCGTGAAATGGCCGATGTCGTGAAGCAGTGCTGCCGTCACAAGCTCATCCCCGGCGTCCGCCTGCTCGGCGAACCAGGCGCTCTGGAGCATGTGCTCGGCCATCGACACGGGCTCGCCAAGATACTCCTCCGCGCCCCGCCGCTCAAAAATATCGGCGAGGAACGGCACGATGGACTTGGTGTCGAGCGCAGGGATGGTCATGCCGCCGCCTCGTGGACCGCTTCGGCCTCGATTGCCGCAAGTGTGGAAAGCAGCCCGTCCTTGTCAGCATAGCAGCCCTGAAGCCAGCGCCGGCCGGAGCCGGAGAATTGACTTCGAGCGTGCATGACACGGGTGTTGTCCACAATGAACAGCGATCCGGGCGTGAGCTTGAATCTCACTT
>JAFAQA010000266.1 GCA_019246665.1 Hyphomicrobiales bacterium
CTCGGCCTCGGCACGCAGCCGCCACAGCCCTCCTGGGGGCGCATGCTGAACGAGGCACAGACGCTCATGTTCCAGGCGCCGCGGCTCGCCATCTATCCCGGCATTGCGATCGCGCTCTCGGTGCTCGGCCTCAACCTCGTGGGCGACGGCTTGCGCGATCTCCTTGATCCGCGCCTCGCACGGCAACGCTGATCGCCGACGCATGGCGCTCCTCGAGCTCGACGATCTGACCGTGACCTTGAACACAACTCGGGGTCCGGCCAAAGCCGTGCGCGGCGTGAGCTTCGCGCTCGATCGGGGCGCGACGCTCGGCGTCGTCGGTGAATCCGGCTCGGGAAAATCGATGACCGCGCTCGCCATCCTCGGCCTTTTGCCCGAAGGCGCCCGCGCCACGGGACAAGTTCGCTTCGACGGGCGCGACCTACTCACCTTGGATGAGGCGGGTCTCTGCAGGGTGCGCGGCGACCGCATCGGGGTCGTCTTCCAGGAGCCGATGACGGCGCTCAACCCGCTCCATAGCGTCGGCCGGCAGGTCGCGGAGACCTTGGTGCTGCATCGGGGCATGAGCGCGGGAGCGTCGCGAAAGGAGGCGATCCGCCTCCTCGACCGTGTCGGCATTCCCGATGCGGCGCGTCGCATCGATGCCTTTCCACACCAATTCTCGGGCGGCCAACGCCAACGCGTCACCATCGCCATCGCGCTCGCCTGCGGACCGGACCTTCTCATCGCCGACGAGCCGACGACCGCGCTCGACGTCACCATTCAGCGCCAGATCCTCGACCTCATCGCGAGCCTCGTCGAGGAGGATCGCATGGCGCTCCTCATGATCTCGCACGACCTCGGCGTGATCGCGGAGAATGTCGAGCGCATGCTGGTGATGTATGGAGGGGCCCTGGTCGAGGAGGGGCCCACGTCGGAGCTGTTCGCGAAGCCCTCCCATCCTTACACACAAGGCCTGTTCGGTGCCCGGCCGAGCCTCGGTGCGGGACGCGGCACCAAGCTCAAGACCATCAAAGGCACGGTGCCCGAGCTTGTCGACATGCCGCCGGGATGTCCGTTCGCGGGCCGCTGCCCGCTCACTATTGCGGCTTGCAACGCGGCGCTCCCGGCGCCGGTCGAACTCGGGCTCGCTCATCAGGCGCGCTGCATCAGGCTCGATGTGGCCTTGAGGGCGCCATGAGCGCGCCCCTTCTCGATCTCGATCACGTGGTCAAGCATTACGCCTTGCCGCGTGAGGGCTTGTGGGCAGCGCCGCGACGGGTGATGGCGCTCGCCGGCGTCAGTCTTTCCGTTTCGGCGGGGCGAAGCCTCGGGCTGGTCGGGGAATCGGGTTCGGGCAAATCGACGTTGGCACGAATCGGCATGGGGCTTGAAGCGCCGAGCTCAGGCCTCGCGCGCTTCGAGGGACAGGAACTCGCCTCGCTTTCGGCAGAGGGGCTGAAGCGCCTGCGACGCGATTTCCAAATGGTCTTTCAAGACCCCTACGGCTCGCTCGATCCGCGTCGCACCGTCGGCTGGATTGTCGCCGAGCCCTTGTGGAGACAAAGCCTCGGCCGCTCGGAGCGGCAGGCGGCGGTAGCTGAGGTCCTCGGCTCCGTCGGACTTCGTTCCGCGGACGCGGGGAAATACCCGCATGAATTCTCCGGCGGTCAGCGCCAGCGGATCGCCATCGCTCGCGCGCTCATCACCAAGCCGCGCCTGATCGTGGCCGACGAACCGGTCAGCGCGCTCGATGTCTCCGTCCAGGCGCAGGTGCTCAATCTTCTTGAGGATCTGCAGCGCGATTTCGGCATCACCTACCTCTTGATCAGTCACGACCTCGCGGTGGTGGACCATGTCTGCGACCTCGTCGCCGTCATGTATCGCGGGCGCATCGTCGAGGAAGGTTCGCCGACGGATTTGTTCCAGGGGCCGGCGCACCCCTATACGCGAGCGCTCATCGCGGCGATGCCGAAGCCGATCCCAGGGCGCCGTCGCGCTCTCCGCAAAGCCGTCAACGGCAATGGGACCGCGCCGTCAGGCAGCGAGAGGGGCTGCCCCTACGCGGATCGTTGTCCACATGCCCGCGAACGCTGCCGGAGCGAAGCGCCGCCGCTTCGTGAGGTCGACGGTGGGCGGCGGGCGGCGTGCCATTTCGCCGAGGAGGTGATGGTTCTTCCTTCGCCGGCGTGAAGGAGACGCGCCGAGGTCAGAACCGCATCCGCATGCCGCCCGAGAGCGCGTGCTCCTGCTGCCTGGCGCTGAGCTTGCCGTCGTAATCGAGGAAGACCTTCGCGTCCTGTGAGAGATCGGCGCTCACGCCCGCCCCGATGGCCGCGCTGTCGCGGCCGAAATTGATCCCCGTCGCCGAGAAAGCGCTGCCTTGCGCGCCGAGAAGCGAGCCGCTGATCGTTTGCGCGGCGTCGAGAAACTCGTGATTCCAGCCGATGCGAACCTCGGGCAGGACGAACCCGTGACTTCCCATGCTCATCTTCGAGGTGACGCGAATCCCGAGCGTGGTATGCCGGCGGCGTTGCCGCTGCCGGTTCCCGTGGCGCTTACCGTGATCGTCCCGCTATTCGTGATCGTGCCCGTAAACACGCCTCCGGTCGAGCTGCTGTTGACGAGCGCGGTGTTTCCATTTTGAGCCTCGCTCCTCCCCCCGCCATCGGCCGCCGCGAGAATGCCAGCCGCAAACACCTGCCCAGTATTCGCGGCGCTCATAGTGATGCTGCCGGAATTGAGGATATTGCCGGTGAAGCTGCCGCCTTGCGGGCCGGGTTCTGCTCGAATCTGTGGCCTTCCCGCCCGAGCCTCTTAGTTGTGCCTCTCCCACCTGCTACAAGGAAGGATGCATGCGCGCCTGCCAACCATTCCATCCTCGGGAAAGGCCGAGACCGCCTCGCCTGTCATGGCGCAATTTGCCGAGATCAAGGCGGCCAATCCCGATTGCCTTTTGTTCTATCGCATGGGCGATTTCTACGAGTTGTTCTTCGAGGATGCGGAGATTGCGAGCCGCGCGCTCGGCATCGTGCTCACCAAGCGCGGGCGGCATAATGGCGCCGACATCCCGATGTGCGGCGTGCCGGTGCACCGCGCCGATGAGTATTTGCAGCGCCTCATCTCCCTCGGGCACCGCGTCGCTGTCTGTGAGCAGCTCGAGGATCCGGCGGAGGCCCGAAAACGCGGCTCGAAATCCGTCGTTCGGCGCGATGTGACGCGGCTCGTGACGCCGGGCACGATCACCGAGGATGCGCTTCTTGATCCCGCTCGCGCCAACACGCTGGTTGCCGTCGCCCGGGTGCGCTCTGCGGACGGGGCCTGGATTTACGGCGTTGCGGCCCTCGACATCTCGACGGGCGCATTCGAGCTCGCGGAGGCCTCCTCCGAGGGCCTCGCAGCCGAGCTTGCCAGACTCGAGCCGCGGGAGATCATCGTGGCGGAAGCGGTGCACGAAGATCCCGCGCTCGCGGCGCTCTGGGCGGAGGTTCGCGCGCCGGTTGCGCCTCAACCGCGCGATGGGATCGACGCGGGAACGGCGGCAGCTCGCCTTGCCGCCTATTTCGGCGTCGCGTCGATCGATGCGTTTGGCGAGTACTCGCGCGGCGAGCTTGCGGCCGCGGGCGCCGCCGTCGCCTATATCGAACGCACGCAGCGCGGCGCGCGCCCGCCATTGTCCATCCCGCAGCGGGCAAGCGAATCGGGGGTCATGCGCATCGACGCTGCGACGCGCGCCAATCTCGAGCTTTCTCGGACCTTGTCGGGCGAACGCGACGGCAGTCTGCTCTCGGCCATCGATCGTTGTGCGACGGGTGCGGGCTCGCGCCTTCTGGCCGGGCGGCTCGCAAGCCCGTTGATCGAGCCGGGGGCGGTCAAGGCAAGGCTTGATGCCGTCGGCTATTTCATCGAGAGACCGGAGCTTCGCGGCGAGATTCGCGCGCGTTTGCGGCGCATCCCCGACATTTTGCGCGCGCTCACCCGGTTGGCGCTTGATCGCGGCGGCCCTCGTGATCTCGCGGCGATCGGGCAGGCTTTCGATGAGGCCCAGGCGGTCGCGCTTGCGCTCGCGAAACCAGGCACCGAAACGAGCGCCGAGCTCGATGCGGCGTACCAATCCTTGAGGCGCGCCGATTCGGGGCTATCGAGCGAGATCGCGGGCGCCTTGACGGACGAATTGCCGCTGCTCAAGCGGGACGGGGGCTTCGTGCGCCAAGGCCACCACGCCGGGCTCGATGAAACGCGGGCCTTGCGCGATGAAAGTCGCCGCGTCATTGCCGCGCTGCAGGCGCGCTACGCCCGGGAGGCCGATTGCCGCACGCTGCGCATCAAGCACAACAACATGCTTGGCTTCTTCGTGGAGGTCCCGCAGCTTGCCGGGGAGCGTTTTCTCAAGGAGCCCCTGGCCGGCATCTTCATGCATCGCCAGACGATGGCGGATGCGATGCGCTTCTCGACGGTCGAGCTCGGCGAGCTCGAGAGCCGGATCGCCTCAGCCGCGGATAAAGCCCTGGCGATCGAGCTTGGCATATTCGCGCGCCTGGCGGCCGATATCGTCGAAGCTCGCGACGCGCTGGAAGCCGTGGCGCGCGCGCTCGCCGTCATCGATGTGGCGGCAGGGCTTGCCGATCTCGCCAGCGATCTCGAGTGGGTGCGGCCCGTGGTCAATGACAGCCTTGCCTTCGAGGTCACCGGTGGCCGGCATCCGGTGGTGGAAGCAGCGCTGCGGCGCGAGGGCAAAAGCTTCGTCGCGAATAGCTGCGACCTCTCGCCTCCGGCGGGAGAGAACGCGGGCCGCATTGCCATCGTGACCGGGCCTAATATGGCCGGCAAATCCACCTATCTGCGGCAGAGCGCGCTCATCGCCATCCTGGCGCAAATCGGCTCCTACGTACCGGCGGAGCGTGCCGTGATCGGCACCGTGGATCAGCTTTTCTCCCGCGTCGGGGCGGCGGACGATCTTGCGCGCGGCCGCTCGACCTTCATGGTCGAGATGATCGAGACCGCCGCGATCCTCAACCAGGCCTCGACGCGAGCGCTCGTCATCCTCGATGAGATCGGGCGCGGCACCGCGACCTTCGACGGTCTTTCGATCGCCTGGGCGACGCTCGAGCACCTGCATGAGGCGAATCGTTGTCGGGCCTTGTTCGCCACGCATTTCCATGAGCTCACGGCGCTCTCCGGCCGCCTGAGTCGGCTCGTCAATCTTACGAGCCGTGTGCGCGAATGGCACGGCGACGTTGTCTTCCTGCATGAGGTCGTCGCCGGCGCGGCCGATCGCAGCTATGGAGTGCAAGTGGCAAGGCTCGCGGGGTTGCCGGTCTCCGTGATCGCACGCGCCAAATCGATTCTCGCCGGTCTCGAGCGCACCGAGCGCGAGAAGCCGGCCGCGAAGCTCATCGAGGAACTGCCGCTCTTCGCCGCGGCGGCGGCGCCTCCCGATCCGCCGGTGCGCGGCGGCGATCGATTGCGCGAGGCGCTCGGAGGGGTCAATCCCGATGAGCTCACGCCCAAGGAGGCGCTTGAAGCACTTTATCGCCTCAAGGCAATCGCGCGCGATTCGGACTGAAAACGGCACGCGCTGCTCAACTCACTCGAAAACTGGAGCGCTCCTCGCCCTTCACTTTCGCCCTGTCCGAGTTGCCGCTCCCTTGGAACCGCAAGGTAGCGCCGGCGTTTTCGTAAAGATTCAAGGGAGATGCCCTATGGACAAGACGATCGTTGGATTGATCGGCGCCATTTCCGCTCTGGCGACTGCGGATGGTGCCCAGGCTGCAACTGCGCCGACCGCGAACGAAGTGATGTCGGCGCGTTCATTCGGCGAGCTGCTCGAGCCCATCCCGAATGCAGTCGCGCTGTTGCAGGCCGCCGATGAAGCAAAAGCCAAGTCGGCGAGGGAGGCTGAGAACGGGACGGAGAAAGTGGCGCAATTCTTCTACCCTTACCCGTATTATCGTCATCATCATCACCATCACCATCACCATCACTGGGGATGGGGACCGCCGCGGCCGCTTTATTACCATCACCACCACCATCATCACCACCATCATCACTACGGGCCGATCTTTCATTCCGATCGGTGATCAGGCGAAGGGCGCGAGGTTGGGATGGGATCGATCGAATCGACCCCGGGTGTTGATTTCTGGGAATTTTTCTTCAATCGGCAGCGGAGGGCTCGGCCCGAGCTTCAGCTCGCGCTTTTCTTCGCCTTGGCGGCACGCAAGATGTGGCGATAGGTGCCGTCGAAAACCGTGTTCGAGGCCGATGTCCAATGGGTTTCGGCAGACAGGGTTTGACGCGATTCATGAATGCGCCTCGCCTTCAACTCGCGCTCGGCTGACTCCTCCTCATCCATTTCGGCAAGCGTGTAGTCGGCGTCCTCGGGGACGACGATGATCTGGGCGAAAGGCTCGCCCGGCTTGAAAATATGCGTTCGTCCCTCGGCCGGTGATTTGAACACGATGAAGAACATCATCGGCCACCAATTGCGCAGGAGCGCCGGCACGGCGATCGGCACCGTGTCGGTGCGGTCCGTATAGAAGCGAGGGTGTGGCTCGGTCCGAATGGCCCAACCTTCGCCCGGGTTGAGATCAAGGAGAATTTGATAGGTGTAGAAATTGTCGCCGAAGTTCCGAAATGGCGGCCAAAGCACGCCCGTTTCGGGAGCCGGCCCAAAATCCCCGTCGAGAATGAGATGGCCGTCGCGCGTGGTGACGCTGAGCTCGTTGTCATAAGGGTAAAAGAGCTCGACCCCATACTGAGCACCTTCGGAAAAAGGTAGGCAATGCCACACATATTCCTGGTTTCCGTCGGCACGTGGCTCTCTCTGGCCGGCCCACCCGGGGATCTCGAGTTTGGTGCGCCGCGGTTTCAAGCCCTCGACGAAATGCCTGACTTTGACAGTACGCATGGAATCTCCCTGAAGAAGGCGTGTGATTCGACGAGGCCGGGGCGCCGCTCATCAGCGCTTGTTCATGAATTTCATCAAACCGTCATCGAATGTCGATACGCCATCTTTGCAGAACGTGCCGAGACGGCCAAACGTTCACGGGTGTTCCTAAGAAGACCCCGCTAGGGCTTTTGTCGTTTTCGACATATCCGAGCACAACAGATTTTCGGAAGGCTCTCATGTATAAGCAGGCAGCAAGGCTTGTCCGCGCGGCGGCGGTCCTGGCGACAATTTGCGCGATGCCCTCGTTTTCCCAGGCCGCCGATATAACGGGCGCCGGCGCGACGTTCCCCTTTCCCATCTATGCCAAATGGGCGGAGGCCTATAAGGCGCAGACTGGGATCGGCTTGAATTACCAATCCATCGGATCAGGCGGCGGCATCAAGCAGATCACCGCCCGCACCGTGGCCTTCGGCGCCTCGGACGTGCCGCTCACCGCGAAAGAGCTCGCCGATGGCGGCAATCTTATCCAATGGCCGATGGTCATGGGAGGTATCGTTCCGGTCGTGAACCTCGACGGGATCAAGCCGAACGAGCTGACGCTCGATTCCGACACGCTCGCCAAGATCTTTCTCGGCGAGGTGAAGACCTGGGACGCAGCCGAGCTGAAGAAGCTTAACCCCAACGCCAAGCTGCCCTCGACGCCAATACTGGTCGTGCATCGCGCCGACGGCTCCGGCACCACTTTCAACTTCACCAATTACCTTTCGAAGGTGAGCGCGGATTGGAAATCGAAGGTCGGCTCCTCCACTTCGGTTGAATGGCCGACGGGGCTCGGAGCGAAGGGCAATGAGGGCGTCGCGAACAATGTGGCGCAGACGAAAGGTGCGATCGGCTATGTCGAGACCGCCTATGCGAAGCAAAACAAGCTCACCACGATGAAGATGATCAATAAGGACGGCAAGGCCGTCGAGGCGAATGGTCAGACGGTGCAAGCAGCCGCGGCCAATGCCGATTGGGCCAAGGCGGACGGCTTCTACCTGATCATCACCGATCAGCCGGGCGCGTCGGCGTGGCCGATTTCAGCCTCGACCTTCATCCTCATGCCGAAGGAGGTGAAGGATGCGACGGCGGCCGGTGAAGCGCTGAAATTTTTCGCTTGGGCCTACAAGGACGGCGACAAAGCGGCTGAGGAACTTGATTATGTGCCCATGCCCGCGAATGTGAAGGAGCTCGTCATGAAGAGCTGGGCTCAAATAAAAGGTCCGGATGGCAAGCCCCTGAACGCCATGTGATGGCGCCGAGATTGCAGCTTTGGTAACAGGCGGGGCCGGACGCAAGACATGTCTCCGGCCCCGCCTGCTTGATTGCCCACGGCAAGCAGCTGGGATCGGTGACAATTTCGGGGATTCATGGTCAATATCCCGATGAGTTCGGTCAGCGTTGCGAGTCGCGACCTCGCCGTTAAGCGCTTTGCCGCTAGAGACGCGGTGTTTCGGTTGCTGACTCGCTCGGCCGCTTATCTCGTGCTGACCCTGCTCGGCGGCTTCCTGGTGACGTTGGTGGTCGGCTCCTGGCTCGCGCTCTCGACCTTCGGCGTGAGCTTTTTCACGAGCCAATCCTGGAATCCGAACCCAGATATTCTCAAATTCGGTGCGCTCGCGCCGATCTACGGCACCCTTGTGACCTCGGCGATCGCCATGGTGCTGGCTGTGCCTGTGGGGCTTGGCATCGCGATCTTTCTCACGGAATTATGTCCGCTCAGGCTGCGTCGCAGCATCGGCACGGCAATCGAGCTCTTAGCCGGGGTGCCGAGCATCATTTACGGCATGTGGGGTTTGTTCGTTCTCGCTCCCGTCCTGCAAAACTTGGAAAACAGCTATCTCGTCCCCGCGGTCGCTGAGATTCCGGTTCTCTCGACCATCTTCGCCGGTCCTTCTTATGGCCAAGGCGTTCTCACGGCCGGCATCATCCTCGCCATCATGGTCCTGCCATTCATCGCGGCCGTGTCTCGCGACGTCTTCGAGACGGTGCCTCCCGTGCTCAAGGAAGCGGCTTTCGGGCTCGGCGCGACCACGCGCGAGGTGGTGCGTAAGGTTGTACTTCCTTACAGCCGGGTCGGCGTCATCGGCGGCGCCATGCTGGCGCTCGGCCGCGCGCTCGGAGAGACCATGGCGGTGACCTTCGTCATCGGCAACGATCCCAAGGTGCGGGCCTCGCTCTTGGCGCCGGGGACCACCATTTCGTCGAGCATCGCCAACGAGTTCGCGGAAGCGAAGGACGCCATGCATTCTTCGGCGCTCGTGGCGCTCGGCCTCATTCTTTTCGTGATCACCCTCATCGTGCTTGCCGCGGCACGTTTGATGCTGCTGCGCATGAGCAAGCGGTCGGGAGTTTGATCATGCAACCGGCCCAGAGCCGCTCGAGCTCGCTTCCCGCCCGACGCAAATCGGCCAATGCCATTTTCCAAGGGCTTTGTTATCTGGCGACGGCGCTTGGGTTGACTGCCTTGTGCCTGATCCTCGGATCGCTCCTTTACAACGGGATCGGCGGCCTCAGTTGGCGCGTGTTCACTGAAATCACTCCAGGTCCTGGCTCCGAAGGCGGCTTGCTCAACGCCATCGTGGGCAGCTTGATCATGACGGTTCTCGGCGTCGCCATCGGCACACCGATCGGCATTCTCGCCGGCACGTTCATGGCCGAATATGGCCGCTATGAGCGGATCACGCCGGTCGTTCGCTTCATCAACGACATCCTGCTCAGCGCGCCCTCGATCATCATCGGCTTGTTCGTCTACGAGCTGGTTGTGGTTCCGATGGGCGGCTTCTCGGCTCTTGCGGGCGGGGCGGCGCTCGCCGTGATCGTCATACCGGTCGTGGTGCGCACCACGGAGGATATGTTGCTGTTAGTGCCGAGCCAGCTGCGCGAGGCCGCGGCCTCGATCGGCGCGCCGCGCTCGGTTATCATTCGCTCGGTGTGCTACAAGGCCGCGCAGGCGGGGATCGTGACCGGCATCCTGCTTGCCATCGCGCGCGTCAGCGGGGAGACAGCACCGCTTCTGTTCACGGCGCTCGGAAATCTCAACTTCAGCCTCAGTCTCACGAGCCCGATGGCAAGCCTGCCGCTCACCATCAACCAATTCGCGTCGAGCGCATATCCGGAATGGCAGTCGCTTGCCTGGACCGGAGCCTTGATCATCACCGCCGCTGTCCTGCTGCTCAGCATCACGGCGCGTCTGCTCGTGTCGAAGAGGAGCGGTCCATGAGCGTTTCGACGACTTCCGCGCCCGTGCTCTCCGGCGTCGCAGCAAACGGCCCCATCCAGCAAGCCGCGGGCCCGGCGGCGCGCGAGAAGATCAAAATCGAGGGCCTCAATTTTTTCTACGGACAGAATCAGGCGCTCAAGGGAATAGCGCTTTCGCTGCGGGAAAACATGATCACGGCCTTTATCGGCCCATCTGGCTGCGGAAAATCGACCCTGCTACGCGTGCTGAACCGTATTTATGAGCTCTATCCCAATCAGCGCGCCGAGGGCACGGTGCTGCTCGACGGCGAGGACATTCTCGACCCGAAGCAGGACCGGAATGTGCTTCGCGCCCGAATCGGCATGGTGTTTCAAAAGCCGACCCCTTTTCCGATGTCCATTTACGAGAACATCGCCTTCGGCGTTCGCCTTTATGAGAATTTGCCGCGCCCGGAGATGGACGACCGCGTGGAGCACGCGCTGCGCGGCGCGGCGCTGTGGAACGAGGTGAAGGACAAGCTCCAAGCCAGCGGCACGAGCTTGTCTGGCGGGCAGCAGCAGAGGCTTTGTATCGCGCGCACCGTCGCCGTGAAGCCGGAGGTGATCCTGCTCGACGAACCTTGCTCGGCGCTCGACCCGATCTCGACATCCAGAATCGAGGAGCTGATCGACGAGCTTTCCTCTAGCTACACCATCGCGATCGTCACTCACAACATGCAGCAAGCTGCCCGCGTATCGGATCATACGGCGTTCATGTACCTCGGCGAGCTCGTGGAATTCGGCGACACGCAAACCATCTTCACCGCGCCCAGGCAAAAGCAGACTGAGCAGTACATCACGGGTCGTTTCGGCTGATTGGCGGCCTTCGTATAGATCGCGAGGAACTCCGCGTCTAAGAATCCAAGAAGAATCCTGAAAAAGGGAATCCTGAAAAACGGAATCCCGGAAAAAAGACCTAAAAATCGGATGAACCTGCCGTGATCCTCAGGCGCAGACATAACCTCTGCGCAATGCCTTGCGCGTTCACGGGTCGCGCTCACGGCTCGCTCGGCGCGCGAGCGCGATGTAATCGGGGCGTCGGCTAATTCAGCCGACGAACGTATCTTGCCGCTGCGTATGCGTGGCAACGTGCTCTTGTGGAGCCTTCTCTTCCCGCGCTGAAGCCGGCAGCTGCAGGACGGTCGCATGCTGGCCTTTGGTCAGCTGCGTCACCAACACGCTGCGCCCACTCGGAAACTCGAGCGCGTCGTGATGGGTGTGCGGCTTATCCATGTCGACCTGGCGGAAGCGCGCCACTTTCTCGCGGAGCTTACGGGGGAAAAGGCCGAAGGTATCGTCGCATTCCACTTCCCTCTCGAATGCGATTTCGGTCCCCGGAAGCAGGCACACCGCGACGTCGGGCTCTCCGACGGCGGCAAAGCCGCGGGTGGACGAGTTGCTGAAGCTCGTGCTCACCAGCTTGTCGCCAACCACGGCTGGTCTTGATGCGATGTGTTGCAGGCTGTAGTCGCACATTGAAGCTCTCCTTTTCACCAAGGGTGCTCGCTGTGAAGGTCTCCGCTCTGCGAAGGGACAGGGTGGGTTGTCCTTCGACACCAATGCTACTGAACATGGTGGCGATCTTATGTTGGTCAACGGGGAGTTATGGAAATCGCAAGAATAACGCAGGCGCGAACACTAAGTGTGCTTTAAAAGTGGCGATCACGATTAATCCCGTCGGAAGAAGAGCGTTACAAGGCAATCGCCTGCCGAGCGCGCATTCTCTAATTCGCCATTCCTATGGCGGCAATTCAGCACGGTAACACGATCCGTGTTCCATCTCCCTTGGCCAGCCGCAAGCCTAAAAAGTCTCAATTCGCCGCATTTGGCGGGAGCATCGTGAGGGCGATCGCCTTTTGAGTTTCCCCTACGATGTCGGGATGTGCGCAGATCGCCCACCCGCGGCTCGTGACGGAGGTGCCGAACGCGTTGCGTTTACATGAGATCAGGAGCGTCAGGTTATTTTCTTGTTTTTCCGCATGATCTCATCGCATAAGTGGGGGGCCCACTTTTGCGGATCATGCTCTGCAGACGCTTCGAAATCAGGGTTTTGGTGATTGCGGCGTCTCGAGTGGCACCTCCACGACGCGCCTTACACCGGCGTCGCGCCCAGCGACGGCCCAGTAAATGAAGCCCGACAGCGCGCCTGAAAGGAACAATAGAAGGGCGAGGCGGGCTTCATCGGCCTGCGTGCCGGCGCTGCGCGTCGCCGCATCGCGAATAGCGGAGCTGCCCGCCGCCCTTGCAGCGCGTGCGAGCCAGGGGATCATCGCGGTGAGGACGGCGGGTGCCGCGACATACCAGATGAAGGAACGTAGTCTCGCCGCTTCACCGATCAGCGCCGTGAGCAGCACAGGTGCGACCACGATGGCCAGCGTTGCTCCCCAGATGATCTTGGCCGCCAAGGCGAGATACGAGCCCGCGGGTTCGCCTTGCAGCGCGTCGGCGCGCACCGCGAGAAGGAAAATCCAACCGATGCCTTCGAGCACTTTTCGGCCGGCGGGCTCGGCGAGCCCCCCGATCAGGAGAAAGATGAAACCGACCGTGATCGCAAGGATCAGGGCGGTCGGCACGAGGATCAGCCGGCGCAGGAACATGGCGCGTTCCGAGACGTTTGCGGTGAAGACGGGCTCGACCGAACGGATGACGCGTATCATGCCGCGCGAGCGCGACGCTGTGAAGCGGGAAGAGCGGCAACTGCCTTCCCGGCCAGTAAAGGCGCCAACTCAGGCTGCCAAGCAAGGCTGCCGCGTTCGCTTCAGTTTATCGATCCCACCAGAACCATTCCGGATGCATGCGCCGCCAAGCGATCGCACGATCCTGGTTTTGCTGCAGCAACATGCCGAAGCGCACGCAAGCACGCCGGTCTCCGTGATCGCAAAGCTGGTGATAACCCAGGATCTCGGCTTCGCGCCCATCTTGCGCATGCGTTGCGAGGCCCGATCCGAGGAAGACGGCGGCGGCGGCGAGCGCCGCACCCATCGATCGCTTGAACATCGTAAAAAGCTCCTCTCGGTTCGTTGGAGCCTGCAACATGACGAAGAGACGCTGAACGAGCGCGTAAAGGCGCGTTAATAGCCGGTTCAGCTGAGCCGCCCCGCGTGATGATCAAGGCGCCACAATGGGCTTTGCCTTGAGCACCGGTTCGCGGATTGCGACCTCGGGAAATAGCGAGCCCTCCTCGAACCAGCTCTTCGGCGCAGGCGCGCCCCAGAGCGTCTGGCGCGTTGGATCGAGCAGATCCCAATGGATCGGCTCATGATCGGGATCGACGGTGAGGTAGTCCGAGGTGAAGAGCTCGATCCGGTGACCATCAGGGTCGCGCAGATAGAGGAAAAAGGCGTTGGAAATGCCATGACGACCAGGCCCACGTTCCATCGATTTCAGGAAACCGGTGGTGGCGAGCACATCGCAGATGTGAATGATGTCGGTGATCGAGGATACCCAAACGCCGATGTGGTG
>JAFAQA010000303.1 GCA_019246665.1 Hyphomicrobiales bacterium
ATGTCACGGGCGGGCAGATCGTGCTCTCGGGAGGGCAATCGATCTCCGGCTTCGGCACCTATAACCAGACGGGCGGCACGCTCGTCTTCAACGTGACGCAAAGCACGGCGGCCGGCACTTACCCGACCTTGAGCGCCGGCACGATCAATCTGCGCGGCGGCACGCTCGAGCTCGTGCCCGCGGCGGCGAGCCTCTTTGCGCTCGCGGCGCAAGGCACGACGGTTTACAGGAACGCGATCGTGGCCGACCCGCCGCTTTCGGGAAGCTTCGCGAGCGTCACCACGACCGCGCCATTCTTCACGGCCGCGGTTTCGCCTGATGCGACGACCGCGAATGCCTTGGACGCGACGCTCACCTTGAACGAGACGGCGCTTGCGGCGAGCGCGCAGGATTTGACGCAAGATGCACGCCTCGGCCTCGACGCGCCACGCGTGCTCACTCAAGCCGTGCAGGACCGGCTCGTCGCCAGCGGCGGGGCGCTCGGCGAATGGGCGCCGGGTGGGGGGGCAGGGGGCGCTCAAAGCGCGCTCAGCAAAGGACCCGCGAGCTTCTCCTTTGGCAACGCCAACGTCTGGGCCCGAGGTTACGATCAGTTCGGCACGGCGACAGCTTCTGCCGCGAGCGCCGGCGTGGGATATGACATCAACCGCGCCGCGCCGCTGATCGCCGGCATCGATTGGCGCCTCGACAACGGCATCGTCGCGGGTGTGGCGGCGACCTACGTCGCGACCTCGGCGAAGTTCAAGGAAGGCTCGAGCACCAATGTAAGCTCGTACCAGGGCGCCGCTTACGCCGGCTGGGCTGGGGGGCCGTGGTATGTGCTCGGAAGCGCGGTGGTGAGCTTCAACGATTTCGGCACCTCGCGTTTGCTCACGCCGTTCGGGATACCGGGCGACGCGAGCTCCTCGCCTTCGGGCCAGAGCTACCAAGGCCACGCTGAAGCCGGATATCATTGGGGGCTTCCGGCCGCCGGCGTGAATGTCTCCATCACGCCTTACGCTGCATTGGATTATGTCAACGCCCATATCTCCGGTTTCAACGAGACGGGCGGCTTCGGCGCGCTTTCGGTGAATGCGGCGGATTCGAACTCCTTCCAGACGACGCTTGGAGTGCGCCTCACCTCGCGCATCGCGATGGGGAGTTACGGCACCTTTATTCCGGAAGTGCGACTCGGCTGGAACCATGAGTTCCTCGATGCCTCGCAACAGATCACGGCCGCGCTCGCGGGCGTGCCAGGAAGCACGTTCTCTGCGACGGGGATTGTCTTCGGGCGCGACGCCGCGCTCATTGGCGCTGGCTTCAGTCTAGAGCTTTCGCCCGACGCCAAGGTCTTCGTCGACTATGACGGCCGCCTCGCCTCGCGCCTGCAGGAGCATTCGGTTTCGGGCGGGTTGCGCGTCAGGTTTTGAGGCCACGTGTCATCTCCGGCCGAGCGCTCCGCAGGAGCGCGAGGGGAAGGGGATCCCTTTTTTCTCATAGGCTTCCTGGATCCCCTTCCCTCGGCTCGTTTCACTCGCCTCGCCGGGGATGACACCGCGAGTGCAGACAAGCGGGAGAGGTGAGGCGTCTTTACCCCCGCCCTGAAAGCTCGATGATGTCAGCGTCGGCGCCGAGCCGTTCGGCCGCAATCTCAACCGTCCGGCTATGATGCGTGAAGAGCAGGCATTGTGTCGTCTTGCCGATCTCGGCGAGGGCTTCGATGCCATGCGCCGTGCGCTCGTCGTCGAAGGTGACGAAGAGGTCGTCGGCGATGAAAGGCGGCGGATCGAGCTTCGCCGCATAGGCTTCGACATAAGCGAGACGTAAGGCGAGATAGAGCTGGTCGCGGGTGCCCTCGCTCATCCCCTCGATCTTGACGCTTCCACCGGAAGCTCGCTGGCCGACGAGGACGGGACGGTCATCCTCGCCATAAGCGGAGCCGAGGCCCATGAAGGCGTCGCCGGTGAGCGCGCGAAACAATTCGCCGGCCCGCGAAAGCAGCGGATTTTGCGAAGCTTCGCGATGACGTTCGATGGCCGTGCCGAGCAGGAGCGCGCCGAGCTTGAGCACGGCCCATTCACGCGCCGCCGCGACCAGCTCGACTTCCGCGTTGCGGCGCATCTGCGCCGCGAGCTCGGCGCCAACACCGGTTTCGAGCGCCTCGCGTCGCTGCTCCTCCCGGTCGAGAGCCACAAGCGCCTCCTTGCCCTCACGCTCGAGCCGCGTCTGCTCGCCTTCGAGCTCCGATGATCGGGCTTCGGCCGTTTCGATTTCGAAGCTCGAAAGCTCGTCTCGGATCACCTCTTCCGAAAAGCCTTCGGCGGCGCGCAACAATTCGTCGCGCTTGGCGCCGAGCTCCTTCTCGAGAACCGTCCGCGCTTCGAGCCGAGCCGCGAGCGCCATGAGGTCCTCGTCCTCAGCAAGCTCCGCCTCCGCCGCAAGAGAAGCGAGCGCCGCGCGCGCCTGCGCGCGCGCGGCTTTCGCGCTCTTCTCCTTATGTGCCGCGGCGGCGAGCCGCCTTGAACAATCCTCCCGCCTTGCGGCCATGGTGGTGGCGGCCTGGGTGCGCGCGTGCAGTGTCTTTATCGCCGCCTCGAAGGGAAGTCCTTCAAGATCAGGCGCCAAGCCCGAGAGCACGTCGGTGACGCGTCTCTCGAATTCGGCGTTGTCGCGGCGCATGCCGGTGATGCGCCTCTCCTCGCGGGCAAGTCGCGCCACCGCATCCGGCACCTCGTCCCATGCGCCAAGCGCAGCTTCGGCCTCGTCGAGAGTCGCAGCCGCCAGAAGACCGAATTTGGGCAAGAGAGGGCGCCAGCGCTTGGCCCATTCGTCTGAACGAACCGATGCATCGTTCCTCGAGGAGCCGATCTCTTCGATCCGCTCGCGCACAGCGTCGAGTTTCGCCTTTTGCCGGCGTGTCGCCTCCCAGCTTTCCTGAAGCTTGCGAAGCCGCGCTTCGAGGCGCTGCGCAAGCTCGAGGCTCGATGCTTCCTTCGGGCTGTCGAGCCCGGCCGTTTCCGCGACCGACCGCAAGACCGGCGCGAGTGCCCGATCTTCCGCGACCAGCGCCTGGAGCTTCTCGCGACGTGCGAGAAGCTCGGCGCGCCGATCGAGCAAGGCAGAGACCTCGCGCGACCAGCTCTCCATTTCGCCGGGTGGCAAGGGCGAGACGCAAGCCGCGGACCAGGCGGCACGCCATGCCTCGCCCGCCTCGCGCTCGCAAAGCTTTGCCGCGGCAAGGGCCTGTTCCGCTTTCGCCTTGCGCTCGCGCGACATCATCAGGTGCCGCGCCAGCAGGCCATGTTGCGCGACGCGCTGAGCATCGGCGAGCGCCTCATCGGCGAGACGATCGGCCTGCGCGACCTGTTGCTCGAAAAAAGCGGCCGAGGAGGCGCGAGCCGGTGCGGAGAGCTCGGCCCCGAAAAGCGCTGCGCGAAGCCGCTCCCATAAGCTGTCGCGTTCCCGTCGCGCGCCCGCAATCGCTTCGAGGCTCGGCACCGCGCGCGCGCCTTCGAGCTTCTCGAGCGCCGCTTCGATTTCGCGAAATTCGCGTTCCGCCGCACCCACTTCCTCGCGTGCGCGGTCGGATGCCTTTGCGAGCGCATCATGCTCCCTGCGAAAACGCGCGATGGTGTCAGGCGCCGGCAGAGAGGCGCGGGCGAGAGCTTCGAGCGATGCGATCGGAGGGGAGAGACGAGCCACCGCTTCCGCAAGGGCCTTTGCGTCGGCCTCGATCGCCGGCTCGATGTCGACGCGCTGCTCGAGCCGCCGCAACACCGGAGCAGCGGCGGCGAGCCGCTCGCGCAAAGGCTCAGGGTCGATCGGGGACTCGCCGCGCGCCGCCTCTTCCTGTTGCAGCAAGCGATGGCTTTGCCGCTCGCGCGCCAAATCGGCGCTGAGCCTCGCAAGCTCCATCTCGATCGCGCGGCCTTCGCGGCAGAGTGCGCGCAACGCGGCAAGCTCGGCATCGGAGGGCTGCCGATCCTTGATCTCGTTCGCCTTCGCCAAAGCGAGCCGTCTGGCCAGCGTTTCGAGATCGGCCCGCATCGCCTCGGCTTCCCGATCGACGGCCGGCAAATCCTCCCTCGCCTTGGCGTAGCGCCCCGTCTCGGCAAAGAGCGACTCGACTTCGCCGGCACGCGCGACGAGAGCCTCGTCGATCGACAGGCCGTCACGCTCGCCCGCAAGCTCCTCGAGCGATCGCAGGCATTCGCGGTGCTTTTGAGCCGCGCTCGCCTCGGCCTCGAGCGCGCCGCGAAGCCTGTCGACGAAGCCAAAGGCAAGCGCCGGCATCGGCCCCGATTCGTCGAGCCTTTGCGAGGCCTCGCCGAGCAAGAGCACCAAGGGAGCAAGGCGCTTCAACCTTTGCACCCTCGCCTGCTCGGCAATGACTTCGGCGCGCCGTCGCTCGATCTCGTCGAGCTCTCCTCTGAGCGCCTCGATGCGCTCGTTCAGCTCCTTCCAATCGCCGACACGAAGCTCGCTCTCGCGCATGGCGCGACGCGCCGCTTCAAAGCGTTCCAGCGCTTGAGAGAAACGCCGATCCTTCCAAGCGCGCGGTGCGAAAATGGCGTCGGCCTCGGCGTTGAGCGCGAGGCGCAATTCGCCAGGCTCGCGCAGGCCGGAAGCGGCGGCGAAAAGTGTCGCGCCGATCTCGCCCTCGACGCGCAGCATCTCATGGGCGCCCTCTCGCAAGGTGCGGGTGGAAAGCCCGAAGGCGCGCACGAAGACGTCGCGTGTGAGGCCTTGGAGGAAGGGCGCAAGTGCATCGTCGCCGAGCGGCTTCTCCTTTGCGTCGAGCAAGGTGTCGCGGCGCCCCTTACGACGGCGGAAGACAAAGGCGTCGCCATCGCGGCAAAGGATTCGTGCGCCGATCCGCAGGTCGGAGGCCGCGTGCAGAAAATCGAAGGCGGTGCGATGCTCGAAGCCGAAGAGAAGGTCGGTGATGGCGCCAAGCGCGGTGCTCTTGCCGGCTTCATTCCTCCCATGGACGAGGTGGAGACGCGCACCTTCGCGGAAGCGCAAAACCTTGTCCGTAAAGGCGCCGTAGCGGGTAAGGTCGAGCTCGACGAGGCGCACGACCTCAGTGCTCCTCCGGCTCGAGCCGCCCAAGCACGAGCGCGACGGCCTCGCTCATGAGCGCATCAAGATCATCGCTAAGCCTCGCTTCGCCAGCAAGGGCGCTCGCCGGAAGCTTGGCCGCGATGGTGCCGAGCAGCGCCTCGGCCTCCGCGCGCAAGCCCGCATCCTTTTCGAGCTCGGCGATAAGCGCGACGGGATCGAGAGCGCTGTCCGCCGATTCTGACGCGCGCGCCGCCGCCGGCTCGCTGGTGCGCAAACGCACATCCTCGATCCAGATGTCCTCGTGCAAGCGATGAGCGGCGGCCTGGACCTCGTCACGAAGCCGCTGCCGATCGGCGGCGAAACGTCGATGCAGGGGCGTTGCGCCGAGAAGCTCGACGCGCACCGCGACGAGCCGTTCGCCGGCGTCGCGTGCGACCGCGCTCAACTCATCCTCGATGCGGCTCATGGCGAAATCTTCTTCAGCAAAATCGGCAAGCTCGACTTCGAGGCGCGCCCAACGAGCCTTGTCGACGATCAGTCTTCGCACCTCGCGAATCGCGCCTTGCTCGACCTCGACCAGCACCGCCCCCTTCGGGCCTGTCTCGCGAATGCTGCGCCCTTGGAGGTTGCCCGGATAGACCACGAAGGGATCGCGGCTCAGGATCTCATGGGCATGCACATGGCCGAGCGCCCAATATTGGTAGCCGCGCGTCGCAAGGTCCACGACGGTGCAAGGCGCATAAGTGGCATGCGGAGGCCTGCCCGTGCACGACGTGTGGAGCACGCCGATGTTGAACCACCCGGGAATGGCGGGTGGGTAGGCGAGCGCGTAATTTTCCGCGACGACACGATCCGGGAAACTGCGGCCATGCAGCACCACTTCGAGATCGCCGAGCCGGAAGCTCGCCGCGGCGCGGCTCGGAAATTCGTGCACATTTGCCGGCAAGGTGATGCTTTTCGTCACCACGCTTTCAGCGTCGTGATTGCCTTTGACGAGGAAGACCGGGATTTTGGCGCGATCGAGCCTTGCCAATTCGCGATTGAAGAAGAGCCCGATCGAGGCGTCGCGCCACTCCCCCTCATAGATGTCGCCGGCGATCACGAGGAAGGCGACCTTCTCGGCAAGCGCGGCATCCACCAGCGAGCGAAAAGCCTCCCGGCTCGCCGCGGCGAAGCGGCCTGCGAGTTCTTCATCCTTGAGCGAAAGCCCTTCAAAGGGGCTGCCGAGGTGCAGATCGGCCGCGTGCAAGAAGCTGAATTTCGCCATCTCGTCTCGTCGAAAGCTTTCTTGGCCGGAATCGGGCCGATCTTAAGCCCGGACGCGTTCAATCGGCGAG
>JAFAQA010000315.1 GCA_019246665.1 Hyphomicrobiales bacterium
TCAAGCGGGCGGAGCGGCTCCTCGAAGCCGCAAAGGCCGCGGGCATCGGCTGATCGAGAGCGGTCAGCTTTTGGAGGGAATCGCCGGCATCCTCTAAATTGCTAGCGAAGCAGCATTATTTTGGAAAAGTAGTTGTCGATTTTTTTCGGATCGTGCTTGCGCGTTCACCCGCTCGGACGCACCATGGTGAAACCTTCGGTACCGACCGCGTAATCGTGGTAGCCCATGCGCATGATCGGATGCGCGGCGAGCGTGTCGAAACGCCCGTTCTTGAGAAATTTTTCATCGATATGCACGCCGATCACCTGGCCGATCACGAGGTGGTTCGTCGCGGGCGCCCCGTTGAGCGGCTGTAACGGCACGATCTGCAAAAGCTTGCATTCGAGCGCCGTCGGAGCCTCGGCGACGCGCGGTGGCTTCACGAGAACCGAGGGCGCCGCGGTCAGGCCGGCGAACGCCATTTCGTTCTGCCCGCGCGGCAATGGGGCGGAGGTGAGGTTCATCTTCTCGCGCAGCTCGTAAGTCACGAAATTGCAGACGAACTCGCCCGTCTCCTCGACGAAGCTTGCCGCATCCTTCATGCCGTCCGATGAGAAGACGACGATCGGCGGCCGATCGCCGACCGCATTGAAATAGGAATAAGGGGACAGGTTGATCTCGCCCTTGCCGCTCATCGCGCTGATCCAGCCGATGGGGCGCGGCGCCACGATCGCCTTGAACGGATTATGCGGCAGACCGTGATCGTTCTTGTCGGTGCGGTAGAACAAGGGCGTCGTGCCTTTCCTTGCTTTGCTTTTGCGACCCTTCGGCGCGGTCCGCTCTATGCGAAGCGCGAGACGATCTCGTCAAGCTCCGGGCGCGGCCGCTCGGGCGAGACGGAGACCGCCGTCCCGATATGCACGAAGCCCGCCATGCGTTCTTGCGGCGAAAGCCCGAAGGCGGCGAGCACGCGCCGGTCATAGGCATACCATTCCGTGATCCACGAAGCCGAAAAGCCTTGCGCGTGCGCGGCGGTGACGAGGTTCATGCAGGCGGCTCCCGCCGAAAGCACCTGCTCCCAATCGGGGATCTTCGGGTGTGGTGCGGCGCGGCTCACCACGCCAATGACGAGCGGTGCTCGGGCAAGGCGATTGCGCTCGGCGGCGACACGGTTCTCCTCGGCATCGGGATTGTCCTTGGCGTAGGCCTGCGCGATCACCTCGCCCGCCTTGGCACGGGCCTCACCTTCGAAGACGATGAACCGCCAGGGCGCGAGCTTGCCATGGTCGGGCACACGCGAAGCGATGCGCAACAAGGTCTCGAGTTGGGAAGCCGACGGCCCCGGCTCGCCGAGGAAATTCGGCCCCACGGAACGGCGCGCGGAGAGAAGATCGATGGTGGGAGTCATGAATTGAGCTCGAAAGGTTGGCGCCTCATATCGTGGCAAAGCGTTTCGATTCAAGGCCGTTGGTCGAGTACGCCAGGCGTGTTTTCGGTTTGACGGAACGGATGGGTTCAGCAGGTTTCGGCGCGACAACCCGTGCTATGCGAGGATCTTCTCCATGCGGAAATTCACGAGCACCTGCCCCCTTTTTGACACCCGTTGAGAGGCTTCAATCGAGAAACCTCGCTTTTCGAAGAAAGGCTTGGCAGTAATGCTCGCCTCGGTGAACAGCCGAGATAGACCGTGCCCCTTCGCCGCGGCCTCGACGGTCTCCAAGAGTAAACTGGCGACACCCACGCCCTGGTGGGCAGGATGAACAAACATCATGTCGAGATGACCATCGGCCTCCAAATCGGTGAAGCCGACGGGTGCTCGACCGAGAAGCGCAACCCAGGTCGGCCTGCTGAGACGCCGTTTCGCCCACGCAGCGCGATCAACCTGTGCCCATGCATTGATCTGGGCCGAGTTATAATCCTTGGAAGCGACCTCCCGGATGGCTCCCAGAAATATCTCGATCACTGCATCGAGGTCCGTGGGGTCGTAGCTTCTGACCGAGAGCATGGCGTTCGGCGGCATGATTGAATTTCGTCTTCCGTCATCTTGCCTCATCGATGACACCATTGCGCAAGAGCCCAACGCCGTCAGCCTCGACCTCGATCACGTCGCCGGGCACAAGATAGCGCGGCGGATCGAGCCTCGCGCCCGCTCCTGTCGGCGTGCCGGTGACGATGATGTCGCCGGGCACGAGCGTGGTGAAGGTCGAAATATAAGCGAGGAGATAGCGAAAGCCGAAGATCAGGCGCGAGGTCCGATCCTCCTGGCGAAGCTCGCCGTTGACGCGGGTGGTGAGGCGCACATCCGTGATCTGCGCTTCGTCGACATAAGGGACAAGCCAAGGGCCGAGGCTGCCGCTCGCCTCGAAGTTCTTGCCTTGGGTGACGTTGAACTTCGCGTGGCGCACCCAATCACGCAGCGTTCCCTCGTTGCAGAGCGTGAGCGCCGCCACATGATGGAGCGCGTGCTTCTCCGAGATGTGCCGGCCAGCCTTGCCGATGACGAGCGCGAGCTCGCCTTCGTAATCGAGCTGTGAGGTGGCGCGCGGCCGCACGAGCGGCGCTTCGTGCCCAACGAAGGAACGCTCGGTGCGCAGGAACATGCTCGGATAGGGCGCCGGCGCCTGCCCATCCTTGTACTCGGCATTGCGGTCCGGGTAGTTCACGCCGATGCAGATGATCTTCTCAGGGCTAGGCACCGGCGGCCGAAAGGTCACGGCGTCGAGCGCGTGATCGGGAGAATTGCGATCCCCTTCTTCGACGAGGTTCCGCAATTTGCCGGCCGCGATCACCTCCTTGAGCGTGGGAAAGCGCTCGCCCCAACGCGCCGAAAGATCGACGATGCCTTTATCGCTAACGAGGCCGTAGCGTGCCTTGCCGCCAGCCGAGAAGGTAGCGAGGCGACCGTATTTGGACATTAATTCCTCCGTGGCAATAGGAGGTCTGACAACAGCCCTCCCGATAGTGGTAGGTTTTGCCCCAATGGCCCATTTATAGTCGTCCGCCCTCCGGATTACGTCGCGTGAGATTGTGGAGAAAAATGGAGCTGTTCTTGCCCGATTTAATAGGCTCAGCTATTTAGGGGAAGTAAGCGGCACGCTAGCGTGATTGGGGAATTTCAGCCGCTAATGAAGACTTGGATTGCCCTTTGGAAAGCGTGAGCCAATGGGCCCATGACCACCTTTAGGTATAGAAGGGCGGTAAAAAACAATGAACTTAAATGACGTGGATATTCCAGGACTAAAGGACATTTTATGGCACAAAATGAGAAAGGATTTGCAGTCTTATATCCCAGAAGTAGGAGACACGAAGCTCCTGATGTGCCCGGCATGTTGTAGATTTTTACCCTACGAGCATTTCGACGTCGAGCACATTATTCCACAGCATCACTCGCCGACGATCCGGATGACGTACGGGCCGCCATATCAAAGAATTTGAGAGGACTTACAATTCTCCTTTTGCAAAAAAGAGTTACTTATCAAAGGAAAAAACGTACACGGTAACGGATGTAACAGTTGGAAAGGAAAATTTTACGATAAATATCTCAGGGAGATTTTTAGTGGGAGAGTAATGAATGGCGGAATGAAATTTACGTCGCGGCACCACATCGCGATTTTCAATGCGAGTTATTTAGCTTTGTTCGATAAATATGGCTATCGAATTGTGTTAGATGAAAGCGGCAAAATTATGCGAGTACAATTTTTTAATCCGAACAGATTTAATAGAGACGTTCCTAGTAAATGCCAAATGGCTTTGATAGGGCTCCCCGTCACTAAATATGATAAGCACGATACGCGATACTGGCTCCCTCCGTTCAAGTTTGATATTAAGCCGCACTCTTGTGTTGTAGGTGTCCGGAACGTTAGTGTCCATTTGCCGATATCGCGTGATCCCGAAATACGTATCATTCAAACACTACCGTTTTTGCCTTCAAAGTATGCATTGAGACCCGATTTTCGAACTTTTTTTCAGTGACCAGCATTTGTAATCGCTATCCGTTCAGGCGAAATGGCAGCTCACCATGCCGAACTTGCCGTAATCGGCCTGGATCGTGTCGCCCTTTCGGGCCTCGATCGGCCTGATGAAGGAGCCCGACAGGACGACCTCACCCGGCTCGAGCGCGAGGCCGAGCGCACTGAGCTTTCGCACGAGCCAGGCGATGCCGTTCGCCGGATGGTTGAGGACGCCCGCCGCGAGCCCGGTCTCCTCGACCGCGCCGTTGCGATAGCAAAGCGCACCGATCCAGCGCAGATCCGTGTCGAGCGGGCGAAAGGGCCGGCCGCCGACGACGATGCCGGCATTGGCGGCGTTGTCCGCGACAGTGTCGACGATCTTGCGCGTGGCCTTGGTGGCCGCGTCCACACGCTCGATACGCGTATCGAGGATCTCGAGCGCGGGCACGACGAAATCGGTCGCGTTCAGCACGTCGAAGATGGTGCACTCCTTGCCGGCAAGCCGCGACTTCATGACGAAGGCAAGCTCGGCCTCGATCCTCGTTGCAATGAAACGGTCGTTCGGGACCTCGCCGCCATCGGCGAAGAACATGTCGTCGAGGAGGATGCCGGAATCGGGCTCGTCGATGCCGAGCGCCGCTTGCATCGCTTTCGAGGTCAAGCCGATCTTGTGGCCGCGAATCACCCTCCCCTCGGCGATCTTGTGCTCGACCCAGGCGCTCTGGATCGCATAGGCGTCGGCAAGCGTCATGCCGGGATGCTCGAGCGACAATTGGCGGATTTGCGTGCGCGTCTTCTCGGCACGATCGAGCTTCCTCGCGGCGGCCTCGATCTCCTCCTGTGTCAGCAAGGCATCATCCTCCTCATCCCGGGTTCGCGCCGCGCACGAGGTCGACGAGCGCCAGCGGGTCCGCCGGGACGCTGTCACCTCGCCAGGCGACGTGCTGGTCGGGGCGCGACAGCACGAGCGCCTGCTTGTACAGTTGGCCGGCCTCAACCGAATTGAGATCGAGAAGCTTCAGCGGCACCTTGCGCGCGGCCGCCGCTCGCATGAGGGGCTCGACCGCGACCGAAGGATCGCTCCGCAAAAGCGTGTATTCGGGTCCCATCGCATCGTAGAGCGATGTGCCGTGGGCCAGGCGGATATGCGGCGTGCGGCAACCCGGCACTGTGGACGGAGTGAAATCGGCCATGGAATATCCGGGCTGCTTCTCGCCGTCATATGCGATGATGGGGGATCGATCGTAGTAATAGCCGAAGTTGAGGCCGGCGCAGCAATATTGCTGGACGTTCAAATCGTAAGCGAGCTTGCCGAGCTTCCGGCGCGCCGCCTCGCCTTGCGGCGTATCGTCCTCGATCTCCTCAGGAACGGCACCGCGTTGCTTCGCCATCGCATGGGCATGGTTCATGGCGAAATGGGACACCTGCTCGGTGATCGGTTGGCGCTCGCAAGCGTAGGCATCGAGAATCCCGGGTGCGCCCCAGCCATCGAGCGCGGCCGCAAGAAGCCAGGCGAGGTTCGCCGCGTCAGCAAGGCCCGCATTCATCCCATACCCGGCGTATGGCACCCAGAGATGCGCTGAGTCCCCGCAAACGAAGACGCGGCCCTCCCGGAACTTGTCGGCCACAAGCCTGCGCCCGAACCAATCCTCCTTGGAGATGATCTCGTATGGGAAATCGGCGCCGACCCCCAAGATGGCGCGGATCGCCCAATCGCGGTCGACGCTCTCGAAATCGGCTTCGTCCTCGCGGAGATAATTGTGAATGAGAAAGGTCTCGCGTCCGTCGATGGCGTAAACGCTGCCGCTGCGGCGCGGGTTGAGCGAGAAATTCAACCAGGCGCGCGGGCCATCCTGCAGAGACAAGAGCTTGGGCGCTCGGATATAGGTCGACTGGACGCGTTGCACGACGGGATCGCCGAGGAGTTTCGCGCCGATGCCGCGCCGCGTCGGCGACCTGCCGCCGTCGCAGCCGATGAGGAAATGCGCCTTGAAGGTGAGCGCTTCGCCCGTGTCGAGCGCGCGCGCCGATGCGATGACGCTCGTCTCGTCTTGCGTGAACCCCGTAAATTCCACGCGATTGCGCAAGGTGATGCGCTCCAGCGACGCCGCGTGCTCGAAAAGAATGGGCTCGAGAAAAATCTGGTTGATCCTGTGCGGCGGCTCCGGAGTGGGCCACCAGGTGTCCGGGCCGCCCTTTGCCGTGTAGCGATCGCGCCGGCAAGGGATCGGGATGCGCGTGAGCTCCCTCCCGAGCATGGTCGTGCGATAGGAGACATCGTTTGGGTAATCTTCGGGCAGGCCGGCATCGCGAAGCTTTCGCGCCACGCCGAGCCTGCGGAAAAGTTCCATGGAGCGCGCCGCGACATGGTTGCATTTGACGCTCGGAGGCTCGCCGCGCCGGCGCAGCTCGAGCACGGTGACCTCAATGCCGCGTTGCGCGAGATCCATGGCGAGCGTCAACCCCACGGGGCCGCCGCCGACAATCAACACGTCGGATTCAAGTGTCGGCGTCATGGGGGACATGGCTCAACCGAAGAGGATGCGCCGTATGGATGAACGGCGAGCCTAATTAGCTGGACTCGACCCCCTCGCGCAAACCGGCTTGATCAGACTTTACGCGGCGTCGTGAAAGATGATGCCGAGCGTGAAGCGCTCGCCGGAACGAAGCCGGCTCACCCCGTGGCGCATGCTCACGCGATAGACGCCGCGACCTCCCTGAACCGGGCGTTGATTGACGGCAAAGATCACGCCCTCTCCCTGTCTCAGGGACACGACCTCGGCGCGCGATTGCATGCGGGGCCGCTGCTCGGTGAGCACGAATTCACCGCCGGTGAAGTGCTCGCCCGGCGCGCTCAAGAGAAACGCGACTTGCAGCGGGAAGGCGAGGGCGCCGTATAGATCCTGGTGCAGGCAGTTATAGTCGCCGGCTCCATAACGAAGCAGCAGCGGCGTCGGCCGCCCCTGACCCGCCGCATGGCAGCGCTCGAGATAGGCGGCATGGTCTTGAGGATAATCGCCCGCTCGACCGAGCGCTGCCTCCCATCGATTGGCGATTGCGGCGAGTGGCGGGTAAAGCGCGCTTCGCAACTCGGCGATGAGGCCGGGCAGCGGATAGCCGTAATATTTGTATTCGCCGCGCCCGAAGCCGTGGCGACTCATCACCACGCGGCTGCGGAACCCCTTCTCCTCTGCGTAACCTGAGGCGATGCGGGCACATTCCTGAGGCGTCAAAAGCACCCCGGTGGTCGCGGCACCAAAGCCGTCGAGCTCGGCGCCGATGCGCCCCCAATCGATCCCGGCAAGGCGTGAGGCGACCGCTGAGGCCGCCTGCAAAGAAGAGGGCGTCGGCGACCGCTCCTCTCTTGCTCCGCCCGAGTGAACGCGCGCTCCCTCGACCGGCATCAGCCGCGCTCCCGCTCGAGGAGGCGGCGCTTGCGTTCGACGCCCCAGCGATAGCCGGCAAGGCCGCCATCGGCGGCGATGACGCGATGGCACGGGATCGCGACCGCGATCTTGTTGGCGGCGCACGCACTGGCCACCGCACGCACCGCGTGCGGGCTGCCGACGCGCTGCGCGATCTCGGCATAACTTGCGGTCTCGCCCGTCGGAATGGCGCGCAGCGCCTCCCAGACGCGCCGCTGGAAAGTCGTGCCCCGGATGTCGAGCGGAAGGTTCAGTCCTTCCGCGCGTCGCGGGTCATCGACGAAGCGCACCACCTCGGCAACGAGCTCGGCAAAGCTGGGTGTCGGCTCGACGAGCTTCGCCTTCGGGAAGCGTGCTTTCAGATCGGCCCGAAGCGCCGCCGGATCATCACCCATGAGGATGGCGCACACGCCGCGCGGGGTCGCCGCGACGAGCACGCAGCCGAGCGAAGAGCGCCCGATCGCGTGGCAGACCTCCTCGCCTTCGCCACCCTTTCGATAGGCGGAAGGCGTCATGCCGAGCATGCCGGATACCGCCTCATAGAAGCGGCCGGAGGAGTTGAAGCCCGACGCATAGATCGTCTCCGTCACGCCGGAGCCGGCCGCGAGATTGGTCTGCACCTTGCTTTGGCGATGCGCGGCCGCATAGGCTTTCGGCGTGACGCCTGTGACACGTTTGAAAACCCGGTGGAAATGATGCGGGCTCAAGCCGGCTTTTTCGGCGAGGGTTGCAAGCGCCGGCTCCTCCTCGGCGGCTTCGATCCGCCGGCAGGCCTGCGCGACAACCTCCGCCTCGCGCTCGGCACGTGAGGGAAGATCAGGACGGCAGCGCTTGCAAGGACGATAGCCGGCTGCTTCCGCCTCGAGCGGCGTGGCAAAGAAGCTCACATTCTCTCGCCGGGCTGAGCGCGCTGCGCAAGTGGACCGGCAATAGACGCCGGTCGTCGAGACGGCGAAGACGAATTCACCCTCGGCATCAGCGTCGCGACGGCGCACCGCCGCCCATCGAGCGTCATCATCGAGGAAGCGGGCGCCTTGAGAAGATGCAGGGCTCTGAGGGCCTGTCGATAAGGCGTGCATGGGAGGCCTCCGAATTTCTGCGGGCATTTCTATTGACCCTGATCTAAACGACGCTTCCCACCGCCGCACTCCGCCTCTTGCGCGGCAATTGATTTCATTTCGAGCGCACTCGCCGCGACCCGCTCATGCCGAAATTTTCGGCAAAAATGAATTGCCGCGCAACAAGCGGAGCGCCGTTTCCGCACCCCCCACTCAGATAGGCATCGCAAGGGCGGCCCGCGAGACGCACCGCCACAATTGGACAATGGGAGCCGCGCGACATGTCGTCTTCGACCGATGTCAAAGTCTTGCCTTTAGCTTCCGCGATATCGCTTCCGCAAGGCTTCAACCGCCTCGTCTGGTCAAACCTCCTCGCGCAATCCGCCGAGCAGATCGGGCTTGCGGCCGCGCCCATCGTCGCCGTCTTCGCTTTCGGTGCGCAAGCGGGCGAAACCGGCTTGCTGCAGACGGCTCAAACCTTGCCGTTCCTCCTCTTCGCCGTCCCGGCGGGCCTTCTCGCGGACCGCGCCTCCCGACGCGACCTGATGGCGCTTGCAGAGGGGCTGCGCGCACTTTCCCTGATAGCTGTGCTTGTGCTCGCATTCACAGGGTGGCTGACGCTCCCCCTCCTTGCGCTTCTTGGCTTCATCGGCGCATCAGGCACGGTCGCTTACAGCGTGGCAGCCCCTTCTCTTGTGCCCGCGATGGTCCGAGCGGATGCGCTCGGGGCGGCAAACCGGCGCCTCGAGCTCGCGCGCAGCATTGCCTTTGCGGCAGGACCGGCTTTGGGTGGTGTTCTCGTCGGATGGATCGGCGCCGCGCCGGCTTTCGGCGTCGCGGCCGCCTGTTCCGGCTACGCTGTCATCTTGCTCTTCGGCCTCGGCGAGCCGCCGCGTCCGGCCTTGCCGCCCCGGCATATCGGCCGTGATCTCAAGGAAGGCGCGCGATTTCTCTTCACTCATCGTCTGCTGAGGCCCGTTCTTTTGACAGCGGTGTTCTTCAACACCTCCTTTCTGATCATGCAGGCGATCTACGTGCCTTATGCGGTCGGCAAGCTCGCTCTCTCGCCCACGAGCGTGGGTGCGACGCTTGCTGCCTATGGCGTCGGCATGGTGGCGGGCGCACTCGTCGCTTCGCGCCTCGCGAAATTCGTGACCTTTGGAACGATGATCGCGATTGGCCCGATTGCCGGCGTTTGCTCGGCTCTTGCCATGCTGCTCACGATTTGGGTGCCCTCGGCAGCGCTCGCGGCATTGAGCTTCTTCCTGATCGGCGCGGGACCGGTGTTGTGGACCATCAGCACCACCACGCTTCGGCAAGCGGTGACCCCGGGCGCCATGCTCGGCCGCGTATCCGCCGTGATCTTGATGGCGACTTGGGGCACGAGGCCGCTTGGCGCGGCGATCGGCGCTCTCATCGGCGCGAGCTACGGTGCCGAAGCTTGTCTCGCGATCGCGGCGTGCGGATTTCTCGTGCAAGCGTCGATCATCCTCGCCTCCCCTGTCCCACGTCTTCTCCGTCAACCCGAAATGGTAGAAGGCACGATCTAGGAACGGTTCAGCTGCCGATCTCGCGAGCCGCTCTGCGCTTATGGGCGGCGAGCGCCATGAGGCGCCGGTCGCGCCAAAGCTGGCGCTCGGCAAGCTGAGAAGCCGGCAGCTCGACGCGTCGCGCCCGCTCGATCTCGTCGAGCACGCGACCTTCCCAGTCGACCCGCCGCTGCATCTGAGCGAACAGGATTTTATAGATGTTGTGGTAGCGTTCCACATAGTCGCGCACACCGCCAGGTGCGTTGAGATCGATGGTCTCGAACGGGCCCATGAAGGACCAGCGCAGCGCCAGCCCTTCTCTGATGCCGATGTCGATATCCTCGATGGTGGCGTAGCCATCGGCGACGAGGCGAAAGGCCTCCTCGAGGAGCGCGCCTTGCATGCGGTTCATGACGAAGCCGTCGAGCTCGCGCTTCATGACGATCGGTGCCTGACCGGCGGCAATGAGGAAATCGCGGGCCTGTTTCACGATCTGTGGCGATGTCCAGGGCGCAGGAACGATCTCGGCCGCCGGGATGAGGTAAGGCGGGTTGATCGGGTGAATGATGAGGCAGCGATGCCGCCCCGCAAGCCCATCGGTGAAGCGTGACGGCAAGATGGCCGAGGTCGAGCTCGCGATCACCGCGTCCTCTGGCGCGAGGCGGTCGAGCTTGGCGAACAACTCCCTTTTCACATCGACGCGCTCAGGTGCGTTTTCTTGAACATGCTCGGCGCCGATCAGTGCGGCCCCAAGATCGCGCTCGATATGAAGACGGCCCAACAGATCCGCTGGCGACGCGCCACCGAGGAGATCATTCGCGGCGAGATCAGGAAGGACATCGGCGATGAACTCGACGGCTCGATCCGCCGCGGCGCGATCCTGGTCCCATAGCGTTACCTCATGGCCAGCCCGCGCAAAGCTGATCGCCCATGCCCTGCCGATGAATCCGGTTCCGATGATCGCGACCGTTGGCATGATGGCTCCTCTTCAAAGCGTCTCGACATTTCCGTCGACACCGATCGACTGGCCGGAAATATTGCGGCCGGCATCCGAAAGCAGGAACGACACCATGGCCGCGACATCGCGCGGGGTCACCATGCGCCTCAGCGACACGCGCTCGAGATATCGCTTCTCCATATCTTCGAACGGAATGGAGAGCTGAGCGGCGCGGTCGCGGATCACCGCTTCCATGCGCGGGCCTTCAACGATGCCGGGCAGGATGGCATTGACGCGAATATTGACCGGGCCGAGCTCCTTGGCGAGGCTTTGGGTGAAGCCGATCACGCCGAATTTCGCCGAGGCGTAAGGGGTGCGGAAGGCGTAGCCGTGCCGGCCGGCAGCGGATGACATGTTCACGATCGATCCTCCCGCCGCGCCCTTGAGCATGGGCACGGCGCGCCGCGCGCACAGGAATTGTCCGGTGAGGCCGACATCGATGCAGCGGCGCCAATCGGCGGGATCGATGTCCTCGACGCCGCCGGTCGGGCCCGCGATCCCCGCATTGTTCACGAGCACGTCGAGGCCGCCGAGCTTTTCATTCACGAGCTTGAAGAGAGAATCGACATCGGCTTCGCTCGACACGTCGGCCTTCCCGTAACCGGCTTTCGGGTGAACCTTGACGAAAGCTTTGAGGGCGGGCTCCGAGATATCGCAGACGAAAACCCGGGCCCGGTGGTGAATGAGGTGCTCGGCAATCGCAAGCCCGATTCCGGCTGCGCCCGCCGTCACGAGCACGCGTTTGCCCTCGAGACCAGCGGTGAGATCATATTCTTCCGTGCTGGAGGTCATATTCGCGATTTCTCCTCATCGTGGGACGCGAGCGAAGAGGGCGTGAAGGATCAAGTGCGCCGGGTCAAGAGATAGCGTGCCTTGCAGAAATGGCTCTCCGTAGTGTCCGCCGGAAGGATCAGGATACGGATAGGGGCGCCCGCTCGCACAGGCGTTTGTCAAGCACGCCGAAAACCGCCATTCTCGCTGATCGAGCAGCGTCATCGAGGCGTTAACGCTCTGCGAGCGCCCATCGCGCTCGATAATGACCCGCCATATCGCGCCCAAACATTTCGACGAACTTCCTCCCATGCGCCGAACCACCTCTCCCTTGGCAGCCGCATCAGCGGATTATCTCGAAGGGCTCCAAACCCTGTTCCGCAAAAACCCGAACGCACTCGATCCCGGCTGGCGCGCCGTCTTCCAGCTTCTCGAGGAGCTTTCGCCCACGGCTGCGGCCAACCACGCCGTGACGCCGCTTCATGATGACGAAGCGCAGTTGCTTGCCTCCGCCTACCATCGTCATGGTCATTTTTTCGCCGATCTCGATCCGTTGGGGATGGATGCCGCATGGCGAAACCCGAATGGCATGCCGATGGGAGCGCAAGCAGCGGCCGCGGCATTGCTCGCGAAGGAACAGTCGTCGAGAGGCATCGCTCGAGATGCCGAAACGCTTCATCGCCTTTACACCGGGCCGCTTGCGATCGAGACCGCCCATATCGATGACGCGCGGCTGCGTTCCTGGCTCGTCGAAGCGTTCGAGAAAACCTCCGATCTGCCCTCGCCGGCGGCGCGGCGAGCGGCACTTCGCCAACTTGTCGCCGCTGAGCAGTTCGAAGCCTTTCTCGCCGTCAAATGGCCAACGAAGAAGCGCTTCGGCGGCGAGGGCGCGGAGACGCTCGCCCCACTGATGCACCGCCTCATCGAGAAGGCCGCGAGCGCAGGCGTCACCCAAATCGTGATCGGCCCGATGCATCGGGGGCGCCTCAACCTCCTGGCGAATGTCTACGGAGAACCGCTCATCGAGCTCCTCGCCAAATTCAAGGGTGCGTATCCGTTTCCGGGAACGAAGGGGATTGCCGCCGACGTCCCCTATCATCAAGGCTTCAAAGGAAAGGTCGCCACGGGCGCCGGCGACGTCACGATCACGGTGGTGCCCAACCCATCTCACCTCGAAGCAGTGAATCCCGTGGTGCTTGGGCGCGTGCGCGCCCTGCAAGAAGACGTGCCGCGAGGAAAGGATAGGGCCGGCAAGGTTCTGGGCATCATCTTGCACACCGATGCAAGCGTCATCGCCCAAGGAGCCGTCTTGGAGATGATCCAGCTCTCGGGCCTCGAGGGTTACACGACCGGCGGCACCATCCATGTGATCGTCAACAACCAGATCGGTTTCACGACCGAGCGGCACGAAGCGAGAACTTCGCTTTATTGCACTGGCGCCTGGAAGGCGGTCGACAGCGCCATTCTGCATGTGAATGGCAATGATGCCGACGCCGTGATCCAGGCGGCGGACATCGCTTTCGATTTCCGCCATGAGCATCGGCGCGATGCCGTCATCGACCTCATCTGCTACCGGAAGAATGGGCACAACGAGATCGACGAGCCGCGCTTCACGCAACCGCTGCTTTATCGCGCCATCGACGCGGCTACCCCTGTGCGCGCTCTCTACCAGGAACGATTGACGGGCGATGGCATCGTCACCGAGCCCGAGGTCGCAAAGCTTGCCGCGCATCAACGCGCCAGTTTGCAGGAAGCCTATGAGGCAGCGACCGACCATCGTCCAAATCGCGGCGGTTTTCCGGACGGCAAATGGGCGCAGCACGATCCGGCGCGAGCCAGAAAGGAGGAGCCCGCGACGGGGATGCGAGAGGAGCGCCTCATCGAACTGCTCGAGAAGCTCGCGACGATCCCGCCTGGATTCGGTGTCGATCGCAAGGTGGCGCGGCTCATCCGCGCTCACGCGACCTCAAAAGATGCGTTGCGTTGGGCGACGGCCGAGGCACTCGCTTTCGCTAGCCTGGTCACACAAGGCGCCGAGGTGCGGTTGAGCGGACAGGATGTTGTGAGGGGCGCATTCTCGCACCGGCATCTCGCCCTCATCGACTGCGAGACCGGAAAGCGTCACGTGCCGCTCGCTCACCTCTCGCCGGACCAGGCGCGCTTCGAGGCGATCAACAGCCC
>JAFAQA010000456.1 GCA_019246665.1 Hyphomicrobiales bacterium
AGCACGGTCGAGATATTGATCTTCTTGCGATGCATACAGATGCGCCCGCAGGCGGTCACGAGGAGGTCGCGATCATGCAACGGATAGGTGAGGTCTGGCAGGCCGACATAGCGTCGTGGTGAAGTCAGGTAGAGCTCGGCAGGGCACTTCATGGCCAAGGCTTCGTAGCCCAGTCGGCTCCGAAGCCGCGGCGCAGGGAGGCGCCTCGCCGGGTCAGGCCCGACTGGTCGCGAACTCAGCAATGGTTCCTTTGCAGTCGAAAGCCAGTCTTTTCTGGGCCTTGCCGCATTTTTCCCGCGCGGCTTAGTGCTCGTGCTGGAAGGAGAGAATGGAAGTCGCTCGCCAAAGGGTTTAGGCAGCGGACAGCTCGGGTCGCCAGACGAGACGTTTTCAATTCGATAAATTCTATCGCATCCGATAAAGGCACTTGTCAGGCGAAGTTTTCCCCGTGCGTTCTGTTGGGGGCAGTACGACAACGAGCGGCTAATTCCAGAACGCGCAACAATCAGGGAAACCGGAGTTTATGAAAATCGTAATCGGCGGGGCCGCACGCTATGAGGACGTGCCGGGGCTGAGTAAAATCTCAGAGCGCTATGACCTCGCCTTCGCTCCCGGTGAGAAGGCGCGTGGCCATGTTCGCACCCATGCGCCCAAGCCCGATCAAACCCAATTGCATTTTAAGCCCTCCATACCTGCGCGGGCGGCTCTTGCGACCCGCGACCGAGCGTTTGCTGAGGACGCGTTCTAAAGTTTACCTCTCAGGAATGGTTTGAATCCTGTTTCGCCGGCCACTTGCATCTCCGTTCTTTCCCGTCTCGGCATGGGTCTCCGATTGACCAGCATGTGCTGTCCGCCCGAAAGAGCCCGGCAAATCGCGCCTATTTATTACCAAGCAGACAGCGATCCGCGCAGATAGCAGCGGGCGCTCGCTTTCCAGCTCGACTTTAACGGCAAGGGCGAGTTTCCGAGCATCCTCACACTACGAGCCCGCTTCAACAGCTACACCAGCGACAAAACGTTCTAGCCTTTTCCAGATCCGCTCCGTCCCCAAACCAGTAGCCACCTGCAGTCACGGCAGCCTCGCCATCAATCTCATCAGGGCAATGACCTGCAAGGGCGACTGCTATACCTTCCGCAAAGCTTGCCACAAGCTCAGGCTCAAACACGTCCACACCAAACCGTACTCGGTTATTGATACAGGGTTGCGATCGGCGCGCGGCCACGGGATCTCTAGCATCGACCGCAACCGCCTCCGCCGCCATCAAGTAACGGTGGCTGTTCCCTGCCCGGCGTCTGGCAAGCACTCAGGGCGAGGCAAAGCGCGAGGAGAAGGGCAAAGTAGCGCATTCGGACAGGCGACCTTCGCTGCGTTGATGGTTATAGTTGGATATGGCTCTTGGCCCATTCCCATGCCAACTCCACCGGGCCTCAAGGTCATCCTCGAATCGCTTGATGGCGCAGGGCGCCCGCGGGCGTTCAGCGTCCAGCGCCACCTGAACGCTGATAGCGTTCCCCACGCCAGGTTGGAAAGCGGGTCCGACTGTGATCTGAACACAGGCCGGATCTGGCCCCAAAGCGCGTAGATCATGTCGAAGTGCGCATTGAGGGCGCAGTCCTGGGCATGCACATGAATATGCAACGCGCGTCGGCTTACCATCCTTGGCATGGCGGCGTGGTGTGCACGAAGTGGCTGCGGGTGCCGCCGCAATGGCCTTGTTTTAAGCGGACCCCAGTTATAATCTTTTGCTTCGCCGCGACAAGGGCGAGGCAATTTCGAAATCTGCCCCGCCAATACTCAGTCGGCAGGCAGCATGGTGCTTCCTTCACAAACCCGGGCGCCACCACGTCACTTCCTTAAACCGCGGGCTCCGGGGCAAGACGCGTCGACGCGAAGGCCTCATAAACGAAGCGGATCCGCGCAAGAGTCGTCTTGCGCCGTTATCGCCGAGGGATCACTGGTAACCAAATCCTGGTTCGGCTATTCAGGGGCGATCACGCAGACCGGTCCGGCATCCTTGGCGCCGACAGAAGCCTTGGGAGGTTCAATGGCTTACAGATCGGTTTCCTTCTGTCTGCTGATCGTTGTTCTCGAATCGCTTTCGCTCCGCGCCCAGGCGCAACCGGCGCCAAGCGGGCCGCCAGCGGTGGGCGTCGTGCGTGCCGAGAGGCAGAAGATCATCCAGACCGACGAGTTCATCGGCCGTATCCAGGCGGTGGGACGAGTGGCGCTCGTCGCTCGGGTCAGCGCGTTCCTCGAGAAGCGCTTGTTTGTCGAGGGCTCGGAGGTCAAAAAGGGCGACCTGCTTTATCAGCTTGAGCAACCGCCGTTCCAGGCGGTGTTTGACGCCGACAAGGCGACAATAGACCAGCTGGAAGCACAGCACCGGAACGCCGAGCTGACGCTCGAACGCGCGCAGTCGCTGTTGAAGACGCCGGCCGGACAACAGGCGACGGTCGATTCCGCACTCGCTTCCGAACGCGCCTTGGCGGCGCAGATCGCCGGTGCCCAGGCCCAGCTACAGACCGCCCAGATCAATCTCGGCTACACTGAGATCCACGCGCCGATCGACGGCAAGGTCACCAGCACCGCGGTCACCGAGGGCAACGTCGTTTCGCCAACCAGTGGGACCCTGGCCAACATAGTCAGCCAGGATCCGATGTATGTTAATTTTCCGGTTTCTGTTCGTGCCGGGCTCGATCTGCGCAACCGCTACGAGGCAAAAGGAGGCTTCAGCGCGGTGGTACTGAAGATACGTTTGCCGGACGGCCGAATTTACGGGCAGAACGGCAAGGCCGACTATGTTTCGCCAACAGTTGCAGAAAACACGGACACCCTCACCGTCCGCGGCGTGTTCTCCAATCCGATCATTCCCGGCTTCCCGGCAGAAGGGCCCGCCCCACGCGAGCTGTTTGACGGCGAATTCGTCACCGTGCTGCTCGAAGGCGTCGAGCCGATAACGGTCCTGGGGATCCCGCGCGCCGCGGTACTGTCGGACCAGCAGGGCGATTACGTCTATGTGGTCAATGTGCAGAACAAAGCGGAGATTCGGCGCATTCAGCTCGGCCAATCGACCCCGACCACCGCAGTGGTGACAAACGGCCTCAAGGAAGGCGAGGTAGTGGTCAGCGAGGGCTTGCAGCGCGTGCGTCCCGGCGAGGCGGTGTCCCCCGGGCCGGCGACTCCGGGGCCGCAAGTCGGCGAGAGCAGCGTGGGAGCGTCGAACGAAGCCGCTAAGCCCACCACCGGTGAGCCGGGAGCCAAGCAATGATCTCCGCGATCTTTGTCGATCGTCCTCGGCTGGCGGTTGTCATCGCCGTCGTCATTACGATTGCGGGGCTGCTGGCGTTGACCCGCATCCCGGTCGCCCAATTCCCGGATATCGTACCGCCGCAGGTGCAGGTTTCCGCCGCCTACCCTGGAGCCTCGGCGGCGGTTGTGGAAGCAAGTGTCGCCCAGCCGATCGAGGCACAGGTCGTCGGCGTCGACAAGATGATCTATATGAAGTCGACCAGCGCCAACGATGGCTCCTACAATTTGACGGTCAGCTTCGACCTTGGCACCGATCCCGACAACAACACAAACGCCGTCAACAATCGCGTGCAGACGGCGCTCGCTCAGCTGCCTCAGGAGGTGCAGCTCGAAGGGCTGACGGTCCAGAAAAAATCGTCGGCCGTGTTGCAGTTCCTGTCGCTCTACAGCGACAACGCTGACCAGGATCCGCTTTTCATCACCAACTACGCGGTGATCAACATCGTCGACGTTCTGTCGCGCATACCCGGCATCGGGCAGGCGCACATCTTCGGCGCGCTCAATTATTCGATGCGCATCTGGTTCGACACGAAGCGCCTCGACAATCTGAGGCTGACGCCGGCCGACGTGATCAGCGCAATACAGGCCCAGAACGTACAGGCCCCGGTTGGCCGCATTGGCGCGCGCCCGATCGGTCATGACCAGCAATTCCAGCTGAACATCCAGACGCAGGGCCGGCTGACCAGCCCAGACCAGTTCGGCGACATTGTGCTGCGCGCCAACCCCGATGGCTCGTTGCTGCGCGTGCGCGACGTCGCCCGGGTGGAGCTCGGCGCCCAGAACGAAGACGTCGAAGGCCGCTACAATGGCGAGCCAGCGGTGGCCATCGGTCTCTATTTGTCCCCGGGCGCCAATGCGGTCAACACCGCTTCGCAGGTCATCGCCACGATGGATCGCTTGAGCCAGCGGTTCCCGCCCGGTCTCCACTATGTGGTCAACTACGACACGACGACCTTCGTGCGCGACACGATCCGCGACGTGCTGATCACGCTGGTGATCGCCTTCGTGCTTGTCGTCGTCGTCGTCTTCCTCTTTCTCGGTAGTCTGCGCGCCACTTTGATCCCTGCAATCGCGGTGCCGGTCAGCGTGATCGGCGCGTTCGCCGTGCTGCTGGCGGTGGGGTACTCCGCCAACACCGTCTCGCTATTGGCAATGGTGCTGGCCATCGGCATTCTTGTCGACGACGCCATCGTCGTGGTCGAGAACGTCGAACGCGTTTTGGAGGAAGAGCCCATTCTGTCGCCGGCCGAGGCGACCAAGAAGGCGATGGCGCAGATTACCGGTCCGATTATCGCGATCACCTTGGTGTTGCTCTCGGTATTCGTGCCGGTGGCATTCATTCCAGGGATTTCGGGTCAGCTATTCCGGCAGTTCGCGGTGACGATCAGTGTCGCAATGCTGATCTCGGCGCTCAACGCGCTGACTCTGTCGCCGGCTCTGTGCGCCGTCTTCCTGCGGCATAGCGGGCCACGCCGCGGTCCCATGGGCTGGGTGTTACGGCGCATCGACAATATCCGGGACGGCTACGCAGGGATCGTGCGCCGCCTGGTGCGCTTTTCGCTCTTCGGCGTGGTCATCGTCGCGGCGAGCGCGGCAGCGATCTGGGCCCTCTCCTTGCGCACGCCGACCGGGTTTCTGCCCGAGGAGGATCAGGGCGCCTTCTTCATTATCGTGCAATTGCCGGAAGGCGCTTCGGTCTACCGCACCCGCGAGGTGGTCAGCCGCCTCACCGCATTTCTGCGACAGATGCCGCAGGTCGACAAAGTGTTCTCGATAAACGGCTTTTCGATCATTGACAGCGTCAACGAGTCGAACGCGGGATTCATCGTGCCGCTCTTGAAGCCGTTCGCTGACCGTGTAGGCGCGGCTAACTCCGCGCAGGCGCTGATCGGCCGCGTCTTCGCCGAGGGCAGTCAGATCCGCACTGGAAACGTCATCGCCTTCAACCTGCCGCCGATCATCGGGCTGTCCACCACCGGCGGCTTCGAATACGAACTCGAAGGCCTGGAGGGCCAGGACCCGGTGGCGATGAACAGCGTCATGCAAGGGCTCCTCGGTGTCGCCAACCACGACCCGCGCCTGGCCCGCGTGTTCTCGACCTACAGCGCCAGCAACCCGTCGGTGTGGCTCGACATCGACCGCGAAAAGGCGCAGGCGCTGGGCCTCGGCATGAACGACGTGTTCAACGTCCTGCAGGCCGCACTCGGAGGCATATATATAAACAATTTCAATTTGTTCGGGCGCGTCTGGCAAGTGAACATCCAGGGCGAATCTGCTGACCGCAGAGACGTCTCGTCACTGTGGCAGATCTACATTCGCAACAAGTACGGCAACGACGTGCCACTGCGTTCGATTGCCAACGCGCGCGTCGTCGTCGGGCCGCAGGTCATCACCCGCTACAACAACTACCGCGCGATCCCGATACAGGGCAGCCCGTCGCAGGGAACCTCGTCCGGCACCGCGCTGGCGGGAATGGCGGATGTCTCCGCCAAGACTTTGCCGGCGGGCTACAGCTATGAATGGACCGGGACAGCCTATCAGGAGGTGGCCGCCTCCGGGCAGACCGGTGCGATACTCGGTCTTGCCGTGCTGTTCGCGTTTTTGTTCCTCGTCGGCCTCTACGAAAGCTGGATGATCCCGGTCCCGGTGCTGTTGTCGGTGCCGGTCGGGGTGCTGGGGGCGTTTCTCGGCATTTTGATTTTTCACCTGTCGCTTGACCTCTATGCCCAGATCGGCCTCGTCGTGCTGATCGCGATGGCGGCCAAGAACGGCATCCTGATCGTCGAATTCGCCAAGGATCAGCGCGAGCAGGGCATGGACATCAGGGAAGCCGCCGTTTTGGGCGCACGCATGCGGTTTCGCGCGGTGATGATGACCTCCTTCGCCTTTATCCTCGGCGTCTATCCGCTGGTCGTCGCGCAGGGCGCCGCCGAGATCAGCCGGCACGATGTCGGCACCCCCGTCTTCGCCGGGATGATCGCCGCGAGCGCCATCGGGCTGTTCGTGATCCCGATGCTCTATGTCACCTTCCAGAGTCTGCGCGAGCGCAGCGGCCGGCGCCTGCGGCGCGCCGAACCGCAGCGCAGCGCCGCCGAATAGTCGCTGTAGGCCGCGAGCCAAGGAGGCCGATCATGCGCGTCGAGGTCGTTATCACCTCCGATTTCATCTGCCCTTGGTGCCTCGTCGGCGAAAGGCGCTTGCGCAAGGCCATCGCGACCTTGCCGTCGGACATCACGGTCAGCCTCGCCTTCCGCCCCTTCGAGCTCAATCCCGATATGCCGCCCGAGGGGCGTGACCGCGAGAGCTACCGCGTGGCGAAGTTCGGCCTCGCGCGAAGCCGGGCGATGGACGCGCAGATGACCGAGCTCGGCCGCGCCGAAGGCATCTCCTTCGCCTATGACAAGATCACGCGCACCCCAAGCACCTTCCCGGCCCATCGGCTGATGTGGCTCGCCGAGCGTGAGGGCGAGCCGGAGAAGCTCGCCGACCTTCTGTTCACGGCCTATTTCTCGAACGCGGAGGATATCGGGGATCCGGCAGTTCTGGCCCGCCTCGCGGCCGAGGCGGGGATCGCCTCGAATCGCGCCGCGGCCTTCCTCGCGGTTGAGGAGGGCGTCAAAGATGTGCGGGAGCTCGAGCTCGCGGCCTATCGCGCCGGCATCAGCGGCGTGCCCGATTTCCGCATCGGCGGTTTCGAGATCGTCGGCGCGCAGGCGCCAGCGATCCTCGCTGATGCGCTGCGCCGCGCTGCCGGCATCGCGGCCTCGGCGGCCTAGGCCTCGCGCTCCGCCCCGGATCAGAACATCGCCTCGCGACGATGCTGCTTCTGCTTACCGGGGCGTTCCCAAACGACGCCCGGATAGCCTTTGAGCGGTACCAACCGCTCGCCCATATAGGTCCAGTCCCGCAACTCCTCGATGCCGAGATGATAGCGCGGCTCGCGCCCGGTGCGCTGCTCGAAGAGGGCGCGCGGCACATTGACCATCTGCGGGGAATGCGCCGCCTCGTAGAAGAGCGGTGTGCCGCA
>JAFAQA010000511.1 GCA_019246665.1 Hyphomicrobiales bacterium
CTCTCGCCATTCGACGAATTCCAGCGCTTCAAGACGCACCCTTTGGTGCGCGATCTTTTCGAAGGCGCGAAGCGCATCGGCTACGGCGCCCGTGCCATCACCGAGGGCGGCTGGCAATCCGTGCCGAAGCTCGTCTTCCCCGGCGGCGCGCTGATCGGCTGCGCGGCTGGATTCGTGAACGTGCCGCGCATCAAGGGGTCGCATAACGCCATCCTGTCCGGCATGCTCGCCGCGGAGCATGTCTTCGCGGCGCTCGGCAAGAACCGCGCTCATGACGAGCTCACCGCTTATGAGGAAGCCTGGCGGGCATCCGATATCGGCCGCGATCTCAAGAAGGTGCGCAACGTGAAGCCGCTCTGGTCCCGCCATGGCACCATGCTCGGCAACGCGCTTGGCGGGCTCGATATGTGGTTGAACGATCTTGCCGGCTTTAGCCTCTTCGGCACCTTGCGCCACGGCAAGCCGGATCATGCGAGCCTCTTGCCGCTCTCGGAGGTGACGCCGCTTGCCTATTCGCGACCGGACGGGAAGATCACCTTCGACAAGCTCTCTTCCGTCTTTCTCTCGGGAACGAATCACGAAGAAGACCAGCCGCCCCATCTCGTCCTCGCCGATCCTTCGATCCCGATTCGCGAGAACCTGCCCCGCTACGGGGAACCTGCGAGGCTTTATTGCCCGGCCGCCGTCTACGAGGTGGTGTACGAGGATGAAGTCGCAAAAAAGGGGCCGCGATTTGTGATCAACGCGCAGAACTGCGTCCATTGCAAGACCTGCGACATCAAGGATCCGGCCCAGAATATCACCTGGATCCCGCCTGAAGGCGCAGGTGGCCCCAATTACTCGAACATGTGACTTCGCCTGAGAACGCGCCCTTGATGAGCGCTGAGTGCGGGCATTTATACGGCCCACTCGCCCGAAACCGCGAGATCGGCCTCTGAGCTCATGGCCGCGCGCCATAAACCCGCCCGAAAAGAAGCGCAGGGCGGATTCGCGCCGTGGGCTGCACAAGCGGCGAGGAGGGTTTTGCAACTCAAGTCATCTTGCAACACAAGTCATCTTGCAACACGAGGTCTGCCGTGCGAGGCAGGAGTCGGCGCGCGTTCTCGCTGCGCCTGCACTCGAGCGGCGACGAGAAAGAGCGCATTTCCATGGTTTATTGGCTCCGCACTTCACGCACCGCCATCCTGCTCGCGGCGGGCGTCAGCGCCTTCGGCTTTTGCTCCTCGGCAGCGATCGCGAAGAACCAAACGGCATCGAGCAGCGAGACGCTCTCGGGCGACTATCTTTCGGCCGCGGTCGCGGGCGCAGATCACGACCCGCAATCGGCATCGAAATACTATCGGCGCGCACTCGCGCTCGATAAAGGCAATCCCGAGCTGATGGAGCGCGCCTTTGCTTCGATGCTTTCGGCAGGAGAAATCGAAGGCTCCTTCTATTATGCGACTAAGCTTCAAGGCCGCGGCCAGCACAACACGCTGGCGAGCCTTGCCCTTGCGGTGAAGGACATCAAGATCGGGGATTTCCGGCAAGCGCACGACCTTCTCACGAAGATTGGCGGCGCCGATTCCTCGGATGTGACCGCGCTCGCGCTGACTGCCTGGTCGGAAGCAGGCCTCGGCCACACGCAAAAGGCGCTTGCCACCTTGGCGCGGCTGAAAGGAACCGAATCGATCGGGGCCTATCGCGCTTATCACACCGCTCTGATCAATGATCTCGCGGGCAATGTGGACGAGGCCCGCAAATCCTACAAGGAAGCGCAGGATCTCGAGCCGAGCACCATGCGCCTCGTCGACGCTCGCGCCCGCTTCGAAGCACGAGCCGGCGACATCGCGGAGGCGAAGCGGCTCTTCGGCGATTTCGATCGGAGCGCGCCGCACAATCCGCTCATCAAGCAGGGCCTCGCGGACGTCGAAAAAGGTGCGGCGACGCCGCGTCTTATCGCTAACGCGCAGCAAGGCGCGGCGGAGGCCTTGTTCGGCCTCGCGGCGAGCAGCGGGCGCGAAGGCGAGGATTTCGCCGCCATTCTCTATTTGCGCCTCGCCCTCTTCCTTGATCCTTCGAATGCGGTCGCGGCCGTGACGCTCGGTGAAATCTACGAGCGCGGGAAGAGCTATGAGGAGGCGATCGCCGCTTATGGCGAGGTGCCGGCGAGCTCGCCTTTGCGGCAATCGACTGATCTGCAGATCGGTCTCGATCTCGTGGCACTGGAAAAATTTGATGAAGCCGTCGCGCATATACATAAAATCATCGAGAGCCACCCCGATGATCTCGAAGCCTATGCGGCGCTCGGCGACGCGTTGCGGGCGAACAAGAATTTCGCGGACGCCGCGAATGCCTATGGCAAGGCAATCGACCTTTCGGGGCCGCCCACACCGTCGAACTGGCTCCTCTATTATGATCGCGGCATCTGCCTCGAGCGCTCCAAGCAATGGCCGAAAGCCGAGGCCGACCTGAAGAAGGCGCTCGAGCTCTCCCCGGACCAGCCGCTCGTGCTCAACTATCTCGGCTATTCGTGGGTTGATCAGGGCCTCAACATCGACGAGGCGTTCAAGATGCTGCGCCGTGCCGTCGATCTGCGGCCGAAAGACGGATATGTGATCGACAGCCTGGGCTGGGCTTATTATCGCATGGGCCGCTATGACGAAGCGGTGCGCACGCTGGAGAAGGCGATCGAGCTGAAGCCGAATGACGCGACCATCAACAACCATCTCGGCGATGCTTATTGGCATATCGGGCGCAAGCTCGAAGCGACCTTCCAATGGGCGCATGCGCGCGACATGCAGCCTGAGCCCGAGGACTTGCCCGGCATTCTCAAGAAGATCGAGACCGGCATGCTCAACGACGACAAGCCGCCGACGCCGCAGGCGGTGAGCGAGCCGGCGAAGGCGGATGGCGGCTAGGACGCCGGCCGACTCTCGCGCTTCATCCGTGCTGACAAGCCTCGACGAGCTTTCGCTTGACGCCTCGCCGCTCGTCGAAGGCGCGCTCGTGGAATTTGCTCCCGCGAAGATCAACCTGACGCTTGCGGTCGAGAGGCGGCGCCCGGACGGCTTTCACGACATTACAAGCCTCGTCGCCTTCGCCTCGATCGGCGATGAGCTCTCGTTGCGCCCCGGCCCCGAGCTTTCGCTCGAGGTCACGGGGCCTTTCGCGCAAGACGCCGGCGCGCCTGATGCCAATCTCGTGCTCAGGGCCGCGAGAGCGCTGGCAAAGCGCCTCCCGGGGCTGAGGCAAGGCGAAATTTCGCTCATCAAGAATCTCCCGGCGGCGGCGGGGCTTGGCGGCGGCTCGGCCGATGCCGCAGCCATCTTGCGGCTTCTTGCGAGGTTGAACGGATTGTCACCCGCGAGCGCGCCAATCCAAGACGTCGCACGAGAGACGGGCTCGGACGTGCCTGTCTGCCTCGCCGGCGAATGCCGGATGATGGGAGGGCGCGGCGAAATTCTCGGCCCGAAGCTCGACATGCCCCGTCTGCACGCGGTGCTCGTCAATCCGGGCATTCAGCTCGAGACGGCGCGCGTGTTCGCGGCGCTCGCAAAAAAGGGAGATGGCGACGCTTGCCTGATATTCGAGCCCCCGCGCCGCAAGTCGACCCCTTCCGACTGGCTCGCCGCCATCGCGATTTGCGGCAACGATCTCGAACCCCCGGCGGTGAGCCTTGCGCCTGCGGTGCAGGACGCGCGCGAGAGGCTTCGCGCACAAGCGGGCTGCGTGCTGGCACGCATGACCGGTTCCGGCACGACGGTGTTCGGCCTCTTCGAAGATGAGGCGGCGGCCGCGCTTGCAGCCCGCGCCATTGTCTCGGATCGGCCGGATTGGTGGATCCGAAGCGTCGGCTTGAACGCGGCGCCGCGATCGAGCCTGAACTCGTCAGGTGGGTCTAAAGCATAACACGCAAAAGTGGCTCCGCTTTTGCGACAAGCTCCTGCGGAAAAACAGCCTAAATGTAGCGCGCTGTAGCGGACTTCACGCCAAGGGCTGCCACGGCGGCGATCGCCAGGGACGCGAGCACGTTCCAGCCGGCAAGTGAAAGGCCGAGAATGCGGATGGCGGCCTCGTCGCAACGAACAGAGGGACCGCTGTCGAGGCTTTTCAAGAAATCATCCGTGCTTGCAGGTGCCACATACTGGCCGGTGCAAGCCGAAGGTCCAGGCCACAATCCCCATTCGACGCCGGCGTGATAGGCCGCAAGTCCTGCGCTCACGAGAAAGATGAGGGCGAGAAGGCCAAGAAGCCAAGCGACGACAGGGCTCTCTTCCGTCCGGAAGGCGAGCGCGACCGTAAGCACCGCGATCGGCACCCCGACGTAGTAGGGCCAGCGCTGCAGGAGGCAGAGCTCGCAAGGCTCGAGGTGCCAGACGAGCTGCGAATACCAGGCGCCGCCGATGGCGAGCACGGCGATCACAAGCACGGCAAGCGCGGAGCGGCGCGTGGTCATGTGCGGTTGCTGCAAGGCTTCGGTCGTTGCCATGGCACGGTTTCAGAAGAAGTAGATCGAAGCCACGACGCCGCCGAAGAGCGCGACGAGGCCCGCGCTCACGATGACTGTGAGGTGGCGATCGAGCGCGTGGCGCACCTGGTCGCCGAAACGGTTCAGCACCACCGCAATCGCGAGGAAGCGCGCGCCGCGCGTGATGAGGGACAACACCACGAAGGCCGTGAAACTGTACCCCGCAAAGCCGCTGACGATGGTGACGAGCTTGTAGGGGATCGGCGTGAAGCCCTTGATGATGATCACCCAGGCCCCCCATTGCGCATAGAGCTCGCGGAACGTTTCGACCCTGCCTTGGAGCCCGTAGATCTTGATCAGCCACTGGCCGACAGTGTCCCACAGGAATGCCCCGATCGCGTAGCCGAGCATGGCGCCCGCCACCGAGGCGATCGTGCAGACGATCGCATAGGTCAAGGCCCGCTTCGGACGCGCGATCGACATCGGGATGAGAAGGAAATCGGGCGGCAGCGGCAGGAAAGACGAATCCGCGAACGAGATCGCCGCCATCACCCAAATGGCGTGCGGCTTCTCGACGAGCGACAAGGCCCATTCATAAAGGCGACGGAGCATGTACGATGAAGGCCGTTCCCGGTTCAAGGGCGATGCCGCGGACGCGGGTCGCGATGGAGCGGAAGCGTTAGAGGCAATTTGCGGCGATTTTGCAAGGCTCGAACCATCGCGCCTCGAACCGTTGCGCCTTGCCGCCAGCGCATGATGCGCAAAACTGGCCCCAGTTTTGCGATAAGATCAAGCGTCAAAATAAAGGGTAAGCTGACCTTGCCGATTTGATCCCATCGCAACGCGTTCCAAAGCCGATAGAGGCAAAACGAGGATGGGTCACCCGCAAGAGCAAAGTTGAGCAGCTTCGGTGAATCGCCGAAAACGCAGGAGCTCAAGCCTCCCTCAAAGAAGGACGACCTTGTTCGGCAGCTCGTCATGATGTCCGGCCTGCGGCGGCAATTTCGCTGCCAGGATAGCTCCGCTCGATTCGACAGCCTCGATGAGCCCATCCGCGACGCGTCCTTCCCGCAATTTCGTCGTGAGGCGTTCGATCACGGGCTTCCAGCTCGCATCATCGATAAGCTCGGCGATGCCGGCATCGGGGACCAGCTCGGCGAAGCGTTCGGCGAGCGCGATGTAGATAAGGATGCCGGTGCGCGCGTGCGTGTAGGAGATGCGCCGCGCGAGAAACTGCTCGCGCGCGGCCTCATGCGCACGGCCGCGCTTGATCCAGCCTGGCACCAGCCGAAAGCGATAGCGGCCGAAGGACAGAACGAAAGCGAGCACGCCGAAGGTGATCCATTCGATTTCGTAGAGGCGGCGCGCCGTCAAAGCGAAAACGAGGAGGAGAAGCATCGGCAAAGCGAGCGCGATCAGCGCAGCCCAAACGATCGGCACGAGGTGGTAACCGCTTGCCGAGCGCCCAACCACGACCATGATCTCGCCGCTCGTCTTCTTCTCGACGTCGGTGATCGCCGCGACGATGCGGTCCTCGTCGATTTTGTCGATCATCGCCTGTCCTTACCAGCTTCCGGAGGCGCCGCCGCCGCCCGATGAGCCGCCGCCACCGGAGAATCCCCCGCCCCCTCCGCCAAAGCCGCCGCCGAACCCTCCACCGAAACCACCGCCTCCAAAGCCACCTCCGCCGAACCCGCCTCCCGGGGTGATGATCCAGGCGCCGTTGCGGCTTTGATGATAGCGCGCCCCGCCAGGACTGACACGCGACCTGAACAGGAAGAAGAAGACGAGCAGCAAGATGATCAGCGGAAGGAGTTCGGACAAGACGTCGTCGTGAGAGGACGAACTCACCTGTCCGTGACGGCCGGTTTCCGCGGCATCGCTTCCGAGGATGGCCAGCATCTGGTCGACACCTGCCTCGATCCCGCCCGCGAAATCGCTATGCCGGAATTTCGGCGCGATGACGGTGTTGAGGATGGTGCTCGAGGCGGCATCCGTGAGCGCGCCCTCGGCCCCATAACCGGTCTCGATGCGGAGCTTATGCTCCTTCGGCGCGACAAGGAGGAGCGCCCCGTTATTCTTGCCCTTTTGACCGATTCCCCAGCTGCGAAAGAGTTTGTTCGCGTAATCCTCGATCGACAGCTCGCCGAGCGACGGAACGGTCGCGACCACGACCTGATCCGAGGTCTTGTCCTCGTAGGCCTTGAGCTTGTCTTCCAGGCGGGCGCGGACTTCGGGCGTGAGAAGGTTCGCCGCGTCGACCACGCGCCCGGTAAGCGCCGGAAAGTTCGGATCGGCGGCCATGGCCGGAGCGAGGGAGAAAAGCCAGATGAAAGCGGCAAGCGTCGCCCCGACGAGAGCAAGCGGCGCATTCCCGCGCCCGGGTTTCGGGCTCGCGCGCTTCAGAAGTGCGGGCATGGCATCTTTAAGCCTGCACGCGTCAGAACTTCACTTGCGGCGGTTTCTCGGCCCCTTCGGAGGCGGTGAACTCGGCCATCGGCCTCGATGAGCGATAAAGGGTCGAGGCCCAGATCACGGTCGGAAAGGTGCGCAGTGCCGTGTTGAACTGGCGCACCGCATCGACATAGTCGCGCCGCGCCACCGCAATGCGGTTCTCGGTGCCTTCGATCTGCGATTGCAAGGCGAGGAAATTCTGGTTCGACTTCAAATCCGGATAGGACTCCGAAACGGCGATCAGCCGGCCGAGCGCGCCCGTGAGCTGGTTCTGGGCGTCCTGGAATTCCTTGAGCTTCGCCGGATCGGTGATGGTCGAGGCATCGACTCTGATCGAGGTCGCCTTGGCGCGCGCCTCTGTCACCTCGGTGAGCACCGATTTTTCCTGCGCCGCGTAGCCCTTCACCGTCTCGACGAGGTTCGGGATGAGATCGGCGCGGCGCTGATACTGGTTCTGCACATCGGCCCAGCGCGCCTTCGCCTGCTCCTCGAGCGTCGGGATGGTATTGACCCCGCAAGCCGAGACGGTGAGCGAAAGCGCGACCGCCACCAGCAAGGAACGCAAGGCGCGAAGCGAGACTATCATGGCGCACCCTTTCCCACGAGGCAAAGAAGCCTCTTCAAGTGAATCGATTCCGACGTACGGTTCCCATCCGTCGGTGATTCCATCCACGATGTTACAAAGTTGTGGTCAGGCCTTATCCAACAAATGGGAGCCATTTGTCGGGGCCGGACCACAAGAACATGATCCGCAAAAGTGCCCCACTTTTGCGATAAGATCATCCGGAAAAAACAAAAAGATCACCTGACGCTACTGATCTCATCTGAACGCAACGCGTTCTGGGAGCTGGAGTCTAGTCGCGATGACGGCGCAAGGCGAGATCGCGAGGGCCTGGGTCCCCACGCCGAACGGTTCAGACGGTCGGGGTTTGCTGGCCTTGCGCCGCCGCCATCTCGGAGACACGCTGCCGGTAGAGGCCGGCGAAATCGATCGGATCGATGAAGAGCGGCGGAAAGCCACCTTGCCGGACCGCATCCGCAATGATCTGCCGCCCGAAGGGAAAGAGGAGGCGCGGGCACTCGATCATGATGACGGGGTGCGCGCTGTCCTCCGGGATGTTCGTCAAGCGGAAGACGCCGCCATAGACGAGCTCGAACGCAAAGAGGAGGTTCGGCGCCTCGCCGGCCTTGCCCTCGATCAAGAGCTCGACCTCGACATCGCCTTGGGCGAGCGGCTTCGCGTTGACGTTGACCTGAACGGAAATGTTCGGCGGCTGCTGCTGGGGCTGCAACGATCGCGGCGCGTTGGGATTCTCGAAGGAGAAATCCTTCGTGTATTGCGCAAGGCATTGCAGGCTCGCATTGTTTTGCGACGCTTGCCCGTTTGGCGGCTTGCCTGCCGCTTGCCCTTCGTCGGCGTTCATGGCCATGGGAAACCTCGATCAGTGACGGAAGCGACGCGCCTTGCGCCAAGCCTCATTGCGCCAAGCGTCATCGCGCCAAAGCCTCGTCCCTCCAAGGCCTCATCGCGATGAGCCGCATGGCGCTATCATGCCGAGCCTTCGCAAACAACTGCGGGAGCCGGATCCCGACGACAAGCGCACGCGTCGGGCGCCGGCGAATACGAGCACACCCCCTTTAGCCGGCGCTGATCATCGGCAAATGCCTGAGCAGGTCGAAGCCCAAGCTCGAGCCGAGCTGCGTCATGAGCAGGCCGAGGCCGAGCAGCGCCACGAAGGCGGCGGCGAGAAGCTCGAGCGCGGCACCCGCGAGGGCATATCGGCCTTCGCCCCCGGCAAAGCGTTGTGCGGCCTGCTTGGCGAAGACCGAGAGGATGGCGAGCGTGCTCACCGTGATGGCGACGCCGAGCGCCATCGCGATGACGGCCGCGATGCCTGAGCCCAATATCCCTTGAGAGAGCGCGAACACCAGGATGATGATCGCGCCGGAGCAGGGTCGGGAACCTGCCGCGAGCACGACGGGGACAGCGTCTCGCCAGCGGAAGCTTCGCGATTGAACGAGCTCCACCGGCACGTGATGATCGCAAGCCTCATGCGCATCATGGCCGTAGAATAGGGCCCATGAGCATGGTCGTGAGCAGGCGCGTGGCCGGGCGTGTGCTCGTGACCATGCGCCTCGCCGTGATGCTGATCTCGCCTCCGCCCGAACGCCACAAGAGACGCGACAGGGGCGGCTTTGCGCCAGGTGAGAACGATGCCGAAGAGCGAGATCGCCGCGAAAGAAATGAGCTCCACATGGTCCGCAAGACGCGTCATGCCGATCGCGGTCGCATGCAGGACCAG
>JAFAQA010000517.1 GCA_019246665.1 Hyphomicrobiales bacterium
GCTGCAGAAGAAGGAGCACCCGCATGTCGTCAAGATCACGCCGGTGGTATGGGACAACAGCGATGCGGGGCTTTCCAAGCTCAAGGCGGCGTATAACCCCAAGCTCGATCCTTTCTACAGCGTCGCGATCGATGTGAAGCCTTACACTCAATACAACATGGATCAGATCCTCGCCTGCAAAGGACCCTGAACCCAGGCTTCGAGCACGGCAGACCGCAGGTGAGCGCGCAGGCGAAGCTGCTCTTGCGCGTCACCGGCGTTGCCAAACGTTTTGGATCGGTGATCGCGCTGCGCGCAGCCGAGCTCGAGCTGCGTGCGGGTGAAATCCACGCCTTGATGGGCGCGAACGGCGCGGGCAAGAGCACGCTCGTCAAGGTGATCACGGGCGAATTCCCGGCGGATGCTGGTGAAGTGACGCTGGCCGGAAACGTCACGGTGTTCCGCTCGCCGGCTGAGGCGCGTCGCGCCGGCATCGTCTCGGTCTACCAGGACCCGGCGCTCGTGCCGGACCTGACCATCGCCCAGAATATGCGCCTCGCGCGTGTGCCGCTGGACGCGGTACGAGCCACCATGCGCGAGCTCGGCATCGAGCGCCTCGACCTGTCTCGTCGGGCGCGCGAGATCGATTATCCGCATCTTCGCCTCATCGATCTTTCGCGCGCGCTCGCCTCGAAGCCGCGCATTCTCATCCTCGACGAGATCACTGCCGCGCTGCCGGCCGATCTTTCGGAGAGGGTCTTCGCCGCGGTGCGAGAGTGGCGCCGCCGCGGCCATAGCGTGATCTTCATTTCGCACCGCATGGCGGAGGTCGCGGCACTCGCCGACCGCGCCACCATCTTGCGCGATGGCGTGACCGTGGGCGTCACCGCGACGCGCGATGCTGAAGACAAGATCGTCAACATGATGCTCGGCGCGGAGGTCGCGAAAGCCGCCGCAGCGCCGCAACCGCGCGCTTCGGCCGGGATCGCTCCCCAGGCTGCGCCGGCCCTCGAGCTGCGCGGCCTCACTTATGGGCATGCCCTCTCCGGCGTTTCGTTTCGCCTCGGCGCGGGCGAAATTCTCGGGATCGCGGCGCTCGAAGGCCAGGGCCAGCAGGAGCTTTTCGACTGCATCGCGGGTGTGCGGCGTGCGAATTCGGGCGAAATCCTCGCGAATGGCCGAGCTCTCGAGCTTCGTCATCCCGCCGATGCCATCCGCGCCGGGCTTGTTCTCGTGCCTGCGAATCGCCTGCATGCTTTGCTGCCGCAGCGCTCGATCCGCGAGAATGTCGCGCTTTCATCCTTGGGCACTTTGGGCGCCTGGGGGCCGATTGCCATGCGCGCGGAGCGAAAGCGCGTCGAGAGCGCCGTCGAGCGTTTGCAAATCGACAAGCGCGCCTCCTCGGAAGTGAGGCGCCTCAGCGGCGGCAACCAGCAAAAGGTCGTCATCGCGCGCTGGCTCGCGGCCGAATTTCGCACGCTTCTCTGCTTCGACCCGACGCGCGGCATCGATATCGGCACGAAGCGGCAGATCTATGCGCTCTTGCGTGAGGTCGCGGGGCAAGGCGCCGCGGTGCTTCTCTTCACCTCGGAGCTGCCGGAGATCCGCCTCGCTTGCGATCGGGCGATCGTCCTCTTCGCCGGCCGCATTTCCGGCGAGATGCCCGCAAGCGAAGCCGACGAGGCACGCCTCTTGCGCGCCGCGCACGGCCTCGCCGCTCCAGTGCGGGCGGAAGCGCCCGTGTGATGGGCGCGGTGCACATTCTTCGCCGCAATGGCGGCTCTCGTTCGTTCTCGCATCATCTGCGTGCGGCCGGCATGCCGCTCCTTTTCCTCGCCTCGATACTCGCGACTCTCGCGATCCATCGCAATTTCGGTGCCTTCGACGTGCAGTCGCTGGCGCTTGGCGCCTTGCCGCTCGCCATGGCCGCCACCGCTCAGGCGATCGTGGTGATCAGCGGCGGCATCGATCTTTCCGTTGGCTCGATGATCGCCGTCTCGAATGTGCTCTCGGCGAGCCTCATGCAGCATGCGAGCTTTCGGCAGTCACTCGGCCTCGCGGTGCTCATCATCGGGCTTGGCGCTGTGCAGGGGGCAATCAACGGGATCCTCATCATCCTCTCGCGCATCCCCGATATCGTGGTCACCTTGACCACGGGCTTCATCTGGGGCGGCGTCGCGCTCCTTGTTCTCGAGAGGCCCGGAGGCGGAGCTCCGAGCGATTTCCTCGAGATCGGCGCCGGAGCCGATCTTTCGCCCTTTCTGCCGAACGCGCTTCTCTTGCTGATCGTAGCCGTCGCCGTGATCTGGTTGCCGATCCGCTCGAGCCGCCTCGGGCTTTCGCTTTATGCGTCGGGCAGCGATTCCGTCGCCGCTTTTCGCAGCGGGGTCGACCCGCGTCTCGCGCGCATTCTCGCCTATGGGCTCGGCGGGATTTTCTGTGCGGTGGGCGGCGTTTCGCTGACCATGACCACGGGCATCGGCGCGCCGCTCGCCGGCGCCTATTACACCTTGAGCAGCGTCGCCGCCGTGGTGATCGGCGGGGTGAGCCTCAACGGGGGACGTGGCGGCGTGCTTGGCCCCATCCTTGCTGCCCTGCTTCTCACCTTGCTGCCGATGGATCTGATCTTCCTCAACATCGATCCGAATTACGGGCAAGTGATTCAGGGCACGCTCATCGTCCTCGTCGTCATGGTCGGCGGCTTCGCGGCTTTCCTGCAGGGGCGCTCATGAGTCAGGCTCTCGCGCTTGTGCGCGGCCATACCATTTTGGCTCTCATCCTCCTCCTTGCCGTGTTCGTCCTCGGCATCGAGATCGCGCGCCCGGGCACGGTGACACCACTTTGGATCTCGAACGCTCTTCTGTTCGCGGCGCCGCTTGCGATTCTGGGCGCCGGCCAGACCCTCGTCATGCTGACAGGCGGCATCGATCTTTCGGTCGCGAGCGTCGCCACCGGCGCCGCCTACATTCTCGCCACCAACGCCGCTTCGGGCGATGGAACAGCCTTGGCTCTTTCGCTCTCGCTCGGTCTCATCGTGGGCATCGTCAATGGCTTGGGCGTGGCGGTGTTGCGCGTTCAGCCTCTGGTCATGACGCTCGGCACGGGCCTCATGGTCGGCGGCGCGATGACGGTCTACAGCCAGTATATGCTGGCGAGCCAGCCACATGTGCCCGCCATCATCCAGACGCTCGGCGCGGGAAAAATCCTCGGCTTGATTCCGGTCGATCTTTTTCTGTGGGCCGCGATCGCGGCGCTGATGCTCTTCGCCTTGCATCGAACCGGGTTTGGTCGGCTGCTTTACGCCGTCGGCGACAATCGCGAGGCCTGTCATCTCGCCGGCATCAGGGTGTGGCGCGTCCTCTTCGTCGATTATGTGCTCTGCGCGCTTCTTGCTGCGATTGCCGGCCTCGTGCTCGTCGGAGGAACGAACGCGGCTGATCTGAGCCTCGCCGATGTCTACCTTCTTCCCTCGGTCGCTTGCGTGATCATCGGCGGGACCTCGATCTTCGGCGGGCGCGGCGGGTACTCGGGCACCATCGTTGGTGCGCTCATCCTCACGGTTCTGACCAGCATTCTCACGCTCCTCGACGTTCCCGAGCCGGTGAAGCAAATCCTTTACGGGGCCATCATCCTGTCGCTCGCCGCAGCTTATGCCCGGCTGACGGAGTAAGCGGCTTTGCACCTCGTCATGACCGGGCGTCGGCCCGGTCATCTTCGCCTTGGTGCCCGTCGATTGGCGGAAGAGGAAGGCGTGGATACGCGCACCGAGTGCGCGCATGACGAAGCGGGAATGCCTTATCCGTCGGGGCCAGGCCATGCGCGGCCATCCACGCCTTGTGCCCGTCGATTGGCGGAAAAGGAAGGCGTGGATACGCGCACCGAGTGCGCGCATGACGAATACCTGGAGTCGTGGCCGGGCCACGGCGCGGCCATCCACGCCTGAGTTGCGTTTTGGCGCGAGCACATGCGGGGATGGGCGCACCGCGTGCGCGCATGACGAAGCGGGAATGCCTATCCGTCATGACCGGGCGTCGGCCGGGTCATCTACGCCTTGGTAACCCGTTGGTTGGCGGAAAAGGAAGACGTGGATGGGCGCACCGCGTGCGCGCATGACGAACTGCGATGTGGTTCGGCGCTCAAAAAAATGAGCTCGGCTCTGTCGCGAATCGGCTAAGCTCTGGCCTCGCGGCTTCTCGCCGCGCCCGGATCTCCTCGCGTCACGAGCAAGCCCGCATGTCGTCAGATCTCCGCTTCACCTCAGCGCAAGCCGTTACGCGCGAGGCTGGCAAGCTCATCCGGCGGCGTTTCGAGGACAAATCCTCGTTCAAGCTCTCTTTCAAGGGTCACCAGGATTACCTCACCGAGGTCGACGGAGAGGTCGAGGAGCTCGTCGTCTCTCGTCTTCGCGCGCTTTTCCCCGAAGACACCTTCATCGGCGAAGAGGGGAGGCGGGAGGAATCAGCGAGCGTCTGGGTCATCGATCCGATCGACGGCACGGCGAATTTCGCGAGAGGCATCGCGCATTTCTGCATCTCCCTCGCCTATTTGCGGAAGGGCAAGCCGCTCATCGGCGTGATCTATGATCCGATGCGCGACGAGATGTTTTGCGCGCTCGACGGTGGCGGTGCCTCGATGAACGGGGAGGCGATCAAAGTCTCGGGGCTTCGCGACATCCGCTCTGCCACGCTCGAGATCGGTTGGAACAACCGCAGCGGCATGGCCGCCTTCGTCGAGCTCGTCGAAAAGCTGACCGTGGACAGCGGCGCCGGCATGATCCGCTCGGCTTCCGGCGCGCTCGGCATGGCCTATGTGGCTGCGGGGCGCATCGACGCTTATGTCGAGAACCATATCAACGCCTGGGACGTGCTCGCAGGGATCGTCCTGGTGCGCGAGGCCGGCGGCTATGTGAGTGACTTCCTCGCGGGCGACGGCTTGAATAAGGGCAATCCCGTTCTCGCCTGCACGCCCAAATTGCGAAACGCGCTCGTCAAAGCATCAGGCATCGGAACACTGAAGAGATGAGCCCCGTACCGACGCTTTTACTTTATGCGTCATTGGCTCCGCGCCTTTTTCCGATCGTGTATTCTTTCGGGCCGAAGAGCTTTCCTCAGCCTAGAGCACGATCCACAAAAGTGGCCCCCACTTTTGCGATAAGATCATGCGGAAAACAAGAAGATAACCTGACGCTACTGATCTCATCTAAACGCAACGCGTTCTAGCAGGCAGAAACGGACGAAGCCGCATATGGACGACGATCTGATCGATGCCAAGAACGAGGTGCGCATTCGCCAAGACCTGGTGCTCACGGCGCTCGGCAAGCGTCCCGCCGACAAAGCCCTGCGGGTCGGGCGCTTCTTCGACGTGC
>JAFAQA010000525.1 GCA_019246665.1 Hyphomicrobiales bacterium
TTCGGGCGCGAAAGCGCGCTTTTTTCGCTCTTGAATCGCGGCAAGGAGAGTCTGGTCGCCGATCTCAGAAATGACGCCGACAAGGCCCGCATTCTCGAGCTCGCGCGCCACGCGGATGTTCTCGTCGAGCAGTTCCGTCCTGGCGTCATGGAGCGGCTCGGGCTCGGTTATCACACACTTGCCTCCCTGAACCCGCGCCTCGTCTATTGCTCGATCACCGGTTACGGCCAAAACGGCTCCAGGCGCGACCGCGCCGGTCATGATATCAACTACATTGGCGATGCCGGCGTGCTTTCGCTCTCCTTCGGCTCGAAGGACGCGCCGGTCGTGCCGCCGGCTCTCGTGGCGGATATCGGTGGGGGCAGCTATCCCGCCGTCATGAACATCCTCCTCGCCCTTCGCGCGCGCGAGGCGAGCGGTGCCGGCTGTCATCTCGACATCGCGATGACGGAGAACGTCTTCACCTTCATGCCACTTGCGCTCGCTGAAGGTCTCGCGGCCGGGCGCTGGCTCGGAAATGGCGAAGGCAGGCTGATGGGGAAGAGCCCGCGTTACAATCTCTATGCCGCAGCAGACGGCAAGATGCTTGCGGTCGGCGCGCTCGAGCAGAAATTCTGGGACCGCTTTTGCGAAGCGATCGGTCTCGAGGCCAAGTGGCGCCTCGATGATCGTGACCCCGATGGATCCCGCCGGCGCGTGGGCGAGATCATCATGGCGCATCCTTCGGACCATTGGCGCCAAATCTTCGAGACGAAGGATTGCTGCTGCACGGTGCTCCAGGATCTCCGCGATGCTGTCGAGGATCCTCACTTTGCCGAGCGCCGGATTTTCGGCCATCGGCTCGAGAACGAGACGGGCGCGACGATCCCGGCGCTTCCGGTGCCCGTCGTTTCGGCGTTTCGCGAGAACAAAAGCAGGTCGCGAGCCGCGCCGGCGCTCGCGCAAGGAGAGCCCGCGGTGCCCTCACCGCCTTGCGACAAGCCCCCGCCGGCACCGCGGACGGGAATGAGCGACAAAGCCATCCTCCTCGAACTATTCGAGGCGGCGCTCGCCGCGGCGCGCCCCGAGGGCCAATTCGAGGGTCGTTTGCCCGCGCCACCCAGGGGCCGCACGATCGTGATCGGCGCCGGCAAGGCGGCGGCGAGCATGGCACGCGCGTTCGAGAATGCCTGGCCTCATCCTTGCGAGGGGCTCGTGGTCACGCGCTACGGACATGGCGCTCCGACGCGCCATGTCGAGGTGGTGGAGGCTGCCCATCCCGTGCCGGACGCGGCGGGTGAGCGCGCCGCGAAGCGCATTCTCGCTCTTGCCAAATCGGCAGGGCCTGACGATCTCGTCATCTGCCTCATCTCGGGAGGCGCCTCGGCTCTTCTGACCTTGCCGGCTCCCGGCATCACGCTCGAGGAAAAGCGTGCCTTGAACCGCGAGCTGCTCGAATCGGGCGCGCCCATCGGCGAGATGAACACGGTGAGGAAGGCGCTCTCCGCCATCAAGGGCGGCAGACTTGCGGCGGTCGCGCGCCACGCCCGTTGCGTGACCTATCTCATCTCCGATGTCCCAGGGGATGATCCGGCGGTGATCGGTTCGGGGCCGACAGTTCCCGGCGGCGCGCGACCCGACGTGGCGCTTGCTATACTCAAGCATTACGGGATCGAGATTTCGCCAAAGCTCGAGCGCGCGATTTCCGCCAACAGCGCGCCAAACGAGAGTTTTGCGGGGCATGAGATCGTCATGCTCGCGACACCGAAAATGGCGCTCGATGCCGCCGCGGCGGCGGCTCGCCGCAAGGGCATCGCCCCGCTCATCCTGGGTGATGCGATCGAGGGAGAGGCGCGCGCGGTCGCGACCGTGCTGGCGGGCGTTGCGCAAAGCGCCGCACGTCATGGTGAGCCGGCGCGCAAGCCCTGCGTGCTGCTCTCGGGAGGCGAGACGACGGTGACAGTAAAGCCGAATACGGGAACGGCGACCGCGGACTTAGGCAAGTCGGCATCGCGGCCGCGCGGCGGTCGGAACGGGGAATTTCTTCTTGCCCTCACGCTGCATCTGGGCGGGCTCGAAGGCGTCTCCGCCATTGCATGCGACACGGACGGCATCGACGGGACAGAGGAAAATGCCGGCGCCTGGATCGATTCCGGTGTTGTCGCACAAGCCAAGGCCGAGGGACTCGATGCTGCCGCGCATC
>JAFAQA010000318.1 GCA_019246665.1 Hyphomicrobiales bacterium
CACCATGCCGCTCAGGATCGGTAGCACCGAGGTGCCGATCACCTGAAAGAGATTGACCGCCGTGGCGCCGCGTCCTGCGATCCGCGCCGGAAAGCGGCTATTGGCGTCGGCGACGTTCACGACGCCGAAGGAGGTGACCCCGCTGAAGACGATCAGCATAAGAACTGCGATTTGTGCCGGAGGATGCGGCACGACGATGAGCACCGCGAGGGTCAGGATACTGATCACGGACGCGAGGATGACAATGATCCGGCGCGGCAGCCAGCGATCGAGCGGGCCGTAGCCAAGCGTCGCGAGGATCTGCGCTGCCGCCATGATCACGAGCACGTTGCCACGCGCGACGGGATCGAAAGCGTAGACATCATTGAGATAGGGTCCTGCCCAGACGCCGAATACCGTGATGAATGCGGCATAGGAGACGAAGTGCATGGCGAGGATCGGTGCAAGGCCCGCCGTTCTCCACACGTCGCGGAAGCCCGCCACGATGTCGCGCAGCTTCTCGGGCCGTATGATGACGTCCTGAACCGGATGATCCCGCACGAGCGCGAAGTAGAGGTAGCCGGTCGCGGCGGCAAAGAGCGTCGAGGCGGCGAAGCCGGCACGCCAGCCAACCCAATCCACGAATGCCGCCCAAGGCGTTCCGGCAAGGAGATAGCCGAGACCACTGAGCGCAAAGACGCGGGCAAGCATCGTCGAGAAATTGCGTCCCGCGTACCAGCGCACGCACAAGACCACGGCGGCCATGAAGCTGCCGGCGCAGCCGAGTCCGACGAGAAACCGGGCGAGCACGAACAAGGCTTGCGACTGCGCCACCACGTGCAGCGCCGCGCCGAGCACCGTGAAGACGGTGAGCACGGTGACCACGCGACGAGGGCCGAACCGATCGAACAACATGCCGATCGGAATCTGCGCGGCGGTGAGCGAGACGAAGAACGCCGCGTTGGCGAGGCCGAGCCCTTGCGGCGAGAGAGAAAGGTCGCGCATCAGCTCCGGGCCGAGCGCGCTCGTCGAGGCACGGAAAAATTGACTCGCAAGCGTGATGGCGACGACCGCGACGAAGACGCGCCGGCTCCAAGCGCTCGTCACCTCTGTCCCCTTGATGATGCGGTTGCTCATTCGTCCCGCCACAAGCTGCCTGGGCTGGAAGCCAAGCCATCCCAATCACCGGCCTCACCGAGGTCGGCCCGACTCATGGCTTCATGAGCGTTCTTGCTGTTCATTGCCGCGACCATGGGGTTTTGCCGGGTCGTTGCGTTACGGCCGCGACCGAAGCATCGCGGATAACCGAATTTGCCGCGGCCGGTAAAGCGCGCCTCGGTAAATTCAGCTTGCTGAAGTCGAATCGCCAAAGTCACAATTGCCGACGTCGCTTTTGAAAAGCGTCACGAGCCTCTTAGCGTCCCGCGACGATACGGGCGCGGCCGTAGCATCTGACGACGAAAGATGACAAAGCTTCGCTATCTTCAATCCATCGATCCGGATGGGACCCATGACCCATGTCCTTGATCGCGCCGCGGCGCATGCGGCGCAATATCTCGAAGCAGTGCAGAACCGGCCGATCTCAGCGACTGCCACAACCGAAGAGCTGCGCTCGCGTCTCGGGAAGCCGGTCCCGGAAACGGGCATGGCGCCCGAGAAGGTCATTGACGAGCTCGTCCGAGATGTCGAGGGTGGGATTCTCGGTTCTTCCAACGCGCGCTTCTTCGGCTGGGTGATTGGGGGCAACCTCCCGGTCGCGATCGCGGCCGACTGGCTCACCTCCGTCTGGGATCAAAACGCGGCCTCGAACGTCACGGCACCGGCGGAGGCGGTGGTCGAGGAGGTTTGCGGCGAATGGATGAAGGAGCTCCTCGGCATCCCTCGATCGGCGTCTTTCGCTTTCGTGACGGGCTGCCAGATGGCGCACACCACCGCGCTCGCGGCGGCGCGCCACAAGCTGTTGGCCGATCGCGGCTGGGATGTCGAGCGTAAGGGTCTCGCGGGCGCGCCGCCCCTCCGCATCCTGACGACGCAGAACCGGCATGAGTCGACCTTGCGCTCCGCCCGCTTGCTCGGCGTCGGCACCGACGCGATCGAATATGTGGGCGCCGACAATTCCGGGCGCATCGAGATCGGCAAGCTGGAAGCGGCGCTGCGCGCGGCGGGGCACGACCCGGTCATCGTCTGGCTGCAAGCGGGCGATTTGAACACGGGTGTCTTCGATCCTTTTGCGCGTGCGTGTCCGATGGCGCACCAGGCGAAGGCCTGGGTGCATATCGACGGCGCCTTCGGGCTTTGGGCGGCGACGAGCGACCGCCATCGACATCTCCTCGACGGCGCCGAGCAAGCCGATTCCTGGGCGACCGACGGCCATAAATGGCTGAACCTGCCTTTTGAATCAGGGCTCGTCTTCGTCGCACACCCCTTGGCGCATCGCGCGGCCTTTTCGCAAGAGACGAGCTACGCCGTTCCGCTCGAGGAGCTGCGCAATCAGAAGGATTGGAATCCGGAATGGTCGAGGCGCGGTCGCGGCTTTCCCGCTTATGCGGCGATCCGCGCGCTCGGGCGGGATGGGATCGGCGAAATCGTGGAGCGCTGCTGCGCGCTCGCGAAACGCCTGGTCACCGGCATCGGCGAGCTTCCCGGCACCGAGGTCGTGGCGGAGCCGATCATCAACCAGGGCCTCGTGCGCTTCCTGGCGGATGACGGCAATCATGATCGGGCGACCGACGAGATGATCCACCGCATCCAGGAAAGAGGTGTCGCCTGGTTCGGCGGCGTCACCTGGCGCGGCATGCGCGTGATGCGCGTCTCGGTCTGCAATTATCTCACGCAGGAGCGTGACATCGACCAGGCCGTGGCGAGCGTGCGCGAGGCGCTCGCAGATCGAGGGTGCTCCGCGGACGGTTCGCGACACGTGCATCCTTGATACGCCTTCGTTCGCTCG
>JAFAQA010000322.1 GCA_019246665.1 Hyphomicrobiales bacterium
GCGCGACGAACATGCTGAATTCCGCCTGCGGAAATGGGCGCAAGGACGCATGATTCGCAAAAAGCAACCCTGTTTTTGCTTCCGGGCAACGCCCGGTATAGAACGCGCGCGAAAAATTTAGCAAAAGTCGATCACCGTGCCGAAGCCAAGCGGATCAAATCGAATGCCATCCAGTGGACGAATATTTTTGACAATTCGAGGCTTAACGATCTCGTAAGATCCAAAGAGCAATCGCTTTTTGGATGATGGAAACTCTCCCCGCCAGGGAAAATCACGCATCGGAACCGGTTTGCTCGATCGACTTTCATCCTTTATCCCAAAGCGTGCCGCCGTCGGCCAGGCCGACCACGCGGAAGGATTCGCCGAAAACGCCGCAGAGGAGGTCGCGCCTCCGCATTTCAACCTCGTGGCGAGGGATGGTTATCTCACCGTCGAGGGTCTTGAGAAAAGCTTCGGCGCTCGCAAGGTCGTGGAACATGTCAGTCTCGAATTGATGCGAGGCGAAGCGGTCGGCCTGCTCGGCCCGAATGGCGCGGGCAAGACCACCGTCTTTTACATGATCACGGGCCTCCTCGCCCCCGATGCTGGACACATCTATTTCGACGGCTATGACGTGACCCATCTGCCGATGTATCGCCGCGCGCGACTCGGCGTCGGCTACCTGCCGCAAGAAGCCTCGATCTTCAGGGGCCTCAATGTCGAGGACAATGTGCGCGCCGTGCTCGAGGTGATCGAGCCCGACAAAAGGCGCCGCCAGCGCGAGCTCGACGCGCTGCTCGAGGAATTCAACATCGCGCGCCTGCGCAAGACTCCTTCGATCGCATTGTCGGGCGGCGAGAGACGCCGCTGCGAGATCGCGCGCGCGCTCGCCGGCCGGCCCAACTACATGTTGCTCGACGAGCCTTTCGCCGGCATCGATCCGATCGCGGTCGGGGATATTCAGGAGCTGGTGCGCCACCTCAAGGGACGCGGCATCGGCGTGCTGATCACGGACCACAATGTGCGCGAGACGCTGGGCCTGATCGATCGCGCCTACATCATCCACGCCGGGCGGGTGCTGATGGAAGGCTCCGCGGACGACGTCGTCGCCCATCCCGAGGTGCGACGTCTCTATCTCGGCGAGGACTTCCGCTTGTAGGCTGCGAGACAGCAGTCCTGATGGGGGCCTGAAACAGGCCTGAGGCGAGCTTGCCTCAGCTCGTCGCCTTGGCGCGGATCGGCGTCTCGAGCGCGCGCATATCGGTCAGGACGGTCACCGTGAAGGGAATTTCCGCGGCCCGGTCCACCCATTTGGGATGATCGAGAAGCGGCAGCCGAAGCTCCCCGCCCCCGGCATTCGCGATGGGCTTCGGGGCGCCGAAAAGCCAATTCTCCGGCCCCTCGACGAAGATGTCGAGTACATGTTCGCCAACGGCGAGGTTGAGGCTCAAAGCCAGCGACGGATCGTCTTTTTCGAGCGAGAGCCTTGCGGCTTGGGGCCGCTCAAGCCCCAGAACCGCCGGCTGGACGCGCTTGGGAACCTCGCGCCTCGCGGCCTCGATCAAAGCGAAATAGAGGCCCTCCGGGGCACCTGGCTCGAGCGTGAGCGAGGCCTCTCCCTTCTCGGGCACGCAGATCGTCTTGCAGGCCGCATAGGTCAGCGAAAGCACAAGCTCGACGGGCTTTGCCGGATCGGTCGCGGTGACGCGAAGCGGCAGCACGACACTGTCGCCCGCATAGCCGATCACCGAAACGCCCTCCTCTTCGAGCCGCTTTGGCGCTGGCCAATCGGGCGACACCGCCCCGAGATTTTTCGAGGCGGACCAATCGAATACCGGCGGCACGCCGGCGCTGCCCGGCATGCGCCAATAGGTCCTGAACCCGGGCTCGAGCCCAATCTCGATCCCCGCCGCGGGAGCTTCCGGACTGCCGAGCGGTGCGCCGCGCACGAGGCGCATGCGGGCGCCGAGCCCGACGGACCAAGGGGACGTGGCAGGAGAGCTCTCGGCGACCGCCTGGCGCAAGCCCAGCATGCTCGAGAAGAGGCTCGCGCCGGCAGCATAAAGGAGCGATTGACGCCGGGTGATCATCACCAGCGCTTTATTCGATGATCGTGGCGAAAAGCGAGCCACGATCGCGTGAGCGCATCTTCGGCCGTGATATTGCGCGCGAGCCTTGCGGCCCGGAAGGATCGCGGGTTGAAAATTCCTCCGCGAAGCCTAGCATCCCTTTTATGACCCGGCGGATCCAGAAACGACGAGGCGAGAGTCTCTACCTCGATGGCCAGGTGTTGATCGCCATGCCGAGCCTCATGGACGAACGCTTTGCCAAGAGCGTCATTTACCTTTGCGCACATTCGCACGAGGGCGCGATGGGCATCGTCATCAACAAGCCGGCCTCGCACATCGTATTCCGCAAGCTTCTCGTGCAACTGCAGATCATCGAGGATGGGGACAGCATCCGGCTCCCGGCAGGCGCCGAGGGGATCGAAGTGCTGCAGGGGGGCCCGGTCGACAAGGCGCGCGGCTTCGTCCTGCATTCGGCCGACTTCTTCATCAAGGATACGACCTTGCCGATCGACGAGCGGATGTGCCTCACCGCGACCGTCGACATCCTGCGCGCCATCGCCAAGGGCGAAGGGCCGCACCGCGCGGCTCTCGCGCTTGGCTATGCGGGCTGGGGACCAGGCCAGCTCGAATCCGAGATCCAGGAGAATAGCTGGTTGTCCTCTTCGGCCACGCCCGATCTCATCTTCGATACGCCGGCTGAGGCGCGCTACGGCATGGTGATGCGCCAGCTCGGCATCGATCCGGCGAAACTGTCGAGCACGGCGGGACGGGCGTAGTGCATGATCCGTGGAG
>JAFAQA010000325.1 GCA_019246665.1 Hyphomicrobiales bacterium
TTGGCCGAGACGTTGTGAGTAAATGGTGCGGTCATTGGCTGGCGATTTATAAGTACACGCCTTGATGTCCGCTTGGGGTCATCAGCGGATATCGGCGATCGCCAACTCTATGACGGCTGTAAATTCAGAAGCAGACATGAAGTGGACATTCCACGATGCCCGTTTAGGGCCATCAGGCGGCATGTGGCCAGCTATTGAATCATCCCAGCCTTAGGGTACGCTCACATGTTATCGCTGGCCGAAAAGTTCCCATGAGTTGGACAATCGGCCGCAGCGGTGGGTGCCTTACGATCCTTGCTTTAGGCTCTAACAAGCCGCGATCGGCGCCGCCTACCCGGCAACATTGCAATCTGCGCTGCGCTTAGGTCGGGAAAGATCCGAGGATCGCACGTGCGGCGCGCACATCGGCCGTATCGAATCCCTCGGTGAAGCGGCCGTAGACTTGCTGGAGAATTGCCGCCCCTTCGCCCGAACGGTCCTGATCGCAGAGTAGTCGGGCCATGCTGGTTGCAGCGCGCAGCTCCCAGGAGAGTGAGTCCTGCTGGTGTGCGACATCGAGTGCTCGACGGAAATGATCCTCAGCCGCCACCGCCGCGCCTTGCTCTCGCTGCAAGAGGAGTAGCTCGCCTTTGATGCGCAGCAATTCGGCCATGATCCATCCCTCGTCGGTGCGTTCGGCGCGATCGATCGCCTTCTCCACGGTCACGAGTCCCTCCGAGACCTGTCCGGCATGGCCCAGGGCTTCTGCTAGTTCTCCGAGGAAAATGAGCAGCCGATAGCCGCTGAAAGCGGGGGCGTAGAGCGCATCGAAGCCGGCGCGAAGGAGCGATATTCCACCTTGTAGGTCTCCTCGCTTGATGAAAAGCAGGCCCTGATAGGCACGACCACACTCCCGCCATAGCGTCAGCGCATGCGTTGTTGAGACGTCATGTAGGTGGCCAATGTACTGCTCGGCCAGGTCCAGATTGCCGATCCATAGCGCGATCCGACATGCCGCTTGGGCCAGAGCGGTGCACCGTGAGTTCGCGTGATCGATCACCTGCAGGCGCTCGACCACGCTCTCCGCAGTGCGCAGCGCCCGCTCCGGAAAACCCTGCAGCCAAAGGATCCGTACCAGGTATGCCTGCGCTATTAGGCGGTGGTCCATCCCAAAGCGAATTATGGGCGACCCGGGGCCACGACCGGTGTCATAAACCAGGGCGCGTTCGATGTGATGCCGCGCGCTGCGCTGATTGCCGCGAAAATGGTATGAGCTGCCGATCATTCGCTCACCAACAAGTCGATCGGCTGGCATTGTCGCTAGAGCGGAGAATTGCTGCGCCACTCTTAGGGCTTTCCGATCTTCCAGCAGCCACAGACCCCAGAGCGAGCGCAATTGTTGGTCGACGTCGCCGAGGCTCTCAGCGAGCTGAAGGGCTTTCGCCAAGGCCGGTAGCATTTCGAGGACGTTAGGTTCAGGAAATGCTATCGCCCTTACCAACCCACCAAGCGCAGCGTTTAGCTGCATTTCTAAGCGTGTGTCCCCGCCCGTCGCGGCGTGGAGTGCAGCGAGTGCCTGCTCGACACGACCGCGGCACTCCTCCATCAATGACAGATGCTCCCACAGGGGGATCGCTGCGATTGTCAGCGAGACGGCGAGCGCAGGGGATCGCCCTGGGCCGAAGGACCAATCGAGTGCAGCGCGAACGTTGTCGACCTCCCGACTACAGCGAGCGAGCTCCTCTGTCGGAATGCGGGATCTGAAGTCCGGCACTGCGGATGCGATAAGGTCGCGGAAATACGTTGCGTGACGGCGCGCGGCCTCGTCCGCCTCGCCGCGCTCTGCGAGCTTTTCGACCGCATACGACCGGATGGTTTCCAGCAGTCGCCAGCGTGAACCCACCTCAGACGGATCGACCGCGACAAGCGATTTGTCGAGCAGAGAGGCGATGCCGTCGGCAAGCCCCGCCAATTCGCCTCCGCTGACTGCACCCGCGCCATCGAGAGTGAAACCGGCCCGAAAAATGGCGAGCCGGCACAGCAATGCCCGCTCTTCTTCTGTCAGGAGATCGTAGCTCCAATCAAGCATTGCACGCAGAGTGCGATGCCGCGGCAGCGCCGTGCGGCGGCCGCTGGTCAACAGATCAAAGCGATTGTCCAGACCAATCGCGAGGCGCTCAAGTCCGAGCGCCGGCATTCGCGCCGCCGCGAACTCGATCGCCAGAGGAATGCCGTCCAGTCGCCGACAGATGTCGGCGATGAGCGGGAGCTTATGAGGGATCGGCGTGTAGTTCAAATCGAACGCCTTGGCCCTGGTGACAAAAAGCTCGACCGCGCTGTGGTCCAGAATGTCGCGTGCTGCTTCCCGCGGTGGCACAGCAAGCGGCGGCACCCGATAAACATGTTCGCCGTCAGCCCGAAGGACTTCCCGACTGGTCGTCAATAGCGTGGTGTTGGGACATCGGCTCACGATCGCCTCGACAAGCTCGGCCGCAACGTCGATGACATGCTCGCAATTGTCGAGGATAAGCAGCATACGCTGCCGACCAATCGCCCCAGCGACCGTTGCGCTCGAGATGTCGTTCCCGATGAGCATCAGGCCAAGAACGCTGGCCACCGCGGACGGAACCAGAGCGGGATCAGACAACGAGGCCAGCTCGACAAACCAACAGCCGTCGGCAAACTCCGATAAAAGTTTGCGCCCAAGATGAAGGGCGAGGGTCGTTTTTCCGATCCCGCCCGGCCCGGTCAGGGTCACGACCCGATAGGCGGACAGAAAGTCCAGCAACCGCTGTGTGTCTGCGGATCGGCCGATTAGCGGTGCTGCGGCCAGCGCGACGTTGGTCCGGGCGAGTTCATCCTTGACGTGGATTTGCGTGGGACCGATTGGCGGGATTGCCGCGGTGCGATTTTGCATGGTCCAGTCACCGAGCAGCCGATAGCCGCGGCGGGACTCGGTCTTGAGCACATCCCGATGAGGGCCGAGCGCCTTGCGAATTGCCCCCGCGTGAACCTGAAGCGTGTGTTCCATCACCACAGCGCCAGGCCAGATGCGGCTCATCAATTCGTCTTTTGTGACGAGTTTGCCGGCGGACCGGACCAGAACTTCGAGGAACTCGAAGGCGCGCCCACCAATCGGTGCGGGCAATCCACGAATGCGAAGTTCGCGCTGTGCGATGTTTATCTCGCACTCGCCCAAGGCGTAAACCGGCTGACTGCCTTCTATACTAAGGGGCATACCCCACTCCGGCCACCATACCCTTCGTCAGAACTTTTGAGGAAACGTAGCCATCATAAGAACTTTTGAGAATATCCCCCAGGATTCGCTCGGTCCGAGCGCCGATCCTCGATCATGCCGAGGTCAACGCCGGGTCCGACCGACCCTAGGTCATCCCCGCCGACTTCTGGCCCACAAACGACCAGGGAGTTGACCATGAAGGGAGCCAACCATGAGTGAAAAAGGACCTACGACGGGTTCAGGTACGACTCGTCGCCAGTTGCTCGTCGCCGGGGCCAGCCTGGCGGCAATCATGCCTTTTCCATCAAGAGGAGCAACCAAAGTGAACGCATCGAACAAGCCAAGCATCGTGTTCTGCCACGGCATTTGGGCCGATGGCTCGTGTTTCAACAAGCTGATACCGGCGCTGCGAGCGGATGGCCACGAAGTGATGGCGGCGCAGTACGGCCTCGACTCGGTGAAGTCCGACGTCGAGGCAACCATCCGCACGTTCGGCCGGGTCAGCGGGCCGATCCTTCTCGTCGGGCACTCCTATGGTGGCGCGGTGATCACCTACGCCGGCATCGATCCCCGCGTTGCTGCGCTGGTCTACATCGCGGCGCTGTGCCCGGACGAGACAGAGACCGCGCAGCAACAACAGGAGAAGTTCCCGAAGACGGACATCTTCAATCACGTCGAAGTCATCGACGGCCGAGTCTGGCTAAAGCCGGACGGGCCTAAGGCTTTCGCCGGTGATCTGTCCGCCGAAGAGCAAGGAGTCGTCTATGCGACCCACTTCGCGCCGGCGGCGGACCTGTTCACCCACAAGCTGGACGGCAACGCTTGGAAGTCGAAGCCTTCCACGTACATCCTCGCGACCGAGGATCACACCGTCCATCCCGAGTTGCAGCGCACATACGCGAAACGCATGGGTGCCACTATCGTGCAAGTCAAGAGCAGTCACGTCCCGATGCTCTCGCGCCCCAAAGAAGTGCTCGCTGCAATTCGCAAGGCGGCTAGCGCAGTCGCCGCGAAAGCAGCAGCATAGACGTCCCGTACGATGTGCCGCCAGCGCGCTGGCGGCACATCGTTAGAGGGATGATCTGCTCGACGCCATGCCGCGCGCCTGCGTGATGAGGATGCCGAACTCGCGGCAAAACGGCGCGTGCGATCGGCGCATTAGGGGATAGCCAACCGCCGCTTTGGGTCATAAACGGGTATCGGCGATCACAAATCCTACGCCCGCTGTACATTCAGAAGCAGACATGAAGTGGACATTCCGCGATATCCGCATAGGGCCAATTGGAGACCTGAGCAGGTGCAGCAGCGCGCGGCCGAAGCTGCGGCTAATCGATCACCTCGTCAGCGAGCGTCTGTATTGAAATCGGCACCTCGATCCCGAGGGCCTTGGCAGTCTTCGCGTTGATCACCAGCTCGAACTTAGT
>JAFAQA010000326.1 GCA_019246665.1 Hyphomicrobiales bacterium
GCCGCGACGTCGAGGAAACCGCCCATGCACGTGCCGGTGCCGCGGTAATGCGCGATGGCGGCTTCGCCCGACAGGGGCTTTTCGCCTTCCCGGCAGAACCGATCGATTTTCGTCGGCACAGGCGAAAAGGTGTTCGTCTCATGTGAGAATTGCGCGATCAGGAAACGCATGGGGGGACTCCAAATTTGGTGTGAACCCAGCCGTCATGGCCGTGCGCGTCTGCCCGCTATCCAAGCCTTTGCGCCCCTTGGATGTCGTGGATCACCGGACCAAGTCCGGTGATGACGGTGGGCCGAAGGCATGGATGGCCGAGCTGACACCCGACAAGGACGAGGTGTTGGACCCTGGTGAGTGAGGGCAGACGCCTTATCGCACGTCGTGCCCGCACTTGGTGCGGGCCGGACGCTTGGCCATGGCGGCTGATCTACGTTTCCTTCTTCACGTTCCAGAAGATCGGGAACCCGGTGAGCACACCGGTGACGTATTTCTTGAAGGCCACCGGCAAGTAATATTGGCCGAGCGGGATATACGGCACGTCGATGAACACCTGCTTTTGGATCTCGGCCGCGAGCTTCTTTTGCGTCGCCGCATCCGGCGCCTCGATCCAGGCATTGCGGAGCTCCTCGAGCTTCGGAGCGGTCGGCCAGCCGAACCAGGCGTCGAGCCCGTTGCCGCGCAGCGACAAGTGGCCGACCGGGTTGAGCATGTCGATGCCGCCCCAGCCGGTGAAGAAGATGTTCCACCCGCCTTGCTCGGGCGTCTCCTTCTTCGCGCGGCGCGCGACCACGGTCCCCCAATCCATCGTCTGGTAATCGACATTCATGCCGCATTTCATGAGCATGTCGGAGCCGACATCGCCTTCGGCCTTGAGATTGGCGAGATCGGTGACGCCGAGAATGACGATCTTCTCGTCCTTGTAACCGGCGGCCTTCAATTCGCGCTTCACCTTCTCGACATCACGCTTGCCGTTCAGCGCCTCCATGCCGGCATCGTTCTCGAGCGGAGAGCCTGGGAGGAAGACGCCGACGCCGGTCCTCCACATCTCCTTGTCGGAACCCGCGACCGCGACCATGTATTCGTCCTGGTCGACGGCGCCGAGAAGAGCGCGGCGGATCGCCGGGTTGTCGAAGGGCGGCACGAGCTGGTTCATGCGCATGATGGCAATGGCGCCGGTCGGGTCCTTGATCGCGACCGTGACCGTCTTGTCCTTGGCGAGAAGCGGCTGCAAATCCGGCGAAGGCTGCTCGAGCCAATCGATCTCGCCTGTCTGCAAGGCGGAAGCCGCGGTCGAGGTGTCGGGAATCGTGATCCATTCGACGCGATCGAAATTCGCGATCTTCGGGCCGGAGGTCCATTGCGGAGTGCCGTTCTCGCGTGGCTTGTAATCGGGAAAGCGTTCATAGACGGTGCGCGTGCCGATGAGGCGTTCAGAGGGCACGAATTTATAGGGCCCGCTCCCGACCATCTCGGTGATTTGGGTGAAGGCATCGGTCTTCGCGATGCGCTCGGGCATGATCGAAGGCGGAAGAGCCGTGCATTTGCCGAGCGCATCGGGAAGCAGCGGAAACGGCCGCTTCAGGCGGAACCGGATGGTCTTGTCGTCGGGCGCCGAGAGCTCGTCCGTCGCTGCGAGAAGCGCCTGGCCGAAGGCGTCGCGCTTACCCCAGCGCTGAATGCTCGCGACGCAGTCTCTCGCCAGGACCGCACTGCCATCATGGAATTTGAGGCCAGGCCGCAGCACGATCTTCCACAGCTTGCCATCATTCTCGGTCGTCGCGCCCTCGGCCATCTGCGGCGTCGCGCGATAGCTGTTGTCCTGGCCGTAAAGCGTGTCGAAGACGAGGAAGGCGTGGTTTCGCGTCACCGTCGCCGTCGTCCAGATCGGATCGATGACGGAGAGATCGGCTTGCGGAGTGAATTTCATCACCCGCTGTTCGGCGCCGAGCGCCAAGGAAGGGGCGGCAAGCGTCGGCGCAGCGATCGACGTCGCGGCGGCGGCTTTGAGGAAATCTCGTCTGCGCAACTTCATCCTCCCTGCTCGACGCTTCGATCCAATTCGCGGCGCTCTTGAACGGGCGCGTGTCGAAGGCGGGCAAGCCGATTTGATCAGCGAGGATGGAAAGACGCAAGCCGAAACGGCACACTCCAAGCTTCATGGCGCGAGTGACGTTCTTAGTCTTCGCGCAGATGTGAAGTACAAGAGGCTCAGATCAACGAGCCAAAGCCCCGTGATGCGAGAGGTGAACGGCCTGTCCCGTCATGACCGGGCGTCGGCCAGCCATCCACGACTTTGGGCGCGCATTCGCAGGAGAGGGCGAAGACAACCGGGCAAAGCCCCGCGATGACGATCCGTGCCTAACCCCTGAGTGTCGCTCCGTGCCTGCGAGACACCTCGGCAACGATCTTGCTCGAGATCGCCTCGAGCTCAGCGTCGGTGAGCGTCCTCTCGACCGGCTGCAATGTGACCTCGACGGCAACGGATTTCTTATCGACGTCGAGCCCCGCACCTTCATAAACGTCGAAAACCACGACGTCGGCGATGAGCGTGCGATCGCTGTTCTGCACCGTCTTGACGATATCGCCTGCCGCGACTTGCTTATCCACGACAAAGGCGAAATCGCGCCGCACCGGCTGGAGCTCCGAAAGCGCGAGCTTGGCTCTCGCGCGTGTCGCTCTCGATTTCGGTGCGGGCAAAACGTCGAGCGTGATCTCGAAACCGATGATCGGGCCTTTCACGTCGAGAAGCTCGAGGGTGCGCGGATGCAGCTCGCCGAAGGCGCCGAGCTGAACCTTCGGTCCGAATTGCAGCTTCGCCGAACGGCCTGGATGGAACCAGGGCGGTCCACCGGGAACGACCTGGACGCCGCCGAGCGGCACGGCGAGCGTTTCGAGAAGCGCAAAGGCGTCGGCCTTGGCATCGAAGGCGTCCACGGATGCGTTGCCCGACCAATGCCGTCCCGTTCCGGCAGCGCCGGCGAGCCCGCGACGAACACCGGAGGCACGCAGGGTCTGCCCTGCCGGTTCGTCCGAATGGAAAACCTGGCCCACCTCGAAGAGGGCGAGGTCCCCCCTTCCTTTGTCGGTATTCTTTTGCGCCGCCTTCAATAGCCCGGGAAGCAAGCTCGGACGCATGTCCGAAAGCTCGGCGGCGATCGGGTTCGCTAGCGCAAGCTCCGGTGCGCCCCCGCCGAAATGCACCGCTTCCGCTTTGCCGATGAAGGACCAGGTGACGGCTTCCACCATGCCGCGCGCGGCGAGCGCCCGCCGCGCCAGCGATACGCGCTTCTGGGCAAGAGTCAGGACGGGCTCGAGCACCGTGGCCTCGAGGCGCGGAAAAGGCGTCGAGGGCACCCGATCGAGCCCGCTGATGCGCGTGATCTCCTCGACGAGATCGGCCTTGCCTTCGATGTCGGGGCGCCAGGAAGGAGGGACTACTTTGGCGCGGCGATCTTCGGAGCAGAAGCTGAAGCCGAGACGGCTCAAGGTGGTGAGCGCGGCGATGTCGTCAATCTCGAGCCCGGTCAGGCGCTTCGTCTCGCTCAAGGGAAAATCGATCGTGCGACGGTGATCGGGTATCCGGCCAGCGAGCGTGATCTCGGACGCTTCGCCGCCGCAGAATTCGAGCACCATGCGGGTCGCAAGCTCGAGGCCCGGTATCGTGAATGCCGGATCGACGCCGCGCTCGAAACGATAGCGCGCATCCGTGTTGATGCCGAGCCTGCGCCCGGTCTCCGCGATATTGAGCGGATCCCAAAGCGCGGATTCGATGAGCACATCGGTCGTGCTCTCGTCGCACCCCGAGGCTTCACCGCCCATGACGCCGCCAATCGATTCGACGCCTTGCTCATCGGCGATCACAACCATGCTTTCATCGAAGCTGTACGTCTTGCCGTCGAGCGCGACGAGCGTCTCGCCCTTCCTGGCACGTCGCACGGAGAGCGCGCCCTTCACCCTCTTCGCGTCGAACACATGAAGCGGCCGCCCGCGATCGAAGGTCAGGTAGTTGGTGATGTCGACGAGCGCGTTGATCGGTCGAAGCCCGATCGCCTTGAGCCGGCGCTGCATGAAGGCGGGGGAGGGACCGCATTTCAACCCGCGCACGAAGCGAAGCGCGAAGGCAGGGCAGAGCTTCGCATCGTCGCCCGAAAGATCGAGACGAACCGGCACGGGACAAGGAAAGCCGCCCTCGACGGGCACGATCGGCGTTTCCTTGAGCCGGCCGATACCGGCGGCGGCGAGATCGCGCGCGATGCCGTGGATGGAAGCGGCATCCGGACGGTTCGGCGTCAGATTGATCTCGATCACGGCATCGTCGAGCCCGGCATAGGGACCGAAGGGCGCGCCGAGCGGCGCGTCCTGCGGAAGGTCGATGATGCCGTCATGGTCGTCGGAAATCTCGAGCTCCGCCTCGGAGACGAGCATGCCGTTCGACTCCACGCCGCGGATCACGCCTTTGCCGAGCCTGATCTTCTTGCCGGGGATATAGCTTCCCGGCGGGGAGAACACGCCCATCATGCCGGTGCGGGCGTTGGGCGCGCCGCAAACCACCTGCACCGGCTCGCCGGCGCCCGTGTCGACGAGGCACACGCGCAGGCGATCGGCATTGGGATGTGGCTTCGCCTCGATGACGCGCGCGATGGTGAAGGGCGTGAGCGCGGCGGCCTTGTCCTCCACGGTCTCGACCTCGAGCCCGATGCGCGTCAGCACCGCCACGATCTCATCGAGCGGGGAATCGGTCTCGAGATGATCCTTGAGCCAGGACAAGGTGAATTTCATCAGGGAAGCCTTCAGGCCATCATGCCGAGCGCCTGGAGGTAGAGATCGAGGATCTCCTCCTCCTCACGCCGTTCGGCGGCGTCGCGCCTGCGCAGCGACACGACCTTGCGCAGGATCTTGGTATCGAAACCCTGCGCCTTGGCCTCGGCATAAACCTCTTTCACGTCGCCCGCGATCGAGGCCTTCTCTTCCTCCAACCGCTCGATCCGCTCGACGAAGGCTTTGAGCAGATCGGGCGCAACGGCATCGGACATCTCGGCAGCTCTCCTCGGAAATGGGCGTGACGCAGTCGCACACCCCGCCTGCCGCGGTCAACGCCTCATTGGACCTGTGAAGGTTTGGGCCTCGGGCCCGCTGCGTTTCAGTCGCAGGAATGGGGCTGCGCGGCGCGATACCAGGGGTTCGTCCAACCGCCGCAATTTCCGCATCCGGAAAGCAAAAAGCCGAGGGCGACGATCGCGAGAGCTGCCCGCATCCTTCTCGTCCGTTGGGCGCTGCCCTTGGCGCGCCGACATGACGCGCCCTGCGCTTGAGCCATTGCCTGAGCCTCCCTCGCGAACCGGCTGAACCCATGAATCGTTATCATCTTACCCGCGCGGGCGACGAGAAACCACTGCGGCCGTCGAGGCGCAAGTCCTGCGACTGCAGCATCGAAGCGCTTGGGCTGTCTCGAACTGTTCCGACCGGGTAAGAAATCGCGACCGGACGACGAACGCAAGACACGACGTTGTCGGGCCGCCTGGTTCAAGGAGCAGCTTCCATGGCCCTGCATTTTTCCCCTCGCGAATTCACGCAAAGGCTTGAGCGACTGCAAGCCGGCATGGAGGCGAATGGCCTCGACGCCATGTTCCTCTTCGCGCAGGAGAGCCTTTACTGGCTGACAGGCTATGACACTTTCGGCTTTTGCTTCTTCCAGTGCCTCATCGTGAAGCTCGACGGCCGGATGGCGCTCCTCACCCGCTCCGCCGATCTGCGCCAGGCGCGCCAGACCTCGATCATCGACGATATTCGCATCTGGAAGGATGCGAAGCATGCCGCCCCAGCGGCAGATCTGAAGACGCTGGCTACAGAATTAGGCCTTTCCGGCAAGCGCATCGGCGCCGAATACGACACGCAAGGCCTCACGCACGCCAACGGCAATCGGCTCGAGGCGGAATTTGAGGGCTTCGCCGCGCTCGTCGAGGCCTCGTCCCTCGTGCCGGGCTTGCGTGCGGTGAAATCCGCTACGGAGATCGCCTATGTGCGGCGCGCGGCCGAGCTTTCCGACGCCGCGGACACGGCCGCGGTCGCGCGCTTGCGCGGCGGGATCGAGGAAGGCGAGATCCTCGCCGCCATGCACGATGCGATCTTTCGCGGCGGCGGGGATTATCCGGCGAATGAGTTCATCATCGGCTCGGGCGAGGATGCGCTTCTCTGCCGCTACAAGTCGGGACGGCGCAAGCTCGATGGACAGGACCAGCTCACGCTCGAATTCGCCGGCATCTGGCGCCATTACCACGCCGCCTTGATGCGTACGCATGTGGTGGGCGCGCCGCGCCCGTTGCATGTGCGCTACCACGCCGCTGCGCGTGAGGCTCTCCTTGCCTGCGAGGCGGAGCTGCGGCCGGGACGCACCGCCGGGGATGTATTTGCGGCGCATGCCCGCACGCTCGACCGGCACGGACTTTCGAAGCATCGGTTGAACGCCTGCGGCTACTCGCTCGGCGCGAAATTTACCCCGTCCTGGATGGATCCGCCCATGTTTTACGAGGCGAACGATTTCGTGCTCGTGCCGGGCATGAGCATGTTTCTCCATATGATCTTGATGGATTCGCAGAGCCAAACCGCCATGTGCCTCGGACGTACCTCGCTCATCGGCGAAAGCGCCTCGGAGCCGATCAACGGCAAGAGCCTCGACCTCGTGATCCGTTGAGGCTATGCTGGCTCGGTCCTGCCAACTCAAAAGCGCAGGCGGAGGCGTCAATGAAAAGCGTTGGGACCGTGCGGCCACGCCGGACGGGGGGGCGGTATTTAACGAAGCTTTTATCGATTGCGGCATTCGTCGCGCCTCTTGGGCTTATGGCGTGCCAGGAGGTGGGATTCGAGGGCTCCGTGGCGCCACGCATGGCGCCAGGAGTGCCGATCGCGGTCGAGGCGATCGAGGGTCCTCCGGCCGAAGTCAGCGGAGCGTTGAATGCCGCGCTCGTGCAAGCCGCCGCGGATCACCAGGTCACGCTCGTCGATGATTCACAGGCGCCGCGTTTTCGCGTCAAGGGTTATGTAACGGCGGGTGTGGCGCCGGACGGCAAGACCGCGCTCGCCTATGTCTGGGACGTTTTCGATGCCTCGAACCGACGCGCCCAGCGTGTCACCGGCTCGGAGGAGACCGCTGGCGATCCCGCCGACCCCTGGGCGCGGCTCGACGCAACGGCGCTCAAACGCATCGCGGGGAAAAGCATGGACGGGATCGCGGATTTCCTCGCGAGCGGGTCGGCGGTGTCATCCGCCGTCGTGACGACGAAGCTCTCGTCGCAGGCCGTGACCGCCGGTGCGGTGACGGGCGCCGCCGTCGGCGCGGGTGTGAAGCCGCTCGGATTTGCCGCGACTGAGTGAACGGGTGGCCAAACGCCTAGTGAGGAATCTAGCTAATTAGCAAACCTATGTGGAGTGACGCATCGACGTAATTTTAGCGGAGCGTCTAACTGAGGCGAAGGGCTACAGCGAATTATTTGACCCCGTTAGTTGATGAGACATTGAAAGAATTGCGTCCGCAGTCTTTACCGGACGGAGAGTTGGATCGAGATGGGTACCGTGCAATCTCGCAACTGGCCACCCCCGTCGCTGCGCTTCTAGCGTTGCGTGTTCGTAAATCTTTGAAGTCTGGATATAGCCGGCAGGTATGTGATCCCAGGCTGTGAGTTCGATCACATCGTTAAACCATTCGACCCGCATTTTCGGAAGCCCAATTTCGAAATGCGCCAGAGCGACGGGATCGGTAGCCAGAATATCGAGGCCAATCAGCGAAGTGCGGTGGGGATCGCCGGAGTACCATTTTGACCAGATCGGCAGCGTTCCAGAAGCATCGGCAAGACCTCGGATAAATTGGCGTAACGCGGGCCTGACGGGTGAGGCTGCGCCATGCGATGGGGGAACTTCACCGTCTACGATTATTACCGCACGCGCGGGCAGCTTGGTCGCCAGATCCACAACTAACGGGCTCGCCGAACTATGCCCCACCACAATCGCGTCACCAACGGCATCAATATGATCGAGAAGACACCGAGTCCATGCGCTCCAGGCAGGCGGCGAGGTATAGTAGGTCAATATGTCCGGCACCTGCACATACCACCCCGCCTCCCGTAGACGTTTTGCCGTTGGTTCCCAACTTGATGCCCGGACCGGCGGTCCGGCAACAAGGATTAAATTTGACGACATGGTTCCCTGCCGACGTTGCCAGTGGTGCATTAATCTGGCTGTGGCTGCGCGTCACGCGTGCGGGTCTAGACTGCCAAGTGCGGCGACCCTACCGAACAAAGCGCAACTCGCGGAAGCGGCGCCTGAAGGCGGTAACATCGGCCGCGACCTTCGCCTCATCCTCATTGCCGACGAGCGCGCGCTGGATGAGGGCCGCCAGTTCCGGCATGTGCTCGGGACTCATTCCCCACCTCACGATTTCGGGCGTGCCGAAGCGCAAGCCGTTCATCTCGCCCTCGACCTCGGGAAGCGGCAAGCCGATGCCGCAGGCGAGAATATGAGCGCGGCGGAGCTTGCGTGACGCCGCCTGCCCGCCGCCGAAGCGCGCAGCTTGAAGCGCGAATTGATGTGATGTCGTGAAGCCGCGCTCGCGCGCATGCACCGGGAGACCGCGTTCGGCAAGGCTCCTTGCGAGCGCTGACGCCGTTTCGGCCATCATCGCCGCATAGGCGCGACCGTGCTCCTTCCAGTCGAGAAGCGTAATGGCGAGCGAAGCGGATTTCGCCGCGTCGAAATTGGCGGTGAGCCCCGGAAACGCGATGGCATCGATCCTTTTCGCGAGCTCGGGTTCGTTCGTCACGATCATGCCGGAAGGCGGCCCGCCGAGGCTTTTGTAGGTGCTCATCGTCATGAGATGCGCGCCTTCCGCGAGCGGCTGCTGCCAGGCGCGGCCTGCGATCATTCCCGACATATGCGCAGCGTCGAACAAAAGGCTCGCGCCGACCTCGTCGGCAATCTTGCGCAATTCGCGGATCGGATGCGGGAAAAGGTTGAGGCTGCAGCCGATGGTGATGAGGCGTGGCTTCAAGGCGCGCGCCTGATCGCCAAGCTTCTCCACGTCGATTGTGTAGCCGGAAGGATCGATCGGGGCGGAATGAATCTCGAGGCCGTAGAGCCCGGCAGCCCCCGGCGAGTGATGGGTGATGTGGCCGCCGATGCTCGCTGGCGGCACGATGATGCGCTCGCCGGGCTTCGCGGTCGCCATGAAGGCGTAGAGATTGGCCATGGCGCCCGACGCCACGCGAATTTCCGCGTATCTCGCGCCGAAGACTTCCGCCGCGAGCTCGGCCGCGATCACCTCGATCTTCTCGATCGCCTCGAGCCCCATCTCGTATTTGTCGCCGGGGTAGCCGAGCGAAGGCCGCGAGCCGAGGCCGGAACCGAGCGCCGCCTCCGCCTTCGGGTTCATCACGTTAGTTGCCGGATTGAGGTTTACACATTCATCCTCATGAATGCGCCGGTTCTCGCCGATGAGCTCGTGGATTTGCGCATCGACCTTATCGGCGCGCTCCCGACCCGTCGCATCGGCGATCGCGAGGACGTAGTCCTCAACTTTGTCCGGCACCCAGCCTCGGCGCGCGAGCGCGGTCATGATGTCCTCTTCCTAGCTGGGGCGAGAGCTCG
>JAFAQA010000068.1 GCA_019246665.1 Hyphomicrobiales bacterium
CTCCAGTCCTTGCTGGTGTCATAGAGCTCCCAGACATCGTCATCGAGAGCCACGGTTTTGCGGCCGACGAGTTCCCAGGGTGTGCCGTGCTTCGTCACCGCGGTCCAGCCCTTGTGGTAAATGCCTCGGTTGCCGAGCATTTCAAAATATTGCGTTTCGTGGCGCTCGGCGGCCTTGGCGTCGTCGAATGAGTAGAGCATGCTTACGCCCTCGATGGGGCGCTGCTGTATCCCGTTGACCGAGACCGGTTCCGGCAGCCCCGCCGCCTCGAGGATCGTGGGCGCCACGTCGATGACGTGGTGGAACTGCGAGCGGATTTCCCCTTTGGCTTTGATCCGCTTCGGCCAGTGCACGACGGTGCCGTTGCGGGTGCCACCCCAGTGGGAAGCGACCTGCTTCGTCCACTGGTAGGGGGTGTCCATGGCGTGCGCCCAGCCCACGGCGTAGTGATTGTACGACTCCGGCCCGCCAAGCTTTTCGTATCGTTCCATCAGAAATTCCGGCGTCTCCAACGCGGCCAAGCCGTTGAAGTTGGCCATCTCGTTGTACGTGCCGTTCAGCGTGCCCTCAGCCGAGGCACCGTTGTCGCCGATGATGTAGTAGATGAGCGTGTCGTCGAGGATGTTGAGCTTCTTCAGGGCATCGAGCAGGCGTCCGATATGGTGGTCGGCGTACTCCAGGAACCCCGCATAGACTTCCATCTGGCGGCGCAGGATCGGCTTCAGTGCCTCCGGCATTTCTTCCCAGGCTGGAATCTCCGCGTGGCGTGCTGTGAGCTGGCAGTCCTTCGGGACGACGCCCAGCTTTTTCTGCCGGGCGAGTGTCTCTTCCCGCAGCTTGTCCCAACCTTGGTCAAACTTGCCCTTGTATTTGTCGGCCCATTCCTTGGGCACATGGTGTGGGGCGTGGGCCGCGCCCGGCGCGAAATAGACGAAGAACGGTTTATCCGGCGCGAGGGCTTTCTGCTGCCCGATCCAATTTCGGGCCTTGTCCGTCATGTCCGCCATGAAGTGGTAGCCCTCTTCCGGCGTCCCTTTCGGCTCAACCGGCGTCGTGCCCTCGTACAGCGAGGGATACCATTGGTTGGTCTCACCGCCGATGAAGCCAAAGAAGTATTCGAAGCCACCGCCGCCCGTCGGCCATGCGTCGAATGGCCCGACCGGGCTTGTCTCCCATACGGGCACTTCGTGACATTTGCCGAACTGGGCGGTCGAGTAGCCGTTGAGTTTCAGCGTCCGCGCGAGCGGCGAGATCGTATTGGGGAGCACCGAGCTGTACCCCGGCGAGCCCGTTGCGATCTCGGTGATGCCGCCCATGCCGGCCGAGTGGTGATTGCGCCCCGTCAGAAGCGCCTGCCGAGTGGGCGAGCAGAGGGCGGTCGTGTGGAAGCGGTTGTACTTAAGGCCGGCAGCCGCGAGCCGTTCAGCGGTTGGCGTCTGGCACGGGCCGCCAAAGGCGCTCGAGGCGCCGAACCCAACGTCGTCAAGAAGGATGAGCAGCACGTTGGGGGCGCCTTGCGGTGGGCGCAACTGCTCGATCGACGGGAATTTGGTGTCGGGATCCTTTGCGTCATAGGTGATCAGCCCGGTCCGCTCAGGAGTGGCGATCGGGAGATGCGAACGATATTTCTTGTCCTCGGTCATGCCTTCCTCCCTGGAGGCGTTCGGTTCAGTCGGTACGGAGATTGCTACGAAATTCTAGCTCGCCGATGTCATTCATTTGCCGATGGATCGCGGACCAGTAGCACCCGCAAGGATCAGGTGCGCAGAGACAGAAGTCGCCCGTAATCAATTTAATTCTGGATGCGGAGCGCGGGCTGCGTCGGATCATAGCTGAGGACCTGTGGGCAAGCGCATCGGACTGCGCGGCGCGCAGCCACGGGGCTTTCCGCTCCCGACGGCTGCTGGGTGGTGGGCTTTGACGAGCACTTCATGCCCCTCAACACGGGAGCGTCCGTCGGGAATTTGAGAATTGATCAGTGAAGCCGCAGCATCGAGCATTATCGCAGTCTATGAAAAGCTTCCGTCTTTCTGCTATTGGACCTAGGTCCCACATCGACGACCCACTTCGACTGACAGTAGGCAGACCTCGGATAAACTTGAATTCCTCTGCCCTGGCCCTCAGATCAACCTTTTTATTCATTGCTTCGTCATATCCGCGTGGCACGTGCAGAGAGCGGACTCTTTGTCGGCCGCTCTTCGTTCTGAGTTGGCAACTATTCTTAGCCGCTGCGATCTGTCGACGACCTATTGGCAAGAGACGTGCCGTGCTATCGTGAATACTTGACGGATCCTGGTGGTGATCAGCGCGCGATATCTCCACCATTTCGGGCTCGCTTCGTGCAGCGAAGTGAGTTTAAGAAGCGGACGAAACAAGGGGCTTGCACTCTGCTCGAGGTGAGAAGGTTGCGTGGCCTCACTGGAGACGAGGGAGGAACGAATGTCCGCCGCGCCTCAGACAATATTCGTGATCGATGACGACGTTGGGGTGCTCAAGGCGCTTGAGCGTCTTCTGCTGGCCACCGGCTACGAGGTGCGCAGCTTTCGATCGGCACAGGCATTCTTGGAGGAGCATAATCCCGAAACCGCAGGCTGCGTCATTCTGGACATCGGCTTGCACGACATGAACGGCCTCGATCTGCAAAAGATGCTGGCCGACTCGGGGTGCGATCGGCCCATCGTGTTCCTGACCGGTCGCGGCGACATTCCGATGAGTGTCCAAGCCATGAGAGCGGGTGCGGTCAGCTTTCTGACCAAGCCGGTACAGTCGGGGGAATTGTTCAGCGCCATTCATCTAGCACTCGAGAAGGACCGGGTATCCCGAGAAACTCGCCGCACGCTCGACACCATCAACACTCGATTCGCGAGCTTGACGTCACGCGAAGGGGAAGTCCTCAGATACGTGATCTCCGGGCAACTCAATAAGCAGATCGCGGCGGAGCTGGGCACGGCGGAAAAGACCGTGAAGGTCCACCGGGGCCGCATGATGCAGAAGATGGGGACAAGGTCGGTCGCCGAGCTCGTGCGTCTCTGCGACCGGGGAGGGATTGCGCCGGCCCAGTCGTGCCTTGGGAATGACGCGAACCGCGCGAGTGCCGCGCTCGTGAGCGCGCCTTTTGCGAAATCTCAATAGAGGCAGCCGCTTGCATCGACTCCATTGCGGGTATTCGTTGGACAGTGCCGCTAACATGGAAGACATGCGTGGGTTGGACGTCCTTCCGCGCGAGGTGTGATTCCGTCCCGCCTTCCGCAATAAATGGATTTGGCGGAGGGAGCGGGATTCGAACCCGCGATACGGTTTCCCGTATACACACTTTCCAGGCGTGCGCCTTCAACCACTCGGCCACCCCTCCGCAAGGGCGGATCGTCATATAGCTTTCACGCCCGGTCGCGCAACAGCGGCCGCCTGGG
>JAFAQA010000077.1 GCA_019246665.1 Hyphomicrobiales bacterium
GGCGGCAAGGCGACGCTCGCCATCCGCGACGCCATCTCGAGGCTCGGCCTCACGCAAGTTTCCGGCATAACCGTGCGCCTCACCGGGTCGATTGCCCTGTCGGACGAGGAGTTCGGGACCATCGCTGAAGGCGCGGGCCTGAATGCCGTCGTGACCACGCTCATCGTCGTCTCGCTACTGTGGCTCGCCTTGAAGCAGATTCGGATCGTGCTTGCGGTTCTCTTCAGCCTGATCGTGGGCCTCGTGATCACGGCGAGCGTCGGGCTATTCATGGTCGGGGCGTTCAATCTCATCTCGGTGGCTTTCGCCGTCCTGTTCGTCGGGCTCGGGGTCGATTTCGGCATCCAATTCAGCGTCAGGTATCGTACCGAACGACATTCTTCGCCCGATTTCCATGAGGCCCTTCTCGCGACGGCGCGTGCGGTCGCGAGCCCGCTTCTGCTCGCCGCCGCCTCGATCGCGGCGGCATTCTATTCATTCCTCCCCACGGCCTATCGGGGTCTTTCCGAACTCGGCCTGATCGCCGGAACCGGGATGATGATCGCGTTCGCAACGACGGTCACTCTTCTCCCCGCACTGTTGACGGTCCTGCGGCCGCGCGGCGAGAAGGCTCCGATTGGCTATGCGGCGCTCGCGCCGCTCGACCGCTTTCTGGAGAAGCGGCGCAATCTCGTCGTCGGAACGACCCTGACGGCAACGATTCTCGCTTTGCCATTGCTCATAGGGCTACGTTTCGATTTCAATCCGCTTGATCTTCGCGCGCCGAACACGCAATCCGTCTCGACGCTCCTCGACTTGCTGCGCGATCCGAAGACCAGCCCAAACACGATCGACGTTCTCGAAAGCGATCTTCCGCATGCGGAAGAGATTGCCGCGAAACTTCGGCGGCTGCCGGAAGTCGAACGAGCGCTAACGCTGCAAAGCTTCGTTCCCGAGAATCAAGAGGAGAAGCTGGCGATCATAGACGACGCGAACTTCTTTCTGCAGAACACTCTCAATCCCCTTGAGGTCGAGGCACCGCCCTCGGACGCCGACACGCAAAGAGCAATTGAGAAGACCGCCCAGGATCTGTCCGGTATGGCGGGCGAGATCGACAGTCCCGCCGCCCGCCAGGCGCGCCGTCTCGGGGACCTTCTCGTCGGACTCGCGAAAGCATCGCCCGCCGCCCGTGAGAAGGCGCAAGCTGCCCTCGTCAGGCCGCTCATGACCACCCTGCACCAAGTGCGCGAGCTTATGTCCGCCGAGAATGTGAGCCTCGACACGCTGCCGCTTTCGTTGAGAAGAGAATGGGTCTCGGCAGAGGGTGAGGCGAGAATCGAGGTCGCGCCCCGCGGCAACAGCAACGACAACGCGACGCTGCATCACTTCGTGGATTCGGCGCGCCGCATTGCGCCTGAAGCGTCGGGATCACCCGTCTTCATCATCGAAGCCGCCGCGACCATCGTGCGGGCATTTCTGGAAGCCGGCGTCTTCTCGGTCGTTTCGATCGCGCTCATTCTCTACGTCGCGTTGCGGCGCTGGACCCATGTCGCGCTCACGCTCGTGCCGCTTCTGGTCGCAATCGTGGTCACGCTCGAGCTCTGCGTGGCGATAGGGCTCGAATTCAACTTCGCCAACATCATCGCTCTGCCTCTCCTCTTGGGCGTGGGCGTCGCCTTCAAGATCTACTACGTCATGGCATGGCGCGGCGGGGAAACGAATTTCCTGCAGTCGAGCCTGACCCGCGCCGTCTTCTTCAGCGCCTGCGCGACCGCCACAGCCTTTGGCAGCCTTTGGTTTTCGCATCACCCGGGCACGTCCAGCATGGGCACGCTGATGGCGCTGTCGCTCGTCACTACATTGTCGGCCGCCGTCATTTTCCAACCCGCTCTCCTTGCCACCCAGCGTAAGGTCGAGCCTGGGCGCGAAGCAGAACAAAGCGAAAAGCTGCGGCAAACTGCGGCAAAAAGGTGACAGTCACGCCGTCCAGCGCCTGCTACGGTGATGGAGATCATGTTCTCGTCGTGATTCGGGCTGTCAGCCCTCATCGCGTTGGGACATGCACCTTCCGAGTGGGGAGACGCTGTTTCGTGGAAACCTCGGATAAGCACTCGCAGCGGCCAGCTCACGCTCAACCCTGGATAATTTTATCGATCGCCTTCGTGGCCTCGGCTCTGCTTTCAGGCTGCGCAGGCCTGCACCGCGACGCGTCCCTGCCGATCAACGACCCAAACGAACGAACTAATCGCGCCCTCTTCTCGACAAATCAGGCAGTGCTCCACCCCTTGTCCCAGGTGGTTAAGGCGGTAACTCCCGGGCCTATCCACGACCGACTGCACGATTTGAACGCCAATCTTCAGGAGCCGCGCGTCTTCGCAAACGATGTCCTGCAGGGCCGTTTCAATGCGGCGGTCACGACGCTCGCACGTTTCATCACAAACTCATCGATCGGCATCGGCGGCCTCGTCGATGTCGCGACCCTGGGTGGGCTGCCGCGTCAAAGCGGTGATTTCGGCCAGACATTGTTCGTTTGGGGCGTCAGCGAAGGCCCCTATATGGTGCTTCCCTATTGGGGGCCTTCGACGACACGCGACGCGCTCGGCACCATCGTGGATACGGTCGGCGACCCGGTCGGTTGGTTCTTGGGTCAGCGCTTCGGCTGGGGGGCTTCCGTCGGGACGGGCCTGTTGGACGCGTCAGTCCGGCTGTCGGAGCTCAAGGAAGCCGAAGACGTATCGATCGACTTCTACGCCTTCCTGCGCTCGGCGTATTACCAGCAGCGGCGAGCCGATCTGCGCGAAGCACTCGGGCTTCCGCCCATGGTCGAATCGCCGGCCACGACACCGCCGGCCACGACGCCGCCAGCCAGGACGCCGCGGGGCAGGACGCGGTCACGCTAGAGCATGATCCGCAAAGGTGGCCCCACTTTGTGATAAGATCATGCGGAAAAACGACCTGACGCTACTGATCTCATCTCAACGCAACGCGTTCAGAGCATGATCGGGATTAGGCCACCGGTAAATTAGAGCCGCTAAAAATCGACATGCACTAAACCCGAAACACATAACTTCGCGTGCTGTCGCGATCGATGTCGGGCGGGAACGCCGCGTGCTTGTCGGCATAGTAGCGGGGCCGCTGATCCCCATACCTCGCGAGGTTGTAGGTGAGATAAAGCACACGTCGGGGTTCGTTTGTGTAGTTCGGCTTTGATGCATGCGGAACGAACGAGTCGAAGAAAATCACGTCTCCGGGTTCCGTAGGAAGCGGCTGCAATGCCAATGCATCTTCGGCCATAGGGCGCCACTCCTCGCCGAGCAGCCCTTCGCGATGACGCCCGGCGGCAATTTCGAGACAGCCATTCTCCAGTGTCGTGCCATCGATCGTCACCATGGCGGTCACGAAAAGAGGGGCATATCGGGTCCAACCGGCTTGCTGGTCCTGGTGCAGCTTGAACCCCGGACCACCGGGCATTTTGAAGTTGATCTTCTCCTTGAACAGCAATGCTGGCCCACCCATCAGAGCGCCGACCCAGCCAGGTAGCGCGCCCTCCCGAACCAGCCGATCGAATCCCTCGTGAAACGGGCAAAAATTCTCGATTCGCTGAACGAGACGGCGCCTGGGATCGGTAAGGCTTTCCGCGTGATAGACCCAGTGGCGACCCGAGATCTCGGGGGCGGCGGCGAGCTCCTCGGTCCAGGTTCGAATGTCGGCAACCGCGTCGGGACCGAAAAAACCGCGAACCACGAGGAAGCCGTCGGACGCCATGGCGGCGCGCTGGGCTTCGCTCGGCTCGAACCTGACGGCGTCTTGCATCTGTGTTGGATCCCTCATCTTGTGAGCAACGGCAGAAGCCCGCGAGCCTTCACCACGTCCTCCGGGAAGTCGATCTCAGTCCATGGCAAGCCGCTGATATCCTCAAAGCCGAAACGCTCCGGCGGTCCCGCAACAATCATGTCTCGGATAGGTTCCTCGTATTCCAGGCCTGTCTTGCCTAATTCGACGTAAGCTCGCGCGCGCTCGGCAAGCTCCGCGGCGACGTCCGGAGTAAAGCGAAAGAAACCGACCGATTCCCCGTGCCAGTCATGTGGCACTTTCGGTTGTTTATGGAAATCGACGATCTGACCTTTTGATACACAAAGCTTAACCGGCTCCTCGCCGGGGTCGATTTCTCGGTCGAGCAAAAGGCAATTCGGCTTGTCGGTGTGCAGCAATCGGGAGAGCAGCCGCGCGTCATAGAGCACATCCGCATCCATCAAGATGACCGGAGTGCCGCCCTCCAGAACCTCGCGGCCCGCCAACAAGGAAACGATGCTGCCCTTCTCGAAATCGCGATTGACGATCAGACGCGGTGATTCGCCCCCATTCGCATGCACTTCCTTGCGAATTGTTTCCTCGCGATATCCAACGACGATGCTGATGTCGCTCACCCCGGCAGAGCGCAGGATTGCGAGATGACGCTCGAGCAAGCTGCGTCCGCCGAACCGCAAGAGGGCCTTGGGCAACTCTTCCCCATTCGGCCGACCATCATGCAGCCGCACACCCACGCCGGCCGCAAGGATCAAAGCGCGCGGCCCCGTCGTTTGACCGGAATATCTCGACACGGGATGGTCATCTTGTTTTCGACCGACGATGTCAACCAGGTGACCTCGATGTGAGGGAATGATGTCAACTGCCGGTCCCTCATGGTAGGAAGCCGACGCATGAAGCTTAGTGTGCTGCTGGGAGCTCTTGCCCTTGCTGCCTTGGTCGCCTGGATGCTGGCGAACGAGGGGGCGATGTGGCGCATTCTGGAACTGGTCCGCCAGGCCGGCTGGGTCGGGTTGGTGGCCGTCGTGCTCTTCCATTTGACTCAGATCGCCTTCTCCGCCGCGGCGTGGCGCGTCCTTTTCGGTTCGACAGCCCCGCGACCGAGCTTCTCGTTCTACATGATCGCGCGTTGGATCCGCGAGGCCGTCAACAATCTGCTACCCGTCGCGCAGATCGGTGGGGAGTTCGTCGGCGCAAGGCTGCTGAACAGGCGATGCGTGGAGCTTCGTGCGGCCATCGCGAGCGCGATCGCGGACCTCACCGTCGAACTGATCACACAGATCGCATTCACCCTCATGGGACTTGCGGTGTTGCTGCTGACCATAGGCAACGGACCGACGGCGCGCCTGGTCGCCGGCCTTCTCGTCGTCGCTGCCGCAACCGCCGGTGCATTCATTGCCGTGCAATGGATGGGTCTTGCGCATCTGATCGAGATTTGCGTGATGCGCATTGGCCGCATGGTCGGTTGGGAGGGATTTGACGAGGAGCCTGGTTTGCACGGGGCGCTCATCGCGATCTATCGCGCGCCGCTGCGTCTCCTGAGCGCGGCATTTAATCACCTCATCTCCTGGCTGCTCGGCAGCATCGAAGTGTGGCTAGCTTTGCACCTTATCGGAAGAGATGTTGGTCTTGAGACGGCGCTCGTGATCGAGAGCCTTGGCCAGGCGCTCAAGGCGATCGGCTTTGCCGTGCCGGGCGCTCTCGGTGTGCAAGAAGGGGGCTACGTCATCGTCTGCGGGCTCTATGGCTTGTCGCCCGAGACTGCGATCGCTCTGTCCTTGATCAAGCGCCTGCGTGAGGTCGCGCTCGGTCTTCCGGCTCTTGCTGCTTGGCAATGGTTTGAAGCGAGGCCTGCGCGGAGCAATGCTTCGTGGACCTCATCGAGAGGCGCATCGTGATCGGCGCTTCATGGACGCATCTCCTCGTGCGTCAATTGGTCCGGCCGCTGCTTGGCACGCGCGTTACGCCCAATCATCTGACCACGTTGCGTCTGGTCTCGGGCCTCGCTGCCTGCGCCTGCTTTTCGCTTGGCACCGGCTCCGGAACGGGATGGGGAGGGGCGATCTGGCTGATTTCCGCCCTGCTTGACCGGGCCGATGGCGAACTGGCTCGAATCGGCAACATGCGCAGTGAGAGTGGCCACCGCTACGATTATTATTCGGACGTTCTCGTCAACACCATTTTTTTCGTCGCTATTGGCCTGGGCCTGCGAAACTCTTGGCTGGGCATCTGGTCGATACCGCTTGGCCTGCTGGCTGGCGCTGCTCTCTTTTTTTGCATGTGGTGGTCCGAGATGCTCGAGCGGCACAGTGGACCGAATATTCGCGCTTATGGCGGACGCTGGGGCTTTGATCCCGATGACGCACTGATGCTGATGGCGCCATTCGCTTGGCTCGGTTGGCTGACGCCGATTCTGATTGGAGCCGCAGCGGTAGCACCCATCGTGGCAGTCGTAACGGGCATGAGATTACTGCGTCTCAGAGCCGCGTAGATAGAACCGCGCATGTTTTGAAAAGCTCAGCGCAAAGGCGCCCATGCCCTCCTCTGGGACGCAGTCGGCCTTCCGAAAAGAAAAGCCCCGGCACACGAGGCCGGGGCTCTCATCAGGTGAGGGAGAAGATCAGAAAGCGCGGGAGATCTTCAAGCGGCTGAGCCATTGCTGGTCGCTGCTCGCGATGAACGGATATCCGCGATTCGGATCGTAATGCTTATGCTTGTCGTCATTGCCGACATAAATCACCTCGACACCGATATCGAGATTCTTCACTGGCGACCACGTCAGGTTCGTGCCGACCTGCCATTGAGACCCGTCCATATAGAAAGGCGAGAACGGATTGAAACGCGCTCCTGTAGCCGTGGTGATCGTCCCGATGCAGCCTGGGCATGCCGCACCTTCAGCGAACCCGGCTTGGCTCCTGACATTATTGCCGAAGCTGTCGCGGAAGTAGCTGCCGAATACGGCCTGGCGGATGGTCGGCGTCCAGTAGTGCAGGTAATCCGCCATCACCGACCAGGCGGTCGTCAGCTTGAGCCTGCCGGTCGCGTCCAGAATGCCATCGTAACCCTCGAGCGTGCTCGCCCCGAAGTTATAGCCGGCACCCGAGCCCTGGCCCGGATAGCCGCCGTTGACGAAGGTGAGGCCACCCTTGGAATATCCCGCTTCGAGCCAGAGGTCGTCACCGGGCGCGATCATCGGCAGGTTGATCTTCACACCACCTTGCACCGCCCAGCCATTCGCGGTGCGAGAGCCGAAGCCGCCATTGACCGAGCCGGCCCCGGAAGGGAGCGTGCTCGCGGTTATGACCGAGCCTTGCGTGCTGATGTGGTGCCAAGCACCCGACAACTGCGCCGAGCCCCAGCCTTGATCGACGCGCAAGGCGCCGACCACATCTGGCGTGTTCTGACGTTGTCCCGTGTCCCACGAGCTAAAGGCACCGGGAAACGCGGTGTTTGCCGCGAAGATCGGGTTGATGAACCCCGGGAAGGTGATGGCGTAGTTGGTGAAGGCCGCGCTCCCGAAGTCGGTCGGGAAGATGGCTCCCCCCGCGACAGGGCCGACGCTCGCGATGACATTACGGCGCTCGATGCCGTCTTCGATCGCCAACGTTGCCGAGAACCCATTCCCGAAGGTGTAAGTATAGGCGAGCGCTTGGGTCGTCGTGTCCGAGTCGCCCATGCCGTGATAGTTGTCGTTGTCGGCATAGAAGTCGAAGAACGACTGCACACGACCTGCCGTCAGGCCACCCCACTGGATAAAGGCCTTGTCGACGTTCACGCTGGATTCGAGCATGAGGCCGCCACTCGTGGAGTAGGAGTTCACGCCGCCGTAGCTCGGGAAGCCGCCGTTGGGGTTCACGCCGCCGCCGTATGCGACCGCAAATCCTTGGCGAGCCGACGTGCCCGAACCGTACCAGGCGCCATCGCGGCGACGGATGTCGAGCTGCACGAAGGTGCGCAGGAGGCCCCAATCGGTTGCGGTGCGCGCATCCAGATTGACGCGGCCAAGCGCATTCACGCCAAATGGCGCGTCGGCGTGGGCTCGCGGCTCATCCCATTCGAGATCGAGCTCGGCCTTGCCGCCGATCTTGAGGCAGGTGTCGGTGCCGGGAATGTAGAAGAAGCCCGGACCATAAACGCTACAGATCCGGACATAATCGACAGGAGCCGCCTTCCGGGTAGGAAGATCAGCGGCCTGTGCCCCGGTAACCGCGATAAAACCGGCGGCCGATCCGAGGAGAAGGCTCTTACCGAGCTTCATTGAGACCTCCAAAATTTAGACCCATTAGGATCGGGGTTCGCCGTCGCTCAGGATCCCAACAAGGAGCCTTGCCTTGGCATTCCCTAACCTAGACCCGCTCTCGCCTCAGGCTCCCAGAGGAACAGGAAGTCGATAACGGAAGCGGCAGGACCTTCCCGCCACATCGCCACCATACTCGTGGCGAATGCATGTTCAACCTACTTGCAGTAGTTTTGCCCTGAGGAACGGCCGTTTTCGTCGAGATGTTGCAAGATTGTCACGCGAACAGTGCCAAGAACCCACTTTCTGAAAAGAATCCGTTTACCAACGCAGACTTCAACCTCCCAAATTTGACATTCCGAATACTTGATATGGGCATCTGAAATCACGAATCATTCGTCCGATTCGCGGGAAGCTTCGTCTGTTATCGATAGCCGCGCAGGCAAATATCGACGTGAAAAACGCCGTGCCGCCGCAAAATCACATGCCGCTTCGACGAGCTCCGAAACCGCGACGCATGAAGAGGGCATGGGCCAAAAGCTTATCCAGTTGCGTCTCCTCCTCTATGCGCATCCGGACCGGGAGTTCTTGCAAGCTGATCTCGAGAGC
>JAFAQA010000178.1 GCA_019246665.1 Hyphomicrobiales bacterium
ATCATCTGCTTATCGTCAGTCTCGAGCACGATGCGCATCTCTATGTCGAGTACGCCGTCGCGCCGTAGGATCATCCAGCCGCCACCGCCCGGCAGCACCACGCCCCTTAGCTTCGGTCCTTCGAAGCTGCCGCCTCCAACCCGCGCGATACGACGGCCGCCGTAAGGCGTCTCACCGAGCGCGAGGACTGGCACTTCGAGGGCGATTGAGAAAAGAAATTCGGTGGCAATCCCAGACATCGGTTTGGTCCGCGCTTATCTGATACGAAGGCTCGTGGACCGGCTTGAAGCCGGGTGCACGGGCCAAGGTCTCCTTCGGGTCAGTCGCGTCATTTTTGGTGCGCCGGCCGGATGTCTGCTCTTCCCCAAATAACGGCCAAACCAGCAACCGCCAGAATGGTCGCTATGGGCCACGAGCAGACATCAAGCCCTATTCGATCACCTCGTCAGCGCGGGCAAGCAGCAACGGCGGCAATGCGAGGCCGAGGTCCTTTGCGGTCTTTGCATTCACGACCAGTTCGAACCTCGTCGGCCGCTCTATTGGCAGCTCCGCAGGCTTGCTGCCCTTCAGGACCTTGCCCGTCATGACACCTACCTGTCGGATCGCACCGGGCAAGCTGACGCCGTACGCGATTAAGCCGCCAGCACGCGCCAATTCCGGAAACGGGCTAATCGTCGGCAGGCGATATGCGACGGTCAGGTCAGCGATACGTCTGGGATTCATCCCCACCAATGGCGATGACAGGATCATCACTGCGTCCGGCCTTCGCGCACGCGCGGCGCGGAATACATCATCGAACTCGGACATTGTGCGAACTTCCATGCTTTCGACCGCGATGTTCAACGGCCCGGCAACCGTGATGATTCCTTTCAGCTGCGGCGACGGGCTGGCGGGATCAAGCACCACGATGACGCTCTTGATTTGTGGGATCGTCTCTTTGAGTAACTCCATCCACTTGGTGCTGAATTCCGGAAAATCGAAATACAAGCCGCTTACGTTGCCGCCGGGATGGGCGAGGCTTGCGGCGATACCTCCGGCTACGGGATCGGTTTCCAGATCGAACGCAATGATCGGCGTCGTCTTTGTCGCTGCACGAGCAGCATCAACTGCCACGGCAGCAATAGCGACAAGGACGTCGGGCTTTAGTTCGAGCAATTCCTTGGCGAGCGGTCCATTTTTCGCCGCCTCGTTCTCCGCAAACCTAGCCGCAATCTCGACCTGTTCATCATTCCAGCCGGAATACCGTAGTCCTTCACGGAAATTGACGAGTCGATTCGTACCGAAGGCCGCAGGACCGGGAAACAAAAAGCCAATGAGGGGAGTTTTGCGGCTCTGACCGCTTGCAGGCACTGGCAGGACGGCTGCCGCGGTTAAACCGGCAACAAAATGTCGTCTCTTCATTCAATTTCTTCTGTCTCAAAAGCGAGCGCGTCCCGCACAGCCACAATTTACTAGCCGCGCCCCAACTCGCAATGTCCGAGTTGGGTCAAAGACGGACACGAAGTGCACATTCCGCGATGCCTGCTTAGAGCCAAAGCGGACGAACGGCAGTGCAGCATAAGTTCGCGTTTCAATCCACCTCGTCGGCGAGCCGGATAAGGCAGAGGCACCGTCATCCCGAGAGCGTTGAGCGCTTGGGCCTATTTGGCCCGCTTGTACACGAGCTCAGCTTTCCCGCCCGACGTGGTTCGAGCGACCCCCAAGGTCAAGTCGTCGCCCGCGAGCTTGATAACCGACCATTTTTGATCCGTGTCATCCCAATTCGGAAAAGAGCTCCGCTCCACATGAAAGGTGAGGGTTTTACCCGTCGCATCGACCGAATACGTGCCGAAATGAGCCAGCGACCCAGCGGACACGCCCTTGTTCTCCTCGGGCGTTCCCTGAAGTCGAGTGGACGCGAATTTGATACGCGAAGCTCCCGTGAGTTGTGACGAATAATGACCCATGCCATCGAACATGAGAATACCCTTCTGCTCGCCGCCAAAGCCCTCTAGCCGTCTACCGTCGGGGAACTCGGTGATTTCCGAAACTAAGAGCCATGTGCCGATGAGTTGCTGCTGTTGCGCAATACTATGACTTGCCATAGCTACGCTGAGTGCGAAGCTTATAAACGTTGCGAGCGCGATTCTGTGAATTACTGTCATTGATTCCCTCCTTCAGTACACGCTGCAATGTCCGGGCGTGCTCATCCTACCGACATCGCCGGCGGAAAGCCGCTGCCGATCGGATCAGATACAAGCGCCAACACAAAAGTTCGATCCGGAAATTGCTGCAATTCCTTTCATCTGAGCATTCCGAGCGTATCCCGGAACGCCGCGACCAGAGACCGGCCAAAAGGATCGCTCTCCGCATAATGCAGTAGTAGCACGCCGATCACCCGCACCGGCCCAGCCGGTGGCAGAGCTGGGCAATGCGAGGATACTAGCGGTTCTAGACAAGACCGTCCTGCGCGATGGTTCGCGCAATGTCGTTGATGGGCCAGGACCGGACGTATCAGCTTCCCGTGATCTCGTGGCCTCCGTCATTCCGGCAATCCGGCTTCCCGCAAGGGCTTGGCCAGCATAGCTAAGCGTTCGGGGATCATGAAATTTTGGGCCGCGAATCCACTGACCGTGAAATCGGGCCACAGCTCCTGCAGCCGACGGCCGCTCGTCGCCGCGTCCTCCTTGCGGCCGAGCCTGGCGAGGGCCACGGTCCGCAGCACCGCCGGGATGCTGAACCCCGGGTTGGCCTGCGCCGCCCGACCAGCGGCGGCCGCGGCCTCCTCGAAATGGCCGGTAAAGAAATGCGCGTACGCGAGCGCGATATAGGGACAGAAAATCATCGGGTCGAAGGGGCTGAGGCGGATCGCCTGCTCGGCATGCTCGACGGCGGTTGCGTCATCGCCGCTCCAGGCGCGGATCAACGAGCTCAGTCCGAGAGCGAGCGCCGAAGACGGACTCAGCGCCAGCGACTGGGCAAAACCGTTGAACGCGGTGTCGTAATCGCGCTCGAGAATCCCGATCACGAAAGCGGCGATCGCCAGCGCCGTCGCATCGTCGCCACCGGCGGCGATGGCGATCCGGGCATGCCGCAACGCGGCTAGTCTGACATCGTCTGCGGAACCACTGAAGAAACATCGGGTGTGCAAACACCACGCGATTAGCGCGTGTGCGGCGGCATAATCGGACGCAATGCCAACGGCCCGCTCAAGCAGGTCCAACGCCTTGTCCACGATTTGCGGTGTAGTGGCGAAAGCAATTGGAAAGGCGCGCAGATAGAGGTCGTAGGCGTCGAGGCTTTCCGGCCGCTTGCGCTGCGCGCGCAAGATCTCGGCCCGACGCAGCGCCGGCTCAATCACCCCGGCAACGCTGGACGCGACGCGGTCCTGCAGATCGAAGACGTCTTCGAGAGAGCCTTCGATCCTGTCGGCCCAAAGATGCGCGCCAGTTCCAGCATCAATAAGCTGGGCGGTGACGCGAACGCGTCCTCCACCCTTGCGTACGGAACCTTCGAGCACGTAGCGCACGCCCAATTCGCGGCCGATCTGCTTCACATCGACCGTTCGACCCTTGTACGTGAACGAGGAGTTGCGCGCGATGACGAACAGCCAGCGAATGCGACTGAGCGCGGTGATGATCTCTTCGACCATGCCGTCGGCGAAATATTCCTGCTCAGGGTCGCCCGACATGTTCTGGAACGGCAAGACCGCGACCGAGGGCTTCTCGGGAAGCGACAATGCGGGCGCGACCGAGGTCGCAACCCCGGCCAACGAAGTCGCCTTTGCCGCAATCGCGTTCCCACACTGAAGTGAATAAACGCGAATAGGCTCGGCGATGTTCTTCAACTTGGTCTCACCAAGGTCGCTAATTGCAAGATCGAGCCGCGATTTCACCTGTCGAAAGGCATCCTCCGAAACACATATAGCTCCTGGTTGAGCGATACCTTCCAATCGCGCCGCGATATTGACGCCGTCACCCATCAAATCGCCATCGCTTTCCTCTACTACGTCACCAAGATGAATGCCGACGCGAAATTCAATGCGCCGCTCAGGCGGCAAGCCAGTGTTACGCTCAATCATTGAGTTCTGAATCTCGATGGCGCAACGAACAGCATCAACGACGCTTCGAAATTCGACAATGGCTCCATCGCCGGTGCGCTTCACCACGCGTCCCTTGTGGACGGCGATTGTCGGATCAATCAGGTCGCTTCGAAGTGCGCGCAGCCTTGCTAAGGTACGGTCCTCATCCGCGCCGGCCAATCGACTGAACCCAACAACGTCTGCCACCAGTATCGCGGCGATCTTTCTGGACTCATCCATGCCGCGCCTCCATAAGGCGGAAATAGGCACCTTAGTATTTTGAGAGCGTGTACGGTCAAACGCAAGCCGCCAGGCGCGCCGCACCGAGAGTCCGCTGTGGGTCATTAACGGCTATCAGCGGTCGCAAAATCCACGTCCGCTGTCACCCTCAAAGGCAGACATGAAGTGCACATTCCGCGATGCCTGCTTAGGGTCGATCGCGTCATTTTCGATGCGCCGGCCGGATGTCTGCTCTTCCCCAAATAACGGCCAAACCAGCAACCCGTCAGAATGGTCGCTACGGGCCAACAACGGAAGTATCATCGCATCCGAAAATTACTCTGGAAGTCCTGCTCTCCGCAGCCCTTCTTGATAGCTCGTAACATCTTGAACGCGTCGAAGAGGGGTTAAGGCAAACAGATTGGACACGCGCAAGTCGGGGTCAATCTGCCGCAGCCGCGTCATTGCTTTCTGTGCCATTTCCAGTCGCCCGGCCAGTGCGTGACCTGCCGCCGCCATACGTAATGCCTGATGAAAATTCGGTGCGTCTTGTAAGGCGGCTTCTGCCCAAGAAGAAGCCTCGTCACATCTGCCTGAAAAAAAATGGGCAAATGCCGCTACTGCCTGCATTCCAAAAAAATAAGGATCGCGCGGGCTTAGACGCATTGCGCGGGTAATGTGCTCTAGTGCGATCTCCGGAGCCCCAATCCAAACCCTGATCCAACAACTAACGCGCCAAGCTTGCGCCAAGTTCGGATTTAAGCTCAAGGCGCGATCAACCATCGATGCTCCAGCATCAAGGTCTTCTACGACATACGCGATAGACAAGGCGGTCGTATAAAGAGCAAGAGCGTCATCTCGCCCCAAACGAACGACAAATTTTGCAAGCCTTTCGATTTCCCTGATGTCCCGTGCACGGTCTGATTTCCATCGATTTGCCTTGCGCAGACCTATGCATTCCGCAGCAAGGCCATAGGGGGCGGCGAAATCAGGATCGAGTTCAATAGCTCGATAGAACAGTCGCAGCGACTCCTCGTTTGCTTCCCTGGTCATGTGATAATGGACCGCCATCCCGCGCAGGAAATAATCGTATGCTCCGAGACTATCCGTTGGCTTCCGTTTGGTACGTTCTATCTCAGCCTGCTCAATTTTCGGCGCGATCTGGCCCACAACGCTTGCGGTGACCTGATCTTGCAATTCGAAAATGTCTTCGAGTGAACCCTCAAAGCGCTCGGCCCAAAGATGCGTACCGGAGGATGCATCGATAAGCTGTCCAGTAATGCGGACCCGACTGCCAAATTTCCTCACGCTGCCCTCAAGCACGTAACGAACGCCAAGCTCGCGGCCAACCACCTTTACGTCTACGGCCTTGCCCTTGTAGGTAAACGAGGAATTGCGGGCGATCACAAACAACTGTCCAAAATGGGAAAGTGCTGTAATGATCTCCTCCACGACGCCATCGCTGAAATACTCCTGCTCGGGGTCACCGCTCATGTTCTGAAACGGCAGGACGGCGATCGACGGCTTGCGCGGCAGCGCGAGCTCCCTTTCCTCAAATGGGGACGCCGATTGGCGTTGCCGAGCATCGACGATGACGCGGTATACGTGGACGGGTCGAGCGATGTTCTTCAGGGTTTGCTCACCCGCATCCTCCACCTCGAAAGGCACCTTGTCCCGCGCGTGATTGAGGACTGTCTGAGAGATGCAAATGCCGCCGGGCGCGGCGAGCGCCTCAAGTCGTGCAGCGATGTTGACGCCGTCGCCATAGAGGTCGCGACCCTCGACTATCACGTCGCCGAGGTTGATCCCGACGCGAAACTCGATCCGCTTCTCCGGCGGGACATCGGCGTTGCTTTCGAGCATACCCTGCTGGACCTCGATCGCGCAGCGCACGGCATCCACGACGCTTGGAAACTCAATGAGAATACCATCGCCCGTTGTTTTGACGACGCGGCCATGGTGCTGCTTGTTCTTTGGGTCGATCAGTTCGCTACGACACGCCTTGAGGCGCGCGAGCGTGCCTTCCTCGTCCGCACCCATCAGCCTGCTGTAGCCGACAACGTCGGCGGTGAGGATGGCGGCGAGCCTGCGTTTGACCGGACCCGGACCCATTACGGTGGGTTTTCCTCTCCCGACGCATACCCCTGCGGATCACCGCAGATGCAGCGAAAACCATATCACATTCGGTCCCCCTGGCGGGAAGGTTCATATCCGGCGGTTAGGCGCGGCCATCCGCTAATGACCGCAATAGGTCAATCGCGTCATTTTCGATGCGCCGGTCGGATCTCTGCTCTTCCCCAAATAACGGCCAAACCAGCAACCCGTCAGACTGGTCGCTACGGGCCCCAAACGGACATCATTCGATCACTCATCGGCGCGGGCCAGCGCTGACCACTGATGTCGTATGGGGGACGATTGTCAGACGCTTACCGGGAGGCAGCCCTCTACGTCGATAATATCTTGAAGGGGGCCAAGCCTGCCGAGCTGCCAGTCCAAGAGCCGACGAGATTCGAATTGATCATCAATCTCAAGACGGCAAAGGCCCTTGGCCTCGACGTACCACCTTTGCTGCTTTCCGAGGCCGACGATGTAATCGAGTAAGCCAGTTGTCGAGCTCGCAAGCGCATACATGCTTCCGTGGAATGCAAGGATGAACCTCGTTCTCCAGGCGCCTGAGGCGATTGAGCGGTGCAATCCTGGCGTCGTGATCGCGCCAGTCCCCATTTTCAGCGCGGAAATTAGCGGGAGATGGCATGCGTGCGCACATAGAGCCGCAGCGCTGACTACTGTTCGAGGCTGATCCATTTCATATCATACATGGGTGAATTCAATGCGATGCTTAACGGTGCGTTTGCATTCGCGTAATGTCCGCTACGGGCTCAGGAGCAGATCTGAAAACCCTTAGTCTGCGTCGATCGCCTCTACCGAGCCGAATGTTACGACCGAAACCGTCTCGCCGCTATTTTGAAATGATGTCGCAGCGTGGCTTCGCAACTATCGTGGCGTACCAAGTGACAGCCAATTCGAGGGTCAAGTCGTGAGCGCAGCAACACCGGAACACATTATGCAAGTTGGTTTGGGCTTTTGGGCATCCAAGACACTGCTAAGTGCCGTCGAACTGGGCGTGTTCAGCACTTTGGCCAATGCACCCGCCGACCTGCCGACGCTTCAAAGAAAGCTCGTCCTGCATCAGCGATCAGCCCGCGACTTTCTCGATGCGTTGGTCGCACTCGAGTTGCTGGAGCGCGAGAACGGCATCTACAGCAACACCGCAGACACCGATCTGTTTCTCGATCGAGCCAAGCCATCGTATATCGGCGGTCTTCTGGAGATGGCAAATGCCCGGCTCTATGGCTTCTGGGGATCGCTCACCGAGGCCCTGCGCACCGGTGAATTGCAGAACGAGAGTAAGGGTGGGGGAGAAGACCCCTTTGCGGCACTGTATGCCGATCCCAAACGATTGCGGGGGTTTTTGAGCGCGATGAGCGGAGTGAGTTCGGTTGCTGCCCACGCCCTGGCCGCCAAGTTCCCATGGAGAGACTACAAGACCTTCATGGATCTTGGTTCAGCTCAGGGCATGGTTCCAGCCACTCTTGCCCACGCCCATCCGCACCTCATGGGTATCGGTTTCGACCTTCCCCCGGTCAAACCAGTCTTCGAGGAATTTATTGCTCACCGCGGTGTCGAGGACCGAGTGCGGTTTCAGGGCGGAAATTTCTTCGAGGACCCTCTGCCGAAAGTTGATGTCATCGTCATGGGTCACATCCTCCATGATTGGGATCTTGCTCAGAAAAAGGTGCTCCTAGGCAAGGTATTTGATGCTCTTCCAAAGGGCGGCTCAGTCGTCGTCTATGATGCCATCATCGATGATGATCGCCGCAAAAACGCCTTCGGTCTCTTGATGAGCTTAAACATGCTGATCGAAACTCCCGGTGGGTTCGACTATACAGGAGAGGACTGTCGGGCTTGGATGCGCAAAGCTGGATTTTCAAATGTGCGGGTCGAACCGCTTGTCGGTGTGGACTCGATGGTGATCGGATTAAAGTAGCTTCTCAGGCGCGGCTTGCCGCCAGACGCGTCGCGTGGCCTATCCTGTCATTTTGGACAAGAACAACGAGATCATGCCATGGCAAGCGCGATCAGAGCCGCAGGCCCGCGCGATCAGAATCGCAAGTGATGGTGCCCCGAACTGTAGATTCACGTCACCGAACGCAACCAGGTAGAGAATGCGTCGATGCGCGTCTGTTCGGGATGATTAGGCACATGCACGACGTAAAAGCCATAGCCCGGCAGCGACAACTCATGAACCTTGACGAGGACACCGCCCTTCAACTCGCGGCCGACAACGATGTCGCTAAGCATCGCGATGCCCTGCCCGAACAGATCCCAAACATTGGGTTACCGGCTAGCTCGCTGCCGCTATCCCATTCGGCGCAAGGCAGCTCAGGGAACGCGCCTCTCATTGGGAGGTAGCTTTCCACTTCACGCCTGTTTTCTGTAAAGTGCAGGAAAAGGAGCGCAGCGAACAAGGCAAACCAACAGGAAGTGACACGTGGAGCCGGTCAAGGCCCAGTTTCTGTTCGATTTCGGCAGCCCGAATGCTTATCTGGCGGGACGCTTAATCCCGGAGATCGAGCGGCGCACCGGCGTCAAGTTCGAGTACGTGCCGATCCTACTCGGGGGCATCTTCAAGCTCACCAACAACCGCTCGCCCGCCGAATCTCTGGCCGGCATTAAGAACAAGCGGGAATTCATGGAGCTAGAGACGCAGCGCTTCATTCGCCGCCACAACATCACGCCGTTCCGCAAGAATCCGTTTTTCCCGGTCAACACCTTGCAGTTGATGCGTGGAGCAGTCGCGGCGCAGCTCGAAGGAGTGTTCGAGCCTTACTTCCGCGCTGCCTATCACCACATGTGGGAGGAGCCGAAAAAGATGGACGATCCGCAGATCGCACGCGCGGCGTTCATGTCTTCAAACATCGATTTCGACCGCCTGTTTGCACGCGCGCAGCAACCGGACGTCAAGGGCCGGCTGCTGGAGCTGACACAGGATGCGGTCGCTCGTGGTGCATTTGGCTCACCAACGTTCTTCGTCGAGACTGAGATGTATTACGGCAAGGATCAGCTGCGCGATGTGGAGGAAGCGATCGTCGACAAGAACGCAGCGGCACAAGGCCAACAGCAAACACTGCGCGCCTGACGGAGCGCATCAGCTCATACCAGCGTCCGCGCCACGATCGAGCACATCGCGGGCCCACGGCCTGGTTGCGCACTGCCACGGGCTAGGACGGGTCCTCCTGACGTGAACCGCATTTGGCTTGAGGAGACGGCTGATGACAGCGAGAAGCCAAACAGTGGCCGTGATCGGCGCAGGCGACTATATCGGCTCCGAAATTTCGAAGAAGTTCGCGGCCGAGGGGTTCTCGGTGTTCGTGGGACGGCGCGACGGTGACAAGCTTGCGCCACTCACCTCGGAGATCGAGGCGGCTGGAGGCACAGCCTTTTATCGCTCTCTGGACGCCCGCAAGGAGGAGGAGATCGTCTCCTTCCTATCTGATGCGGACCAACATGCGCCGCTCGAGGTCTGCGTCTTCAATATCGGCGCGAACGTCTATTTCCCGCTACTCGACACAACCGAGCGCGTGTTTCGTAAGGTGTGGGAGATGGCCTGCTGTGCGGGTTTTCTCGCTGGGCGGGAGGCGGCGCGACGGATGCTGCCCCACGGGCGCGGAAGCATCTTCTTCACGGGGGCTACAGCGAGCCTTCGCGGCGGGATCGGCTATGCGGCCTTTGCCAGCGCGAAGTTCGGCTTGCGCGCGGTAGCGCAAGCCGCGGCCCGCGAATTGTGGCCGAAGAACATCCATGTGGCGCACCTCATCATCGACTCCGGCGTCGACACTGCATGGGTGCGTGAGCGCATCAAGGAGCAAGAAGGCGAGGTCGCGCTCAAAAATCTTGACCCGAACCGCCTGATGCCCCCGTCGTCCGTTGCCGAGGCCTATTGGCAGCTCTATCTGCAGCCGCGCAACGCGTGGGTGTTCGAACAGGAGATACGTCCGTTCGGCGAGAAGTGGTGAACCCCGGCACGGCCGTTCAGGCAGCGTCGATTCGCGGATCATCCGAATGCTCGGAAAGGTGAGCTCGGGTCCATGCGGATCGCAATTGGCCCAACGGTAATAAGACCGAGCGCCCGATAGAGGACTCGGCAACCAGACTGGAATAGCACTCCAGAGACGGCACGTCCGCCGGCCGCACATCTGCGATGCGTCGTCGCCCAAAATCTCGCTTCGAGGCGACGAGGCCGCGCACCGGAAGCCCGTCCTCGCGTGTGTCAACGCCTCGCCAGGCATTAGCAACAATAGTCTAGAGCATGATCCGCAAAAGTGGCCCCACTTTTGCGATGAGATCATGCGGAAAAACAAGAAGAACCTGACGCTACCGATCTCATCTAAACGCAACGCGTTCTAAGCCACCGTTGGCGCGAGGGCTCAATCTGGCGCGGAGATCGTCCGCTTTGGGGTCAAAGCCGGTCTCGGGAAGCTGGCGGAGCGGCGTCTGCTTCGCGTCAGATAACGGTCGTCCAATGGTCCTCCGTGAGGGCCTTTCAGGGCCATATGCGGCCTCATCGTCCGCACACGAGGGCAGTGCTCGCGTGGTGTGGAGCGTCGTCAGCACCGCACACCAAATAGGAATTCTTCGGCTCCCTCGGCGTCTTATTGATTGTGGGTTAGCTTCGCCGTGATTTGCGCGACATGCTTGCCCTGGTAGCGAGCACCATCAAGCTCGTTGGCGCTAGGCTGGCGCGAGCCGTCGGCGTTGGCCAGCGTAGTGGCGCCATAGGGCGTCCCGCCGCTGATCTCGTTCATGTTGGCCAGCCCAGGAAAGGCGTAGGGGAGGCCCACGATGATCATGCCCTGGTGAAGTAGCGTGGTATGGAACGAGGTGATGGTCGTTTCCTGGCCGCCATGCTGGGTGCCCGTGCTGGCGAACACGCTGCCGATCTTGCCGACTAGCGCGCCCTTCATCCAGAGCCCCCCGGTCTGGTCCAGGAAGTTGCGCATCTGCGCGCACATGTTGCCGAAGCGCGTGGGTGTACCGAAGATGATGGCGTCGTACGTCGCGAGTTCGTCCACGGTCGCGATTGGCGCAGGCTGGTCCAGCTTCATGCCAGATTTCTTGGCGACCTCCTCCGGCACCAGTTCCGGAACACGCTTGACGGCGACCTCCGTGCTTGCCACCGCGCGAGCGCCCTCGGCGACAGCCTCGGCCATCTTCTCGACGTGACCCCAAGCGCTGTAATATAGGACGAGAATCTTCGACATCGACGCGCCTCCTGTGCTTCCTGTGAGCGTACCGACGAGCGCTCTGACCAGTCCCGAAAAGGCATCCGGTCGAAAGCAGACACATGTTCTGCCCGCCTCCAACTGCTGATCTCGGCCAAGATCAACGAAGTGGAACTATCTTTCAAGGTTACATAATTGATCTTTCTCGACGGATGCGGATGGCGCCGCGTCGTACGCTCGACGTGCCGGACGGGTTGCCGATCCGTATGGCGGCGTGGGGTCAAAGCCGGTCTTGGGAATCCGTCTGAGCGACGTCCGCTTTTTCGAATTGCGGCCTACCCTCAGACACTCCGCGAGGGCCGCTCAGGGCCAGAACCCGACATTCCGGACCAGCTCCTACGCACG
>JAFAQA010000179.1 GCA_019246665.1 Hyphomicrobiales bacterium
GTTGCCAATCCAGTCGGCCAAAGCATCACGTCGGCGCCCGGCGCTCATGAGGGCAATGCCGCGCCGTAGCTCGGCAATTGTGGCGGTGCTTATGAAGACGCGGTCCTCGTCCACCGAGTCCAACCAGGCCAGCACCTTCAGGTCGGGGGCGGGGCGCCTCGCCTCCGACAGCACATTGGTATCCAAGAGGACGTTCATAAAATGATGTCTCGGGGGAGATCATGCTGCCGCTCGAGATCAAGATCGGCGTGACGAAGAGGTGACGCGAGCAAGAACTCGGCGAGCGTTCCCCGGCGCGCAGTCTTACGCGCCCATTCCTTGGTTGACACGATGACGGCGCGTGGCTTGCCATGGCGGGTGATGATCTGAGGTCCACGCTGGGCTCGGTCCACCACCTCGGAAAGATGAGACTTGGCATTCGCGAGAGTCCACGTCGATGGACTAGGTGGCCGGGGTTTCTTCGCCGGGGGCATCGCAATCTCTGGGGACTATTTTGGCTATTATGACTAAATGCGTCCAAAAGGAACGGCTTTCAAGGGAAAGCGGCATAACTCCTTCACGACAAAAAACGACAGGTAATCACGCTATTCAGCGCACGCGCTCGCAGTTGCGAGACGAAGCGAAAAGGCGCAAAGCTTCCCTGATGGCTCTGTAAGGCTTTTAAACACGCACAACCTTCACGGAGAGAAGATGATGGCAAAGAAACCCACCTGGGCCGGTGTATTTCCGGCCGTCACCACGCAATTTCGCGCCGATTTCTCGCTCGACATCGAGGCGACACGCAAGGTCGCGGCCGCATTGGTTGCTGAGGGTGTCTCCGGGCTCATCGCTGTCGGCACGGTGGGCGAGAACAATTCCTTGTCGCGCGCCGAGAAGCTCCAGGTGATGGAGGCATTGAAGGACGCGGCCGGAAGCCGCATTCCCGTCATCGCCGGCGTTGCCGAATACACGACCGCGCTTGCCTGTGAAGTCGCGAAGGAAGCGCAGCGCTTACGCATTGACGGGCTGATGGTGCTTCCCGCCATGGTCTATTCGGCGAAGCCGCGCGAGACCTTGGCGCATTTCCGCACCGTCGCAGGCGCGAGCGATTTGCCCATCATGATCTACAACAACCCGCCGATCTACAAACAGGACGTGACGCCGCGTATGCTCGCCTCACTCGCCGATGTCGACACCATCATGTCGTACAAGGAATCCTCCGGCGAGACGCATCGCTTCGTCGATTTGCGCAACATGACGGGGGATCGCTTCATTCCTTTCTGCGGCCTCGACGACGTGGTGGTCGAAAGCGTGGCGCTCGGCGCGCAAGGCTGGGTGTCGGGCCTCTCGAACGTCTTCCCACGCGAAGGCGAGACGCTCTTCCGCCTCGCTGCGGCGGGTCGCCTCGCCGAGGTGATGCCGCTTTACGACTGGTTCATGCCGCTCCTGCATCTCGATGCACGCTCCGATCTCGTGCAATGCATCAAGCTTTGCGAGCATATCGCGGGACGCGGCTCGCCCGTGACGCGTCCGCCGCGCCTGCCGCTCGAAGCGGAGGAGAAAGCCGAGGTCGAGCGCTTGATGCGCGACGCCATGGCGAAAAGGCCGAAATTGCCGGAAGTGGGCTTGAGCCGCGCAGCCTGAGACTTCTGCACACGCTCCACCGCGTGGGCGCCAAACGCCCGCGATGCGAGTTACGGAACGCATGACCGGCGCTCACACGACAGCGTGTTTCGCACCGCGCCTTCCGCGAGGCTTCATACGTCGGTTAATGAATAGCTCGTGCTGCGTCCGCCGGCAGCATCTTTGGCCAATATCCCGAGTTTCACCAGATCGTCGATGTCTCGCAAAGCAGTGTCTTGCGAGCATTTGGCGATTTTCGCCCATTTCGAGGAAGTGAGCTTGCCGACGAAACCGTCGAACAGGCGGTTGATCATCGCGCGCTGGCGGGGGTTGAAGGAACCACTTGCGTATTTGGCCCAGAAGCGTGCCTTCCCGAGAACCAACACAAGTGTGTCTTCGGCGTGATCGAACGCTCGGCTCAGACATTCGAGGAACCATTCGACCCAAGCTGTCACATCAAGTGTTCCCTTCTGCGTCGCCTCCAGAATATCGTAATAGGCTTTTCGTTCGAGACGTATCTGCGCGGACATGCTGTAGAAGCGCTGCGCGCTGTGCTCGGAGCGGGCGAGCATGAGATCGGTGATGGCGCGCGCGATGCGGCCGTTGCCGTCGTCGAAGGGGTGGATGGTCACGAACCAGAGATGAGCGAGGGCCGCCTTCAAGACCGGATCGACCGTTTCCCTTCCCTCGCACCATTTGAGGAAAACTTGCATCTCTCGCCGCAATTTCGGGGCTGGCGGCGCTTGGTAGTGAACACGCTCGCGACCCGTCGGCCCGGAGACGACCTGCATGGGTCCCTTGCGGTCGTCGCGCCAGCTGCCGACTGCTATGCGGCTGATGCCGCTTCGCCCGGTTGGAAAGAGAGCGGCGTGCCAAGCGAAAAGTCTTTCCTCGGTCAGGGGCTCCGCGAATTTCTGCGTCGCGTCGAGCACCATCTCGACGACGCCTTCGACATGCCGGTCGGCGGGCTTGAGCGCGCCAATATCCATGCCGAGACGCCGAGCGATCGATGACCTCACTTGGTCCTTGTCGAGTGCTTCACCCTCGATCTCACTGGACTTCGTGGCCTCCTCGGTCAGCGTCTCGAGAAAGGCTTCCGCCCTGAGCTGGAAACCGAGGTTCTCCATGCGACCGACAAGCCGCCCTTGACGATGGCGCACATCCGCGAGCCGCAAGGCAATCTTATCGTTGTTCCAGTGAAATTTCGGCCAGCCGGCCCTCGTATGAATATAGGTTGTCATTCACCGCATCCTATGCGGCGATTATGCCT
>JAFAQA010000071.1 GCA_019246665.1 Hyphomicrobiales bacterium
GTCGCTCGTGCCGCGCCTGTCGCAAAGCATCTGGCGAATCGTGAAGCGCTCGCGCGGCATCAATTACGGCTCGAACAAGATCCGCTTCCTCAATCCGGTGACCGCCGGAAGCCGCATCCGGCTGGCCCAGACGCTCAAATCAGCCGAGCCGATCGAGGGCGGGCAAAGGCTGATCTTCGAGGCCAAGGTCGAGATTGAAGGCGAGGCGCGCCCAGCGCTCATCGCGGAGACGATCGCGCTCGTTTATGATTAAAAACACGCGGCTAGACGCGAGCTGCATTTGGGCCATAGGGTATAGTGTCGCAGTTGAGGCTGCGTAGTGAATATTCGTCGGCTTTTATATCATCACAGAAAATTTCACAATTCGGTCAACGAACTCTCCGTCGTTGAGGGCCATTATTTTGCGCACGCACTTTGGCTAACCTTTTGCAAAATACCGCTGGCGCCGTCCGGAGTTACCCGACACTTCAGTTTCTGGCGGGGATCTCTCGGCAGGGTCGTTCCGCGTCCACACGCCGCCCGCAAAAACTATATTGTCCTAGACTCTCCTAAAAGTGCAGACTAGTCGAGGATGGGCCAATTCGGTCCGCAACGATATTGCTAGCTATGGGTGTGCGTCATGCTCGAACTAAGGGCCGACCGCTTTTACTGGGCAGCGACCTCGATGCAGCATTCGCGGAGTTATCTAGAAGCGTTGAAGCAACGCGGGCAATCGAAGAGTTATAAACAAAGGATAGCTAATTTTCCACCCGCACATAAAGAGTTTTACGCAAGAATGATAGTATTGAAAGAAAGTCTAGAGACCTTAGGAGCAAAATTTTCTCTCCTTCCTTGCTATAAACTATTGAATTCCTTAAAGGCGCGGGATGAGACCACGCTTGAGGAGGTGGTAGAGATTTTATCGGAAATAGATTCACGACTAAAAGACGAGCTGTCGCTGATAAAAATATACGTGATTGATCACAAATACACTCAGTTTCTGAACGATAGTCCATTATTTGGTTCTGAAGTTTTTTCCGCGTTTCCTTCCGCAAACGAGGACATTGCCGAATCAGGGGCTTGTCTTTCTATGGGCAGAGCGACCGCATGTGTGATGCATTTAATGCGTGTTTGCGAAGCTGGTCTAGTAGCGCTTGCTACAGCACTAGGCGTCACACGTCAAAACGATTGGGGTAGCTATCTACGCGAGATTGATAAACAGCTCATGGCCAATGCTAGAGGCGCGTCAACTAAAAGACCAGACGAGCTATTCTATGCGGAGGCGGCGTCATCATTCGACCATGTCAGGCGCTCATGGAGAAATCCCACCTTACATATTGAGCGGTCTTATTCCGTTGAGAGGGCGGAAGAGATTTTCCAGGCCGTTCGGTCATTTATGCGCCACCTTGCCACGTTGATTCACGAATAGGGATTGCTTTGCTTCTCCTTACGTTCGGCCGCTAGAGCACCTCCAACCACTTCATGGGTTCGCAATTTCGACCATGTCCCCCGCTCTTGCGATTCCGCCATCTCCTCCCCTACATCGACCTCATGAGCGGTGAAGACCTGCCCCCTGTCGCCAGCGAGGCCGAGGACGAGGAGGACGTGCTCGCTCCCCTTCAGGCCTCCGAGGACGAGACAGAAACCGAAAGCTCCGCCGCAAACGCGGTCGGCGCCGGTGCTTCCATCATTCGGCGCCAGCTGAAGAACGCGCCGAACGCGCCCGGTGTCTACCGGATGATCGCGGCGAATGGCGACGTGCTCTATGTCGGCAAGGCACGCAACATCCGCGCCCGGATCGCTGCCTATGCGCGCGGCCAGGCGCATACGAACCGCATCGCGCGCATGATCGCCGAGACCGCCGCGATGGAGTTCGTCACCACGGCCACCGAGACCGAGGCGCTTCTGCTCGAGGCCAACCTCATCAAGCAGTTGAAGCCGCGATACAATGTGCTGCTGCGCGACGACAAATCCTTTCCCTACATCCTGGTCACCAAGGATCACGTGTCGCCGCAGATCACCAAGCACCGCGGCGCCCGCAATCGGCCCGGCGATTATTATGGCCCCTTCGCCAGCGTCTGGGCCGTGAACCGCACCTTGAATGCCTTGCAGCGCGCCTTCCTTCTGCGGTCCTGCTCGGATTCCTTCTACGACAATCGAACGCGACCTTGCCTTCTCTACCAGATCAAGCGCTGCGCCGGGCCTTGCACGGGTGAGGTGAGCCACATGGCGTATCGGCAACTCGTCGGCGAGGCCCGCGACTTTCTCTCCGGCAAGAGCCGGGATGTGCGCGCGCGGCTCGGCGCCGAGATGCAGGAGGCATCCGACGCGCTCGAATTCGAGCGCGCCGCGAGGCTGCGCGATCGTATTGCTGCCCTCTCAGCCATCCAGGCGAGCCAGGACATCAATCCGCAATCAACCGAGGAAGCCGATGTCTTCGCGCTCGCCCGCCAGGCGGGCCATGTCTGCGTCGAGGCGTTCTTCTTTCGCAATTTCCAGAATTGGGGAAATCGCGCCTATTTTCCGAAGGCCGACCCGAGCTTGGGCGACGCCGAGGTGCTTGGTGCCTTCCTGGCCCAATTCTACGACGACAAGCCGACGCCGAAGCTCATCTTGCTGTCGCATGAAGCCGAGGAGCAGGAGCTCTTGCGCGAAGCGCTCTCCGCGCGCTCGGGCGTGCGCCTCGAGATCATCGTGCCGAAGCGCGGCGAGAAGCGCGACCTCGTGGCGCACGCGACCCGCAACGCCGCGGAAGCGCTGGCGCGCCGGCTCGCAGACACCTCGTCGCAAGAGAAGCTTCTGGCAGCGGCCGGCGCGGCCTTCGGCCTCGACAAGGCGCCGCGCCGCATCGAGGTCTACGACAATTCCCACATCATGGGGACGAATGCGATCGGCGCCTTGATCGTCGCC
>JAFAQA010000192.1 GCA_019246665.1 Hyphomicrobiales bacterium
CGCCATCTCGCCATTTACGGCCGCGATCCCTTCCTGACGCGGCTCCTCATCGAATCGGGCCGTTTCGTCGTCAACAAGGTCGCCTTGGTGCTCCACGCGGCGCAAGACATGTCGCGCCCCGAGACCTGGCTCACCATCGGGCGCCTCAAGCGGGAAATGGCAATGTTCGGTCTCACCGGCGGGAGGCAGATCGACCATCTCGTCGCCCGCTTGCGAGCCGTGGGCTTCCTCGATCTCGACATTCCCGACGGGGATCGGCGGCTGCGCATCCTCAAGCCGACGGAGAAGATGCTCGCGCATGATCGCGATTGGCTTCGCATCTATCACGAGTCACTCGCGCTCCTGTGTCCGCAAAACGACTACGGGCCGGCGCTTCGACGCGATCGAGCCTTTCAGGTCGCGCATGGCCGTGTCGCGCTTCGCCTCCTGCCGCTCAGCGCGAAGGCGTTCGCGACGCTTCCCGAGATGATGCTGTTCTTCAATCGCGCCGCCGGCCATATGGTGATCACGGCGCTGGTGCATGCGGCGCTGGCCGATCCCGGTCGCCGGCACGCGCCCGTCGACTTCGGGGAGCTCGGCGAGAGATTCGGCGTATCGCGCACGCATGTGCGCGGCCTGCTGGTCGCTGCCCAGCGGGCCGCGCTCGTTCGGCTGCGTGCGCGCGGCGGCCATTCCGTGGAAATCCTGCCGCGGCTATGGGCGGGATACGATCGCAGCGTGGCGACCGGACTCTCGCTCCATGATCTCGTTTACGCGGTGACGACGGGGCGTCGCGCGTGAGCCGGAATTCGCTCGGGAGAAATCTGCGCAAAGATTTCCAAACGGTGTGCGGCGGCTTGCGCTATGCCCGTCACTCTTCGGCGAGAGGGCCGCTGATTCCGGGAACGCTTTTTTACGCCTGCAAGGCTTTACGGCTTCGCAGCGGCTTGCAACGGAAAACACTGCAATGATGCCTCGGCGCATTCCGCTTGCCGTGAAGCTGGGCGCCACGCTCGTCAGCCTCGTGGTGCTCGTCCTTCTCGTCAACGGCGTGATCGGCCTATGGCTGAGCTATGCCCAAGCGAAAAATGCCGCCTTGGGCGTGCAGCAAGAGAAAGCGCAAGCCGCCGCCCAACGCGTGGGCGAATTCGTCGCCGAGATCGAAAATGAGATCGGCTGGACCACACGGCTCGAATGGAGCCGGCTGCCCCTCGAGCAGCAGCGCTATGATTTCGCGCGGCTCTTGCGGCAGGTTCCGGCGATCACCGAGCTCTCTTATCTCGACACCAAAGGGAAGGAACAGCTCAAGGTCTCGCGCGTCGAGGCCGACGCGGTCTCGAGCGGGCGTGATTTCGCGAGCGATCCTCGCTTTGCCCAGGCGGTGACGGACAAGATCTGGTTCGGGCCCGTATATTTCCGGCGCGGCTCGGAACCTTACATGACGGTCGCCGTCGCGCATGCCGGGCACGAGCCCGGCGTTACGGTCGCGGAGGTGAACCTCAAGCTCATCTGGGATGTCATCACAGCCATTCGCGTCGGTGAGAAGGGCTATGCCTATATCGTCGATGCCAAGGGCCGCCTTGTCGCGCACCCAGAACTCAGCCTCGTGCTGCGGGCGACCGATTTCTCGCAGCTTCCGCAGGTGAAGCAGGCGCTCGCCACACCCGCAGCTCGAGAAGCGGGCTCGCCACCGAGCTCAGCCCCCGCCGGCGAAAACGCCGAGATCGCGACCGGTTATGAGGGAGGCTCGGTCCTCACCGCGCATGCCGAGGTGCCTCGCCTCAACTGGAATGTCTTCGTGCAATTGCCGCTCGCCGAGGCGTTGGCGCCCGTCTACGCCTCGCTGTTCCAGACGCTCGCGCTCCTCGGGCTCGGGCTTCTCCTCGCACTCGTCTTGGGCGGGTTCCTGGCGCGTCGGCTTGTCCTGCCGATCCGACGCCTCCAGGAAGGCGCCGAAAGGCTCGGCGGCGGAGACCTCTCGCAACGCATCGCCATCCGCACCGGTGACGAGATCGAGACGCTTGCCGAGCGCTTCAACGAGATGGCCGGACGAGTGCAGGAGAGCCATGAGACGCTCGAAGCCAAGGTCGAGACGCGCACCAAGGACTTGAACGAGGCGCTGCAGCAGCAGACGGCGACTGCGGATGTGCTGAAAGTGATCAGCCGCTCGGCCTTCGATCTGGATGCGGTGATGCACACACTCGCCCAATCGGCGACGCAATTATGCGAAGCCGATATCGGCTCGCTTCACATTCGTGAAGGGGACATGCTCGTCGCGCGCGGCATCTCGAATTCGGACCCCAAATCGGTTGCCTATCTGCGCGACACGCCTGTGCCCATCAACGACGGGACGAATGTCGGGAGAGCCCTTCTGCACGGCACGATCAGCAACATCGCCGATTACAAGGTTGCCGAAGGTCTGCGCTCCCAGCGTTACCAGGAGGTTATCCAATTCAGGTCCCTCGCCTGTGTGCCCTTGATGCGGGACGGGCGAGGCCTTGGCGTCTTCAGCCTCGGGCGAAAGCGCGTCGCACAATTCAGCGAACGCCAGATCGAGCTTCTCCAGACCTTCGCCGATCAGGCCGTGATCGCCATCGAGAATGTGCGGCTCTTCGACGAGATCCAGGCGAAGACACGTGATCTCACCGAAGCGCTGCAGCAGCAGACCGCCACGGCCGATGTGCTGAAAGTGATCAGCCGCTCGACCTTCGACCTGCAAACCGTGCTCGACACCTTGGTGGTCTCGGCCGCAAAGCTGTGCGAAGCAGAAAAAGCCTGTATTTTTCAACGCGACGGCGAGCTTTACCACTGGGTCTCGAACTACGGCTTCCCGGATGAGCTCGTTAATTATGCACGGGCGCACCCCTTAACCGCCAGCCCCGATAGCACGACCGGTCGTGTAGCGCTCGAAGGCAAGCCGATTCAGGCCGCCGATGTACTGGCGGATCCGAACTATCGAGCCAGCGAGTATCAACGCCTCGGCAACTTCCGGACGAACCTCGGCGTCCCGCTCTTGCGCGAGGGCGCTCCGATCGGCGTCTTCGTCATGACCCGGGCGGAGGTCAGGCCCTTCAACGAGCGCCAGATCGAGCTCGTGCAGACTTTCGCTGACCAAGCCGTGATCGCGATCGAGAATGTGCGGCTCTTCGAGGAGACGCAGGCGCGCACCAAGGAGCTTGCCCGCTCGATCGAGGAATTGCGCGCCGCGCAAGATCGCCTGATTCAGTCCGAGAAGCTCGCCTCGCTCGGCCAGCTCACGGCGGGCATCGCCCATGAGATCAAGAACCCGCTGAACTTCGTCAACAACTTCGCGGCGCTCTCACGCGAGCTGATCGAGGAGCTGAAACCCCTCGTGGCCACGGCCGACGCGAAGGCGAAGGACGAGATCGACGAGCTCACGCAAATGCTCGAGGGCAATCTCGAAAAGGTGTTGCAGCACGGCAAACGCGCCGACTCGATCGTGAAGAACATGCTGCTGCATTCGCGCGAGAGCTCGGGCGAGCATCGTCCGGTCGAGCTCAACGCGCTCGTCGAGGAAAGCGTGAACCTCGCCTATCACGGCGCGCGGGCCGAGAAGCCCGGCTTCAACATCACCTTGGCGAAGAACCTCGATGCGAGCATCGGCGAGGTCGATCTCTACCCCCAGGAATTCACCCGCGTGCTCTTGAACCTCATCTCGAACGGCTTCTACGCCGCGCTCAAGCGCAAGACGGAGGGTGCGGGCGACGGCTTCGAGCCGACGCTCACGGCGTCGACCCGCAATCTCGGCGACAAGGTCGAGATCAGGATTAGGGACAACGGCACGGGCATTCCCGAAGAGGTGAAGGTCAAGATGTTCAACCCCTTCTTCACCACCAAGCCCGCCGGCGAAGGCACGGGGCTCGGCCTTTCGCTGAGCCATGACATCGTCGTGAAGCAGCATGGCGGCACGATCGCGGTCGAGACCGAGCCCGGCGCTTTCACCGAATTCACCATCATGCTCCCACGCGGCGGAAATCCCGTCATTTCAACACGAGCTTGAGCCAATGACATTGCACATCATGGTCATCGACGACGAGCCTGACGTCACCGACCTGTTCCGCCAGCAATTCCGGCGCGAGCTGCGCGCCGGACGCTTCGATATGGGCTTTGCGCATTCCGCCGCCGAGGCCCTGGAGCACATCGCGCACTTGGAGGAGGCCTCGCTGATCATGGTTTGCTCGGACATCAACATGCCGGGCATGACGGGCCTCGAATTCCTGCCGAAGGTGAAGGCGATCAGGCCGAACGTTCCGGTGCTGATGATCACCGCCTATGGCGACGAGGACACGCGCCGGCGGGCTCTCGAAGGCGGAGCGGCCGGCCTCATGACGAAGCCGATCGATTTTTCCGCGCTGCGGCTCGAGATCGACCGGCGCCTGGGTGAACGCCACGCATGAGCGCCAAGATCCTGGTTGTCGACGACGAGCCCGATCTCGAGGCGCTGATCGTCCAGAAGTTCCGCAAGCAAATCCGCGAGGGCGAGTTCACCTTCGTGTTCGCGCATGACGGCGTGGAAGCCTTGTCGGCGCTTGCCGGCTGCGGCGACGTCGACATGGTGCTCTCCGACATCAACATGCCTCGCATGGACGGGCTCTCCCTCCTCGCCAAGCTTCAGGAGGCGGAGGAGAAGCTCTCGACCGTCATCGTTTCGGCCTATGGCGATATGGCGAATATCCGCACCGCGATGAATCGCGGCGCCTTCGACTTCCTGACGAAGCCGATCGATTTCGCCGATCTCGAAACCACGATCGCCAAGACCATCCGCCATATCGCTGTGTTGCGCGAGGCGCGGCACCGGCAATTCGCGGCCGAGCGCGCCCATGCGATGCTCTCGCGCTATTTCTCCCCGAATATCGCCGAGCGTCTGGCGAATGATGCGTCCGCGCTCGATCTCGGTGGCCAGCGCCGCGAGGTGGCGGCCCTCTTCACCGATATCGGAGGCTTCACGAACCTAATCGAGAATCTCGACCCCGCCTTGTTGAGCGAGATGCTCAACCAGTATCTCGGCGCGATGACCGATGTCGTCTTCGCGCATGAGGGGACAGTCGCCAAGATCGTGGGGGACGCGATCCATGTGCTCTTCGGCGCGCCCGGCGATCAGCCCGATCACAATACGCGCGCGGTCGCTTGCGCGCTCGACCTCGACGATTGCGCCGAACGCTTCCGGGCACGCTGGTCGCAACGCGGCGTGGCGCTTGGGCCCACCCGCATCGGCGTGCACACCGGACCCGCGATCGTGGGTAATTTCGGCGGTGGCCGCTTCTTCGATTACACGGCCTACGGCGATACCATCAACACGGCGGCGCGCCTCGAGGCGGCGAACAAGCCGCTCGGCACGCGCATCTGCGTGAGCGCCGACGTTGCCGCGCGGGCGGAAGGCTTCCGCGGCCGGCCTGTCGGCGATATCAGGCTGCGCGGCAAGGCGAAGCCGCTTCGCGCCTTCGAACCGCTGAGCGCCGAGGTCTATGCGGACCCGGCGAGCGCGAGCTACGCGGAAGCCTTCGCCAAGATCGAGAAGGGTGATCCGGGAGCGATGCCGGCCTTCGCGGCGCTGATGGGGCTCAAGGCCGATGACGGCCTGGTGAGCTTCCACCTGAAGCGGCTGTTGAACGGCGGCTCGGGGACGGTGTTCGATTTGGGATGAATGAGCCAAGCGACTTGCTTGAGGGGCCGTCAGTAGCGATCGCCATCCCGCATCGATAGCACGAGCTCGGCGTCGTTCCGTGCCGTCGGCGGCATGGAAGCCGTCAAGGCCTTGAGCATGGCCCTGTTTACCGGCTTGCGGGGCTTCACAGCCGCGGTGAGCCGCGCCACGGGCTTGCCCCGGCGAGTGATCACGATGGCCCCCTCAGCTTCCACCCGACCGATAAGCTCGCTCAGATGCGCTTTGGCGTCAGCCAGATTGACCACGTCCATTTTGCGCCCCGATTTCATTTTTCACGACCCTTGCAAATAGTCGCATAGCCCAATGATCCCGGATTTTGGCGAATGCGACGGTAGATCAAACAACGCCGTGACTGCGCGAATACCCGCTCGCCGGCGGAGACCGCCAGCCTCCAAGCGCGCCCTCGCGCGGGCGATAAATCTCGACCTTGAGCGGATGGCATCTTGCCGCATCGCTCGAATGGCTGGCGCCGCAATCGCCTCCAGGGCAGGCGGAAAGCGCGCCGATGAGATCGATCTCGGCGAAGAATTCGATGAAGTCGCCGGGGCGCACGGGACTCGCCTTCATGAAATACTCATGCGTGTCGCGTGTGTAGCCCGTGCACATGAAAACATTGAGCACGTCATGAACGTGCTTCTCGGCTTCCGCCAGCGGGATCTTCCGGTCCTGCGCGAGTGCCCGTGTCAAATTCGAGTGGCAGCAATGGTGATATTCGCTGCCGTTGAGCAGGAGGTTGGTGTAAGGATCGCAACGCGTGCCGATGATGTCGTGCACGCCCGCGCCATCCGCATCCCATCCGTACCAGTCGAGCGTGTCGGCGGTGATCGTCGCCATCGGGCGCAGATACGGCATGGTGCTCCACAGCCGATCGCCCGTCGTCACATGCGTCGCATGGATGGCACGCGTCTTGCCGCTGAAGAAGCGCTCGGAAAGATCATGCGCGTTCCAGAGGTTGAGGTCTCCGACTTGCGGCCCTTCGATGCTGACGATGCGGAAGAAATGTCCGGCCGGCACATGGAAGCAGCGTGCCTCCCTCGGCGGCACGATGACCTCGTCGATCTTCTCCGTCCCGGATCGCGCCTGGTGGTAGAACTCCGGATCGAATTTCGGGAAGCCTTCGCCCGTATAGACCCTCACCGGCGGCGCGGTGCGACGCGCCTTCGCATCCGGCGGGGGCGCGGTTTCCGGCGATGTCCGCATGGTGACGATCCTTTCGTTCGTGCGCG
>JAFAQA010000206.1 GCA_019246665.1 Hyphomicrobiales bacterium
GTGCCGAGGAGGAGCGAGCTCACCGGGAGAAGGAAGGTCACGAGCAAGAGATTGGTGGCCCCTGCCGTCTCGAGGAGGCGGAAATAGATGAGATAGCCGAGCGCGGTGGAAATGACGGCGAGCCCCAGCACGGCGCCAAGGACCACAAGGCTCGGGACCGGAAGCGTCCAAGGCCGTTCCGCAGCGAAGGCGATGGGTGCCAACATCATCGCCGAAGCCGTCACCTGGCCGGTCGCGGTCAAAAGCGGCGCGACGCCAAGCCGCTTGAATTGCCGGCCGAAGACACCGGCGAAAGCGTAGGAAAGCGCGGCACAGAGGCAGGCGAGCTCGGCGAGCGTGTCATCGCCAAGACTTTGGAGCGCCGGTGGCCCGATCATGACGATCACTCCGACAAGGCCGACGAGCACGCCCAAAATGCGATTGCCCGAAAGCTTCTCGTCTTCGGTGAAGACATGTGCCACGAGCACGGTGAAGAGAGGCGTCGTGGCGTTCAAGATCGAGGCGAGGCCACTCGCGATATGCGTTTGGCCCCAGACGAAAAGCGTGAAAGGCACGGCGTTGTTGAGGAGGCCCATGCCGAAGAACGCCGCCCAGATGCGAGGTGAAGCTGGCAGGCGAAGTTTGAAAAGCGCAAGCACGGCGTTCAGGATGAGCGCCGCGACGCCGACCCGCAAAAAGACGATGGTGAAAGGCAAAAGCTCTTTCACCGCGATGGCGTTGAAGAAAAAGGAGCCACCCCACAATACTGACAGCGTAATGAGCATTGCCCATTCGCGCGCGTGCATGCTGCGGTTGACCGGGGAAGTCGCGCTCGGCATCGGTGAGATCGACGGCGCGTCCGTCTTTGCCGTCATCGAAGACGCAGAGCGAGTTCGTGCGGCTTGGCGCATGCTTCACCCAAAAAGTGAACCACCCTTCGGCCGACGCTAGCTCGGCGGCTCTGCCTTCGCGATCCGGTTCTTGTGATGGAATTCGAGTTCGCTCGGGTGGTCTTTCGACCAGGGTTAATCCACGCGGGAAGGAGGCGCTCAGCTCCATTCGCGGATATCGACGAAGCGGCCCGCGACCGCCGCTGCCGCCGCCATGGCTGGCGAAACCAGGTGCGTGCGACCACGGAAGCCTTGGCGGCCCTCGAAATTGCGATTCGAGGTCGAGGCGCATCGCTCGCCCGGCGCGAGCTTGTCGGCGTTCATCGCAAGGCACATCGAGCAACCGGGCTCGCGCCATTCGAAGCCCGCCGCGATGAAGACCTTGTCGAGCCCTTCGGCCTCGGCCTGCTCCTTCACGAGGCCCGAGCCCGGCACCACCATCGCGGCGACGCTCTCGTGCACACGCTTGCCGGCCGCGATCTTCGCGGCCGCGCGCAAATCCTCGATCCGGCCATTCGTGCAAGAGCCGATGAAGACGCGATTGATGGCGATCTCGGTGATCTTCTCGCCGCCATGCAGGCCGAGATATTCGAGCGCTCGCTCCGCCGCCTTTCGCTTGCCCTCGTCCCCGATCTCGGACGGCACCGGAACGTGTCCTTGCACGGTGGTGACTTGCTCTGGCGACGTGCCCCAGGTGACGGTGGGGGGCAGCTTTGCTGCGTCGAGCGTGACGATCCGGTCGAAATGCGCACCTTCGTCGGAGCGCAAAGTGCGCCAATGCTCGAGGGCCATTTCCCAAGCCTTGCCTTTTGGCGCTTTCGGCCGCCCTTGGAGATAGGCGAAGGTCTTTTCATCGGGCGCGATCAGGCCGGCACGCGCCCCGCCTTCGATCGACATGTTGCATACCGTCATCCGGCCTTCCATCGAGAGCGCGCGGATGGCCTCGCCCGCATATTCGATGACATGACCGGTGCCGCCGGCCGTGCCGATCTCCCCGATGATCGAGAGGATGATGTCCTTCGCGGTCACGCCGTTCGACAAGTTGCCGTCGACGCGCACCAGCATGTTCTTCGCCTTGCGCTGGATGAGCGTCTGGGTCGCGAGCACATGCTCGACCTCGCTCGTGCCTATGCCATGCGCGAGCGCCCCGAAGGCCCCATGCGTCGAAGTGTGGCTATCGCCACAAACGATGGTGGTGCCGGGAAGCGTGAAGCCTTGCTCCGGCCCGATGACATGCACGATGCCCTGGCGGACATCGCGCTCATGGTAATATTCGATGCCGAATTCCCGCGCGTTGCGCGCCAGCGTGTCGACCTGCGTGCGGCTCTCCGGATCATCGATGCCCTTCGAGCGATCGGTCGTCGGGACATTGTGGTCGACGACGGCGAGCGTCTTTTCCGGCGCGCGCACCTTGCGATTCGCGAGGCGCAAACCCTCGAAGGCTTGCGGCGAGGTGACTTCGTGCACCAGGTGCCGATCGACATAGATCAGGCAGGTGCCGTCCTCTTGGGCCTCGACCAGATGATCGTCCCAGATCTTGTCATAAAGGGTACGCGGCTTCACGGGTCCATCCTCAAAATATCAAAGCGGCAGCTTGGGCGGGAATGTTCCCGCCCTTTTACCGGGATTGCCGGCGAGCGAAAAGTGGCGAGCCCGATGGGGGCTCAGGCGATGAGCCGCCCATGGCAATGCTTGAACTTCTTGCCTGAGCCGCAAGGGCAAGGTCCATTGCGGCCGATCTTGCCCCAGCTCGAAGGATCGGCGGGGTCGAAGCTCGAGCCGGCCTTCGCTGCCGTTTGCGCCGAGCCCGACGGCGCCGCTGGTTGAGCCGCAGGATCGAAGCCGAGCATCGAGGCCGCCGCCCGGAAGGGGTCGCCGGCATTGAGGGAGGCAACCGCCATCTCGTCCTCTCCGGTGACCGGGTCCAAATGATGGGCTTGCATCACCGAAGGTGCCTGGAGCGGCGGAGGCTGCATCACGACCTCGACGCGCATGAGCTGGCTGGTGACGGCCTCGCGCAGGCGCGCCACGAGGCCGTTGAAGAGTTGGAAGGCCTCGGCCTTGTATTCGTTCAGCGGGTCGCGTTGCGCATAGCCGCGCCAGCCGACGACCTGGCGAAGCTGATCGAGCGTCACGAGGTGCTCGCGCCACAAATGGTCGAGCGCCTGGAGCAGGACCTGTTTCTCGATGTAGCTCATCAGCTCGGGACCGTTCGCCTCGACGCGCTTCGCGTAGCTTTGGTCGGCGAGCTCGCGCAGGCGCTCGCGCACCAGCTCTTCGGTGACCCCTTCCTCCTTCGCCCAATCGGCGACCGGGGCATCGATGTTGAGAGTCTTCGACACCGCCTCGTTCAACCCCGGTGCATCCCACTGCTCCGGATAGGAATCGGGGGGGATGTGTGCTTGCGCCACATCGTCGATCACGCCGTGACGCATATCGTCGATCGTTTCGCGCACGCTCTCCTGGCCCATGAACTCGCGGCGCTGCTCGAAGATCACTTTGCGCTGATCGTTCATCACGTTGTCGTAGCGCAGCACGTTCTTGCGCATGTCGAAGTTGCGGGCCTCGACCTTGCCCTGGGCGCGCTCGATCGCCTTGTTGATCCAATTGTGAACGATCGCCTCATCCTCTTTGAGGCCGAGCTTCTGCAGCATGCCGTCCATGCGCTCCGAACCGAAGATGCGCATCAGATCATCCTGCAGCGACAGATAGAATTTCGATTTGCCCGGGTCGCCCTGACGGCCGGAACGGCCGCGCATCTGATTGTCGATGCGCCGGCTCTCGTGCCGCTCGGTGCCGAGAACGTAAAGCCCCCCGGCGGCGATCACCTTGGACTTCAAGGAAGCGACCTCGGCGCGGATCGCGTCCTCCTTCGCCTTGCGTTCCTCGGAAGGCTCCATTCCGCCCAAGGTTTGCCGGATGCGCATATCGGCGTTTCCGCCAAGCTGAATATCGGTGCCGCGACCGGCCATGTTGGTCGCGATGGTGATCGCGCCGGGCACACCGGCTTGTGCAATGATGAATGCCTCCTGCTCATGGAAGCGCGCATTGAGAACGGCGAAAAGCCGCGCCGGGCGCCCTTCGCGCGCGGCCGCGTAAAGCGGCTCGAGGCTGTTCGGATCGGCAAAGTCGATCATCTTGAACTTGTGCTTCTTCATCACCTCGGCGAGCAGCTCGGATTTCTCGATCGAGGTGGTGCCGACGAGAAGCGGCTGACCCTTCGCATGCGCATCCTCGATCTCGCGCAAGACAGCGCGCGTGCGCTCCTCACTCGTGCGGTAGACCTCGTCGTCATGGTCTTCGCGTGCGACGGGCACGTTGGTCGGGATCTCGACGACCTCGAGCTTGTAGATCTCCTGGAATTCATCGGCCTCGGTTGCCGCCGTGCCGGTCATGCCGGCAAGCTTCTTGTAGAGACGGAAGTAGTTCTGGAAAGTGATCGAGGCGAGCGTCTGGTTCTCCGGCTGGATGCGCACCCGCTCCTTGGCCTCGAGCGCCTGATGCAGACCGTCGGAATAGCGCCGGCCCGGCATCATGCGGCCGGTGAACTCATCGATGATCACCACCTCGTCGTTGCGGACGATATAATCCTTGTCGCGCTGAAACAGCTTGTGGGCACGCAACGCCTGATTGGAATGATGCACGAGCGAGGTGTTCTCGACATCGTAGAGCCCACCGTCGACCAGGAGCCCGGACTCGGTCAAAAGCTTCTCGATGTGCTCGTTGCCCTGCTCGGTCAGCGAGACGGTGCGCTGCTTCTCGTCCACATCCACATCGCTCGCGGCAAGCCGCGGGATGAGGGCATCGACCGCGACGTAAAGCTCGGAACGATCCTCGGTGGGGCCGGAAATGATCAGGGGCGTTCGCGCTTCATCGACCAGGATCGAATCGACCTCGTCGACGATGGCGAAGCTATGGCCGCGCTGCACCATCTGTCCCATGTCGTATTTCATGTTGTCGCGCAGATAGTCGAAGCCGTACTCGTTATTGGTGCCGTAGGTGATGTCGCAGGCATAAGCAGCGCGCCGCTCATTGTCGTCGAGCCCATGCACGATGACCCCGACGCTGAGCCCGAGGAACTTGTAGATCTGGCCCATCCATTCGGCGTCGCGGCGGGCAAGATAATCATTGACGGTCACGACATGCACGCCCTTGCCGGCGAGCGCGTTGAGATAGACCGGGAGCGTGGCGACGAGCGTCTTGCCTTCGCCCGTGCGCATCTCGGAGATGCCCCCTTCATGCAACACCATGCCGCCGACGAGCTGCACGTCGAAGTGGCGTTGGCCCAAGGTGCGCTTCGCCGCCTCGCGCACGGTCGCGAAAGCATCGACCAGAATGTCATCGAGCGTCTTGCCGGCGGCGAGCTCATCGCGGAAAACCTGGGTGCGCGCGCGAAGCGCTTCGTCGGAAAGACCTTCCAGATCCTTTTCCAGAGCGTTGATGCGCTCGACAAAGGGGTCATAAGTCTTCAGTCGTCGATCATTGGAAGAGCCAAAAAGCTTCTTCGCCAATGCGCCAAACATGGAGGGCCTTTCCGTACGTGCGGGAATAGGTTTTGCGCCGCTCGAGCCTTCTCACGGTGCTGATTGCACGGCGCTGGTGTCAAAACCATGTCTTGCCGCAATTCACAGGTGGGGGCTAGGGGGGCAGCTTGTCAACATTTCCGCCAAGCAATCTCGCTCTCCTCAAGGTTCGGCAATTCGACGCCAGGACGAAAAATTCGGCGCAAGGGGGTGCGGATTCAGTCATAATTCGGCGACAACCCCGTGCTCCAGATCGCCGGGTGGTAATTTCTATTGACCGGATGCGCGCATTCGGCCGAAAAGCGCGCCGGCGGCGCGCAAACAGCGACAAAGGCAGGGTACGATGACAATCTCACGGAGCTCGCTCAGCTCGATGAGCTTTTTTGGCATGAGAAGCGCCAAGAGAAGGATTTGGGGCGCGGGATGCGTCTTGGGCGCGCTCGGCCTCGCCGGAGTTTCGGCAGCGGCGCTTGCGCAGAACGCGCCTGCCCCGCCCGACAAGGTCGTCGCGACGGTCAACGGCGCTCCGATCAAAGAGAGCGATCTCACCATCGCCGAGCAGGACATCGGCAGCCAGTTGCAGTCGGTCCCCGAAGCGTCGAAACGCGACTATCTGATCCGTTTCGTGGCGGACCTCAAGCTCGGGGCGCAGGCGGCAGAACAGGCCAAGCTCCAGGATGCACCTGATTTTGCGCAACGCGTCGAATATTTTCGCGACAAGATCCTCCTCGACGATCTGATGTTCAAGGAAGGCGCGAAGGCCGACACGCCGGAAGCCCGCAAGAAGCTTTATGACGACACCGTCACGAAGCTGCCGCCGGAAACGGAGCTGCATGCGCGCCATATCCTCGTCGAGGACGAAGCAACGGCGAAGCAGGTCGCCGAACGCGCCAAGAAGGGGGAGGATTTCCTTGCCCTTTCAAAGGAGTTCTCCAAGGACCCGGGCTCGGCGGCCGATGGCGGCGATCTCGGCTGGTTCACCAAGGACAAGATGGTGAAGGAGTTCAGCGACGCGGCGTTCAAGCTCGAGCCGGGTCAGATCTCCGAACCGGTGAAGAGCCAGTTTGGCTGGCACATCATCAAGGTCGAGGAGAAGCGGACGAAGCCGATCCCGCAATTCGCGGAGGTGCAGGACCAGATCGGCAATTATCTCGTGCAGCGGGCGCAGCAGACCATGCTTCTGTCGTTGCGGGAGAAGGCCAAGATCGTCCAGTTGGAGAAGCCGCCGGCGCCGGCCCAGCCTGATGGCTCGGCGAAAGCTCCGGCACCGGCCCAGCCAGGCGCTTCCGCCACAGCTCCAGCCCCAGCGACTGCGCCGAAATAGCCCGAGGGCCGAGCGAGGCAGCATCATTGCCATCGGCGAATGGCGGTGCGATCTACCTCGCCCGCCACGGCGAGACCGAATGGAACGCGCAGGGCCGCTTCCAGGGGGCCTTGGATTCGCCCCTCACCCTACGCGGACGCGATCAGGCCGAACGGCTAGGGCGCATCCTTGCCGAACATCTCAATCCCGCCGAGCCCTCCATGCAGGTGAGCCCGCTTGGCCGGGCTCGCGAAACCGCTTCCCTCCTGCGACGCCGCTTCGCATGCGCCGGGCCGATCATCGAGCCGCGCCTGCGCGAGGTGTCGCTGGGTTCCTGGGACGGCCTCGACATGGTCGAGATCCATGCCGAATGGCCGGAAGCGCTCGAGGGCGCAACAGCCTTCGATTGGTATTTTCGCTCACC
>JAFAQA010000111.1 GCA_019246665.1 Hyphomicrobiales bacterium
CACGGACCAAGAGCATGATCCGCAAAAGTGGCCCCACTTTTATCTAAACGCAACGCGTTCGAGGATAGGCAAGCCTTTGCGCCCCTCGTCTCCAAATCCGCGCTTTGCCGCCCCTCGACAACAGGACACATATCTGAGAACGGCCGCCTGCGGCTCTTGACGGCAATGGCGGCTTTGTCTTTCACGAAGGTCTCGGCCATGAGGGGTCGTCGAAGCCTGTCTCATCGCCGGAAAAAGCAAGTGTCTTTTTCGAATGAGAACACGTTCGGAAAACGCGTGGCGCGTGATCTTCGTCCGGGCCAGGCTTGGCGTGATCACGCTTGGGAGATGAAAGATGAGTTACGTCCTGCCGCCCCCGCCGCAAGCCTCCGTCGCGGTCGCGGGGAGCAAAGACCGGTTTCCCGTCCGGCGCATTTTCTGCGTCGGGCGCAATTATGCGGCGCATGCGCGCGAGATGGGCAAGGACCCCGACCGCGAACCGCCCTTCTTTTTCATGAAACCGGCCGACGCGATCGTCGACTCAGGCTCGACTCTTCCGTATCCGCCGCAGACCAATGAGCTTCATTACGAGATGGAGATGGTCGTGGCGCTTTCGAAAGGCGGCCGCAACATCGCCCGCGAGAAGGCGCTCGACCTCGTCTTCGGCTACGCTTGCGGGCTTGATCTCACGCGCCGCGATCTGCAGCAGCAGGCGAAGGACATGGGCCGGCCTTGGGATTTCGGCAAGGGCTTCGACCGTTCGGCGCCTTGCGCGCCGATCCACCGCGCGTCGGAGGTGGGCCATCCCGAGAAGGGTCGCATTTGGCTCTCCGTGAACGGGACGGTGAAGCAGGACGGCGATCTTGCCGAGCTGATCTGGCCGATTCCCGACATCATCTCGATCCTGTCGCAATCCATGCGCCTCGAGCCAGGCGATTTGATCTTCAGTGGCACGCCGGCGGGCGTCGGCGCCGTGAAGCCTGGCGACAAGCTCAACGGAGGCGTTGTCGGGCTCACCGAGATCGCGGTGACGATCGGCGAGCCTGAACGCTGAGATGTGGCCAGGGCAGGCGGTCCCGCCCTCGCACCTTGTTTCTTGCGGCACGGTTGACAGAAGCCGCGTCCCCGGTGAGACGAGAGCGGGCGATCCGGGCGGGTCCATCTCGGCTTCGCTTCACTCGAGCTTCACCAAGACGCGCCGGAGACGTCCATGTTGTCACGCGAAACCCGCGATCGCCTTCTCGCCATCACGACGGCGACGATCACGACCGTTCTCTTGAAGAAAGGCATCCGCCGAACCTTCATGCGCGGTCCGAAGCCACTTGCGACCGCAGCCGGGAAGCGCATCGTCGGGGAAGCCTTCACCTTGCGTTTCGTGCCGGCGCGGGAGGATTTGGCGACACCCGAATCATGGTCGGCCCCGATCTCGAGCCGCGCCGCGATCGAAGCGATGCCGGAAGGTTCGATCGCCGTGGTCGATGCCATGGGCGTCACCGATGCCGGCATTTTCGGTGACATCCTCTCCTTGCGGATGGTGAAGCGTGGTGTCGCTGGCGTCGTGACCGACGGCGTCATGCGAGATCTCGTCGGCGTGATCGGCACCGGACTTCCCATCTGGTGCCAGGGTGCCGCGGCGCCGGCCTCTGTCAACGGCTTGACTTTCGTGAACTGGCAAGAGCCGATCGGATGCGGCGGTGTCGCCGTATTCCCGGGCGATGTGATCGTCGCCGATGACGATGGTGCCGTCCTGATCCCCGCGGCTCTCGCGGCCGAGGTCGCCACAGCCGGCACCGAGCAGGAGCGCATGGAAGCCTGGATCGTCGGCGAGGTGGAGAAAGGGGCGGCGCTGCCCGGTCTTTACCCGATGAACGCCGAGACCAAGGCGCGCTACGAAGCGCAATCGAAAAGCAAGGGATGAGCGCGGCAGGTTTCATCCTGCGCCGAAGCTGGGACCCGCGCCTTGCGGTCGCGGTCCTGCTGCTCACGGCCAGCCTCTTCACGGGCGCGCCTGCGCCCGCCGCCTCGCCCCCGGCGAGCGCGGAAGCGGACGGCGCAGCGATCGAGGCTTGCCTTGGCGATCCTTCGATGCGCGGGCGCGACCCGCATGAATGCGGAGATCGCGTCCTTAGCTCATGCCTTGCGAGTGCCTCGGGCGGGAGCGCCGTGACCGCGGCTCTTGCCTGCGAGAAGCGGCGCGAAGAAGCGTGGAATGTGATCGCGCGACAGACCTATCACGCGCTCGAGTCCCGGCTCGGCGATGCCGACCGGCATTTGTTGCGGGCATCGCAAGCCCAGTTCGAGCTCGATCTGCGCGATCTCTGCGCGGTGGCCCACGCGCTCGGCGGAAGCGATGCCGAGCTCGCGACCGCGTCCTGCGCCTCGGACCTCGTTGCCTCACGTGCGCTGATCTTGCGCAGGCTCGCGGGCCATGGCGATTAGTGGTCCGGCCCCGACAAATGGTTCTCGTTTGTCGGAAAAAGCCTGACCACGACATCCATGAATTGTGGATCGATTTTTCTGACGAAGGGTCGCACCCGTGGGAAATCGGTCCGGTAGAATGCGTCGCGTTCTGATCGGGATCAGTAGTGTCAGCTTATCTTGTTGTTTTTCCGCATGATCTTATCGCAAAAGTGGGCCCAGCTTTTGCGGATCATGCTCTAGACACATTGAGGAGGCGCCGTGTTCCTTCTTGGCAAGCTTCTCTGGTTCGCGGCGACGCCGTCGAATTCCCTCACCCTCCTCGCCTTCCTCGGCATGGTCGCGGCCTTCATCCGCAAGATCTCGCGCAAGGCGCTTTTCGTCCCTGCGCTCGGCCTGGCCGGTCTCCTGCTTTGCGGCCTGTCGCCGTTCGCCTATTGGCTCGCGACGCCGCTTGAGACGCGCTTTCCGCAATTGCGCCCTATGCCGGAGCACATCACGGGCTTCATCGTGCTCGGCGGCGGGGTTCGCCCTTATGAGAGCGAAGAGAGCGATGCCCTCTCGCTCAATGATGCCGGCGAGCGCATCCTGGCCCTCGGTGATCTCGCGCGGCGTTATCCGTCAGCCAAGATCGTCTTCTCGGGAGGGCGCGACTTTTTTGATCCGAGCGGAGAAGCCGAGGCCGACCTCGTTCGCCGCTATGCCGAGACGCTCGGCGTCGACCCTTCGCGCATCACGGTCGAGAACCGCTCGCGCAGCACTTACGAGAATGCGATCTTCACGCGCGAGCTCTTGCGGCCGGCGCAAGGCGAGACCTGGCTTCTCGTCACCTCGGCCTGGCATATGCCAAGATCCGTCGGCGCCTTTCGCCAGGCCGGCTTTCCGGTGATCCCTTACCCCGTCGATTTCCGAGCTCCCGGTCCACGTTATGCCTGGCGCGGCTTCTATGAGGTGGCGCGAGGGCTGCGCCTCACCGATGTCATCACGAAGGAATGGGTAGGCCTCGTCGCTTACCGCCTCATGGGACGCACCGACGCGTTTCTGCCAGGGGAGTGAGTAGGAAATAGGAAGTGTGAAGGGCGCTGCTTTCCCACCACCCACTATTCGCTGTTCGCTGTTCGCTATTCACGACTCCCGACGCGCCCCAGCATGATGCGCAGCTCCTCCCGTGCCTCGGTGGTCAGCGGGGCTTGCGGCGGCAACGGATCGCCGACCGCAAAGCCCTGGAGCTCGAGCGCTCCCTTGATGCAGGCAGCGAGCGAATATTTGGCGAAGGCTTCGTTCACCGCCCATAATTTGCGCTGCAAGCGCATCGCCTCTTCCCATTTGCCGCTTCGCGTGAGGTCATAGAGCGCGACGCTTTCGCGCGGAACGATGCAGGCCGGTCCCGCCATCCAGCCGACCCCGCCGATCAGCATCACGCAAGCCGGGATATGCGCCGAAGCCGCGAAGATCTTCATTCGCCCTTCGGTCGCGTTGAGGATCGACAAGAGCCGTCCCGTGTTCGTCGAGGCGTCCTTGATGTAGCGGATGTTCTCGACCGCTGAGAGCCGTTTGATCACAGGAAGCGAAAGATCGGATCGCTGGAATTGCGGATTGGTGTAGAGCACGACCGGGCAGGGGACCGTTTCGGCAATCGCCTTGAAATAAGCCTCGACGCCGGCGTCGGAGATCGGGAAATAAGCTTCGAGAATCGCGAGCACGCCGTCGGCGCCGATCTCGACGAATTTGCGAGCGAGCTCGACCGCGCCCGCGGTCGTCGTCGAAGCGACGCCGGCAACGACAGGCACGCGTCCACGCGCGGCGCGCACTACGCAATCGACGATCTCGATCCGTTGCGAGGCGTCGAGGTAGGCGAACTCCCCCGTCGAGCCAAGCGGCGTCAAGCCATGCACGCCGGCGACGATCAAATGCTCGACAAGCCCCGTGAGCACATCGGTTTTGACGCGACCCCGTTCGTCGACAGGCGAGACGAGGTAAGGAAAGACGCCTGCGAATTCGACGGCGAGCATGGGCAATCTCCAGTGAACAGAGACCGAGCTTTATGGGATCGGCACTCGGGCCACAATGCGATTGCCCTTGTCCGGGAAGGCTCTTAGGATTCCGCCCAAAAAGCCACCAAGGAGGTTTCGCCAATGTCGAAGCACAGCATCGCGCGTCCTTCCCGCCGTCGCCTCATGCAAACCGGCGCGGCGGCCTTGGCGCTCGGCGCTCCCGCTCTCATCCGCAAGGCCAACGCACAATCGCAATTCGATTGGAAGCGCTTCGCCGGCCAGAAGATCGATGTCGTCCTCGCGAAATCGCCGCGCGCCGATATCTACCAGCGCTACGAGAAGGAATTCACCGAGCTCACCGGGATCGAGGTTTCCTCCGAGCAGATCCCCGAGCAGCAGCAGCGCCAGAAGGTGATGATCGAGTTCACCTCCGGGAGTCCGAGCTTCGACGTCGTGAACCTCGCGCTGCACGTGCAAAAGCGCATCGCCGCCAAGGGCAAATGGATGGAGGATCTGCGCTCCTATCTCGCGGACGCCTCGATCACGACGCCTGATTACGATTTCGCAGATTTCGGCAAGGCAGGGCTCGATTACGCGACGCAAAGCGACGGCCGCCTCGACACGATCCCGATCTTCGTCGATTACTGGATGATCTACTACAACAAGGAACTCTTCGCGCAGAAGGGGCTCGAATATCCGAAATCGCTCGATGAATTGAAGACAGCGGCGAAGACGCTCACTGATCCATCGAAGGGCATCTACGGCTTCGTCTCGCGCGGCTTGAAGAACGCCAACATCCCCGTTTGGACAAGCTGGCTTCTCGGCCAAGGACTCGAGACGATCGACTCTTCCGGCAAGCTCCTCACCGACACGCCCGAGGCGATCTGGGCCGCCGAATATTACCGCGACCTCAACAAGAATTACGCGCCGCCCGGCACCATCGGCTTCAATTGGAACGAGTGCCAGACGAGCTTCATGCAAGGTCGCGCCGCCATGTGGCTCGACGGCATCGGCTTCACCGCACCGGTCGAGGACCCGAAGGTCTCGCGTGTCGTCGGCAAGGTGGGCTATGGGGTGACGCCGCCCGGCCCCACGGCGCATCATTCGGCGACCTTTGCGGACGGGCTCGGCA
>JAFAQA010000311.1 GCA_019246665.1 Hyphomicrobiales bacterium
CCCTTCGTCGCATAGGGGCCGAAGCGGCGCGGATCGACGCCGAGCATATCGATCGACGGCTCGCCCTCGACGATCCATTCGGCGATCTGCCAGCCGGCGCCGCCTGCCGCGGTGACGCCGAAGGAATGGCCTTCGTTGAGCCAGAAGTTCGGCAGATCCCAGGCGGGCCCAACGATCGGCGAGCCGTCCGGCGTATAGGCAATGGCGCCGTTATAGACCTTCTTGATGCCGACCTCGCCGAATGCCGGCACGCGCGTGATCGCGGTCTCGATATGCGGCGCGAGCCGGTCGAGATCTTCCTGGAACAGCTCATATTCGGAGTGCGGCGAAGGCCCGTCGACGTAGCAACAGGGCGCGCCCTTCTCGTAAGGGCCAAGCAGCAGCCCGCCATTCTCCTCGCGCATGTACCAGGAGCTGTCTGCCTCGCGCAGCACCCCCATCTCCGGGAGCCCCTTGCGCTGGCGGTCAACGATCGCGGGATGTGGCTCGGTGACGATGTATTGATGCTCGACCGGGATCACTGGAATGTCGAGCCCGACCATCGCGCCCGTCCGCCGCGCGAAATTCCCCGTGCAAGCGACGACGTGCTCGCAGGCGATGTCACCCTTGTCGGTCTTCACCACCCAGCCGCCGGCGGGACTCCGCTCGATCGCGGTGACGGAGGTGTTCCGGTTGATCTCGGCCCCGAGAGAGCGCGCGCCTTTGGCGAGGGCCTGGGTGAGATCGGCAGGCTGAATATAGCCGTCGGCCGGATGCTGAATGGCACCGACGATCCCATCCGTCTCGCAAAGCGGCCAGGCTTCTTTCACCTCGGCGGGCGTGAGCAGCTTCACGTCGACCCCGATGGTCTCCGCGACGCCTTTGTAGAACAGGAACTCGTCCATGCGGTCTCGCGTGCGGGCAAGTCGGATGTTCGAGACCTGACGAAACCCGACATTCTGGCCGGTCTCTGCCTCGAGCCTCTGGTAGAGGCCGACCGAATATTTGTGGATCTGGCCGACCGAGTAGCTCATGTTGAAGAGTGGCAAGAGCCCCGCCGCGTGCCAGGTGGAGCCGGAGGTGAGCTCCTTGCGCTCGACGAGAACCACATCCGACCAGCCCTTCTTGGCGAGGTGATAGAGGGTCGAGACGCCCACGACCCCGCCGCCGATCACCACCGCGCGCGCTTGCGATCTCATGTCAATGCTCCATCATCCGTGTCACGGAACAATGCCGACGCTCGCCGCGACGGTCTCGGCCTTAAAGATCATGTGATGATCGACACTTACTTTGAGAGGAAAGCACTATTCAGGGGCGTATCGCAAGGAAAGTCCCGTAGGTCGACAAGGAAGTGTCGATCTTCTGGATGCGGAACCCGGCTCGCAGCAACATGCCTTCGATGATCCAGGCATAAGTCGAGTATTCCTCGCGAATGTGGGCCTCGAAATCGCCTCGCGACCAACCGCTGCCGTCCTCGCGTGACACCGTCTCGAACCACGTCTCGACGGCATGCCCCTGGTCTTTGGGCTCGAAGGAGAAGATCACGTCACGCAGGTAGAATACGCCACCCGAGCGGAGCATCGAGGCGATGCGCGTGAGCGCGGCCTGTTTCCAGAAATCCGGCAGATGATGAAGCGCGAATTGGCTAAAGACGAAATCCGCCGTTTGCGGCCGATGCCGATAGGTCAGGAACCCCGCGTGATGAAACTCGATGCCGTCGATGCCTTCGGCGGCTGTCTTGGCGCGAGCACGTTCGAGCATGGGCCGCGACACGTCGACGGCATGCACCTTTGCGCGGAGCCGCGCTGCCGCGATGGCGAGGGACCCGGTGCCCGTTCCGAGATCCACGACGATATCACCGCTTTTCACCCTGAGCTCCTCGAGCAAGCAGACATTCGGCGTGTCCCGATCGCCTTGGCGGCGGTCGTAAGCCTCGACCTCGGCGGGGTCGGCGAAATCGAGTCCGGTCTGGGCGAACTCGTCATAGGTCCAGCTTTTGCGGTCGGCGCTTTTTGAAGCCGGCGCGTCATCCTTCATGGCGTCGAGTTCCATCTTGGACCTTTAGGCATTTCAGTAATTTGCCCAGAGGCCGGGCGTCGCGAGTTCCACCACATGTCCATCAGGATCGTGGAAATAGAGGCTCGTGCCGCCGCCCTTCCATCGCGTCTCACTGATGATCGGCACGCCATGGCTCGCGAGACGTTGACGCCACTCGGCAAGGCCGTCGGCCGGGATTCCGAGCGCGAGGTGAAGCCGCCCTTGCCCGTCATGACCCGGGATCATGCCTTCCTCCGTTTTCACATCCTCGCCCGTGGCGCCCTCCTGGAAAACGAGGAGAACGCTGGCCTGGCCGGCATCGAAGGCGACGAGGCGTGGCGATTCAAGCATCGCCGGGAGGCCAAGCACGGTCGCGTAGAAATTCGCGGTCGCCTTGATGTCCTTGGCGTAAAGCGAGCTCTCGACGATGTGGGTGACACCGGCCATAGCCGGAAAATAGCGCCAAAGCAGAAATCGACAAAGCTCGGCCGGGTTTTGGGCCGAGCTTGGCGCGTGCCATAATACAGCAGGCAGTAAAACGACGCGGCGGAAAGCTCTCCGTTCAGGATCGAAGCGCGACGAGGTGCATGCGGAGGAAGGATGATGAGCGACAGCGCGGAAACGGATGCTGGCACGACGCCTTCCCTGCCGTCCGGACGACGCGGGCGTGAGGCACGCCGCACGGCGCGCGCACAGCGCGCCGCCGTGTCGGTTCCCTACATCACGCGCGCTATCCCGCTGACGGAGGTTCTGAGCGAGGAGGGTCTCGCGCTCATCGAGCACAATGCCGAGACTCTGCTCGAGGAGATCGGCATCGAGTTTCGCGACCATGCGGGCGCGCTCGCGATGCTGAAGGGCGCGGGCTGCGACATCAAGGGCACGCGCGTGCGCTTTCCGCGCGGCTTGGCGCGCTCGCTTTGCGCTACGGCGCCGTCCGAATATGTCCAGCACGCGCGCAACCCCGAGCGTAATGTCCATATCGGGGGCAACTCCATGGTCTTCGCACCCAATTACGGCTCGCCTTTCGTGCGCGATCTCGATCAGGGCCGCCGCTACGGCACGATCGAGGATTTCCGCAATTTCGTGAAGCTCGCCTACGGGACGCCCTTCATCCACCATTCGGGCGGCACGGTCTGCGAGCCCGTCGATCTACCCGTCAATAAGCGCCACCTCGAGATGGTCTACGCGCATATGCGGCTCTCGGACAAGCCGTTCATGGGCTCGGTGACGCATCCCGAGCGCGCCAAGGACACGGTCTGGATGTGCGAGATCCTGTTCGGCAAGGACTTCATCCAAGAGAACACCGTGTGCACGAGCCTGATCAACGCCAACTCGCCGCTCGTCTGGGACACGATCATGATCGGCGCCGCGGAAGTCTATGCGCGCAACAACCAGGCGTGCATCATCACGCCGTTCATCCTCTCGGGCGCCATGAGCCCGGTGACCGTCGCCGGCACGTTGACCCAAGTGCTTGCCGAAGTCCTCGCCGGCACCGCCTTCACGCAGTTGGTGCGCCCCGGCGCGCCGGTGATTTTCGGCACCTTCGTCTCGACCTTGTCGATGCAATCGGGCGCGCCGACCTTCGGCACGCCGGAGGCGACGCTCGCAATCTTCGGCGCCGCGCAATTGGCACGGCGCATGAAGATGCCGTTCCGCACCGGGGGCTCGCTTTGCGCCTCGAAGCTCGCGGATGCGCAAGCCGCCTATGAAAGCGCCCACACGCTTTTGCCGACGGTGCAGGCCGGCACGAATTTCGTGCTGCACGCCGCAGGCTGGACCGAAGGCGGTCTCACCGCATCCTACGAGAAGTTCATGCTCGACTTCGATCAGCTCGGCGGGATGCATGTGCTGGCGAAGGGCATCGACCTCTCGGAGAACGGACAGGGCTTCGAGGCCTTCCGCGAGGTCGCGCCCGGGACGCATTTCCTCGGCTGCGCACATACGCAGAGAAATTTCGAGAGAGCCTTTTATCGCTCCTCGCTCGCCGACAATAATTCGGTCGAGCAATGGGAGGCAGAGGGCTCACTCGATGCGGCGCAGCGCGCCAACAAGGCTTGGAAAAAAGCGCTTGCCGAATACGAGGCGCCGCCCATCGATCCCGGCATCGACGAAGCCTTGCGGGACTTCATCGAGCGCAAGAAAGCCTCGATGCCCGACGCGACACATTGAGGGCTTGAACGCGATATATTCACCCTAACACGGGCTATGAGAAATGCAGGCTAATGGGGTGGAATCTGTCCTGTTGCCCATCCGGGGGCTATCATTTGACGAGCCACGATCCGCCCAGGATCGCAGTCAATAGGCTTTTGTCGCCGGTTGACTCGCGAAGAAAGCGAACCTTGCCCGCTCCCAGAGCCACGGCAATCATGGCTGACACTATGGGCACCACAATGCTGACGATCTCAAGGGACTTGCTCATGGGCCGCTCCCATCCTCTCCACGAGAGGTAGCACGCCAGATAATTAGGCGCCAGTGAACGAATTTCCAACGGCTGTTCGGGTCCTTAGTTCAATCCGGTGCTAACTTTTTGAGGTACCATCTTGGCAGCAAGCGCCAGCTCAAAATAGAGGGACACGATGGCTGATCCCAACAAGAAAATGACCGCCGGCCAAATCGAAATCTCTCGCGCATGGCCACTCGCGACGACGCCGTACAACATGCCTGCGAGAAGGAACAGAATCATGGTTAGGGCCATGATGACGCAAGAGGATGGCTCCAGGTTCGCGAAACTGAGCGCGCCCCGGGAGACTCGCGAAAAGACGGTCACGGCGCTAAGGCCAGATGTAGTTATGCTAACAAATAGCGCGTCCGCGGCCCAACTATCTTCCCATTGATGCGCGGGATCGGCAAAGACATGCAGAATCGCGTGCGCCAGCAGAGGTGTCACTCCGATTATTAATCCAGCTAACCAATCGAAGAAGGCTACTTTTACCTCGGAAGTCATCTTCATTATGCCTTCGCGTCATTCATCAAACTGCTTGTGTCGAGATAAAGACAAACGCCTTGGGTTGCGAACGCGCGGCGGCGCAGGTGTTGCGTATTGTCGTCCGAAGCTGAGGAGGTCTCGGGGCTTAGAGCCCTCTCTCGCGTCCCGCCGCCGCCACGTCGCCGTGCAGGGCGGCGCGCATCACCTTGGCGAAATCGGGCGCCTGCATCGGCACCGGATTGCCGCCGGTCGACGGATCATCGACCGCTTTTGTCGCCATCTCGTCGATACGGTCTTCCTTGACGCCGAGCTCAGCGAGGCTGTGCGGGACGCCGAGCTCCTTGCGGAAGGCAAGCATCCATTCCATCACGCCGCCGAATCCCGGTTTCGCCAGATCGAGGAAGCGCGCCAAAAGCTTCATCTTGTCCTCGATGGCGGCGCGGTTGAACGCCATCACATAAGGGAGAACCACGCCATTCGTGAGGCCGTGATGCGTGTCGTAAAAGGCGCCGATCGGGTGCGAGATCGAGTGCACGGCCCCGAGCCCTTTCTGAAAGGCGGTGGCGCCCATCGAGGCAGCGGCAAGCATGCGCGAGCGGGCCTCGAGATCGGCGCCATTCTTGTAGGCACGCGGCAGATATTTCTTGATGAGGCGCAGCCCCTCGAGCGCGATGCCGTCCGACAACGGATGAAAGCCCGGCGCGCAATAAGCCTCGAAGCAATGGGCAAGCGCGTCAAAACCCGTGGCGGCGGTGAGGAAGGGCGGCAAGCCGATCGTGGTCTCGGGATCGGCGATCACGATCTTCGGCAGCATGAGCGGATGGAAGATGATCTTCTTCTGCCGTGTCTCCTCATTGGTCACGACGGAGGCACGGCCGACCTCCGAGCCCGTCCCCGCCGTCGTCGGCACGGCGATGATCGGCGCGATGCCCTCGGTCTCGGCTCTCGTCCACCAATCGCCGATGTCCTCGAAATCCCACACCGGGCGGGTCTGAGCGTGCATGAATGCGATTGTCTTGCCGACATCGAGCGCCGAGCCGCCGCCGATCGCGACGACGCCATCATGACGCCCCTTGCGAAAGGCCTCGACGCCGGTATCGAGATTGGCCTTCGTCGGATTGCCGCGCACATCCGAGAACACGGCGACGGGAAGACCTGCCTTCGCGAGCGCCGCGCGCGCCTTCTCGATCACGGGCCCGTCGGCAAGTCCCTTGTCGGTCACGAGCAAGGGTCGCGTCATCCCGGTGCTCTCGCAAGCCTCGCCGAGCTCGGCCAGGCGCCCCGGCCCCACGAGCACGCGTGTCGGATAATTCCAATTGGCGGTGAGCGTCGCGGACATCGGGGAATCCTCGTGAAGATCGTGCGTGACAGGTGCGGAACGGGCTCGCCGGTCCATCAGGAAAGAGCAGGCTCAGACGCCATGACGCAAATGGAAGGATTTCGGCCGGGTCAGCATTCCATAGCCGATCTCCGAGAGGGAAGTGCCGCGGCCCGTCTCCTTGACGCCGGTCCAGGCGAGGGCCGGATCGAGATAATCGCAACGGTTCATAAAGACGGTGCCGGTCTCGATGCGATCGCCGATGACTTCGGCAGCATCGGTGTCGCTCGACCAGATCGAGGCCGTCAAGCCATAAGGGCTGTCGTTCATGAGTGAGATCGCCTCCTCGTCGGACCCAACCTTCATGATGCCGACGACAGGGCCGAAGCTCTCATCGACCATGACGCTCATTGCGTGATCGACCTTGGTGAGCACTTGCGGCGCAAGGTAGGGCGTGCCTTTCGCATTCGCCGGGAAGGACTTCATGTCGATGAGGCCTTGCGCGCCTTTCGCGAGCGCTTCGCTCGTCTGGCGGCGCACGAGATCGGCGAAACGCAAATGCGCCATTGGCCCGAGCGTCGTCGCCTGATCGAGCGGGTTGCCCAGCACATAGCGACGCGTGAGCTCCGCATAAGCTTCGACAAAGCGGTCGTGCACCGCCTGATGCACATAGATGCGCTCGATGCCGCAGCAGCATTGGCCGGAATTGAAGAAGGCACCGTCCACGAGATTCTCGACCGCATGATCGAACTTGGCATCAGGGCGCACGTAAGCCGGATCCTTGCCGCCGAGCTCGAGGCCGAGGCTTGTGAAGCTTCCGGCCGCGGCCTTCTCGATGGCCTTGCCTCCGGCGACGGAGCCCGTGAAGTTCACGTGATCGACCGCACCGTGAGCGAGCATCCTCGCCGTGTCCTCATGGCTGAGCAGGAGATGGGTGAAGAGCCCCTTCGGCAGTGAGGCGCGGTCGAAGGCCTGCTGAAAACGCTCGCCGACGAGGATCGTCTGCGCCGCGTGCTTCAGGATTACCGCATTGCCGGCGATGAGAGCCGGCACGATCGAGTTGATCGCCGTGAGGTAAGGGTAGTTCCAGGGCGCGATGACGAGGACGATGCCGAGCGGCTCGCGCTTCACCATGCGACGGAACCCTTCCTTCGCCTCCGGCGCGAGCGGGGCGAGCGCCGTGGGAGCGATCGACGCCATGTGGCGCGCCCGCTCCTCGACGCCACGGAACTCCCCGCCATAGCGGACGGGACGGCCCATCTGCAGGGCGAGCTCCGAGACGATATCCTCGTTCATGGCGCCGAGCGCCTCGACGCCGCTCATTACGGCTGCGATGCGCTCTTCGAGCGGCACCGCCGCCCAGCGCCGTTGCGCCTCGCGGGCATGGCGAAGCGCCTCATCGATCTTCGTGCCGGACGCGGTGTTTCGCCGCGCCACCTCACGGCCGTCCACAGGCGATACGCAAATGATCTCGGGCATGGCTGCTCCTTGAAGCATGATCCGGTTGGCGCGTGCCGCCCTCAGATGATCTCGAAATAGCGGGCGAGCTCCCAATCCGTGATGGCGCGGCGGAACTCGCGCTCTTCCCATTCCCGCGTCGCGGCGTAATGGTCGACGAAGGCGTCTCCGAAAAGCTCGCGCGCAGCTTTCGACTGCTTGAGCCGTTCCGCGGCCTCGGTCAATGTGCGGGGCAGAGCTCGTTTGCGGGGAAATTTCTGCGCATAGGCATTGCCTGCCACTGGCGCGTCCGGCTCGATCCTATTCTCGATGCCGTAAAGCCCCGAGCCGATGGCCGCGGCGAGCGCCACGTAAGGATTGATGTCGGCCGCCGCGATCCGGTACTCGACTCGCTGGCTCGAGGCGGAGCCGGGGATCACTCGCAAGGCGCAGGTTCGGTTCTCGATGCCCCAGCTCGCTTCCGTCGGCGCCCAAAAACCAGGGATAAGGCGGCGGTAGCTATTCACCGTCGAGGCCACCATGGCGAGAAGCTCCGGCATGAGCGCCTGTTGCCCGCCCACGAACCAGCGCATCGTCTCGGATATCGCATGCGGCTTCTTCGGGTCATGGAAGATGCCTTTGCCCTTCCGATCGAAGAGCGACATGTGCAAATGACCGCTTTGGCCGGGCCAGCTCGGCGACCATTTGGCCATGAAGCTCGCCATCCAGCCCCGCTTTTGCGCCAGCACCTTGGTGAAGGTCTTGAACAGGACCGCGCGATCAGCGGCCTCGAGCGCGGGCGAATGCGTGATCGCGGCCTCGAGCACGCCGGGCCCGGTCTCGGTGTGCAGGCCCTCGAGCGGGATGCCCATCTGCCCGCATTGACGCAAGAGGTCGGCGTAAAATTCCGCATGCACCGAGGAGCGCAGCACCGAATAGCCGAAATACCCCGGCGTAATCGGCTTGAGATCGCGATATCCCTTCTCGCGCACCGAACGCGGCGTCTCCTCGAACACGAAGAATTCGAACTCGACCGCGGATTCCACCGCGTAACCCAAACCCGAGGCGCGCTTCAGCACGCGCCGCAAAAGGCCGCGCGGGCAGATTGCCTCGGCCTGTTTGTCGAACTCGGCCAGGAAGAAAAGCATGTCGCCCTCGACCGGAAGGTCGCGGCAGCTTTCCGGCACGACACGCACGGGAGCATCGGGGTAGGCGGTGTGCCAGCCCGTATAAGTGACGTTGTCATAAAGCTGGTCATTCGAATCCCAGCCGAGCACCACGTCGCAAAAGCTCAGTCCCTTCTCGAGAACCGAAAAGAACTTTTCGCGGCTCACATATTTGCCCCGCATGATGCCATCGATGTCGGTGAGGCCAAGCTTCACATGCGAGAGGCCGCGCTCCTCGACGATGCATTTCGCGTCCTCCTTGGTCCGGACTTGCCTTGCGTCCACCTCGATGCCTCCATCCCCTGTGGTGCCTGCCCTTTAAGCCAGCATGCTTTAGAGTTGACGAATTCATGACGCCGCGCAATGGCGCGAGCGTTTCCCGCTTCGGCTCGTTCCCATGAAAGCCTCGCCTTTCCACCTCCGCTCGTTCCCGCGAAAGGGAACCCAAACTCGTCATTGCAATCTGCAAGAAAAGCGGATTTCCGCTTTCGCGGCGGGCGTGACGCGTCCGCGCTACGGTACGGCTCCCCTCACGAGTGAAACGAGTGGCGGGAGGTTACCGGGGGGGGGAAATTTTCGGACCGAACGATCATCATGATCGCGCAGAAGAGCAGCCTACCTAAAAGGCGTCGCGTTTAGATGAGAAAGAGTAGCGTCAGGTTATCTTTTTGTTTTTCCGCATGATCTCATCGCAAAAGTGGGGCCACTTTTGCGTATCATGCTCTAGGATCAGAGCGCCTGGTCACCCCACGCCTACCCTCCCAGCGTGCTCTTGGCGCGGGGAGGGGATGCTGGCGCCGGCGTCTGGTCCCTGAACGCTCCTCTCGAAATAGCCGCGACAGAGACAATCAAACAAAATCCGCCGACACCTTTCCGAGCCCCTCGAACTCTGTCTCGACGCGATCACCGGCCGAGAGCGGAAATTGGCGCGTGAATGACCCGGTCATGATGAAGTCCCCGGCGCGCAGCTTCTTGCCGAAACAATGGAGCTTCGTCGCGAGCCAGGCGACGGAGTTGAACGGATGGCCGAGCACGGCATCGCCGCGACCCGAACCGACCTCAATGCCGTTGAGGCGCACATGGGCCGTGAGCCTCGAAAGGTCCCCAGCCTTCGAGGCAGGGACGGGCTCCCCGACCACGAAAGCGAATTGCTGAGCATTGTCAGCAAGCGCAAGCGCGATCTGCTTCGCGAAATCCCCACGCGTCTCGATAATCTCGAGCGCCGGGCGAATCGCACCGATCGCCGCCGCGACCGTGTCGAAGGAAGCGCCCGGCGCGATATCATGCGAGAGCTCGACGCAAAGCTCGTTCTCGAAGCCGGGGCGGATGAGATTCGCAAACCCAAACTTGTGGCCGCTTGCGACCTTCCCTTCCTCGAGGAGACAGCCGAACACGGGCTCATCGAAGCCGAATTGCTCTTGTATCGCCTTTGCCGTGAGGCCGACCTTCCAGCCGATTTGACGCTGTCGTGACTTGGCGCAACGGTCGCGGACGAGGCCGAGTTGAACCCGATAGGCATCGTCGATCGAGAGACGGCCCACCCAAGCCTTCGGAAAGAAGTCGCCCCGCTCGCGCGCGGCGCTGAACTCGCCGACTGCCTCTTCGATCTCCTGCGCGTCCATGAAAGTCTCCAACTCGATCCGTTCAACAAGGTCGGGACCCGCCCACGCTCCGGATGAAGGCCCCGTCCGAAGCCTTGGGCGTGGCCGATGCCCTGTCAACCCGGGATGGCACACCGGCGCCTGGATGATGGCGGCGAGGTTCTCGCCGATCGCGCTTCTCGCCTTCGATGCAGCACCTTCACGCGAGCGGCCATGCGTTGCTAAGCTTGATATATTCCGCGTGCCTGCGCAGAGCGCGTGTCGATGACATCCTCGAATGCAATCGGATTTCGCAAGTGAAAATCGCCGAGCTGAAAACCTTCGTCGTCGGCAATCCTCCACCGCGTTATGGCGGCCGCTATTTCATTTTTCTCAAGCTTGTGACCGACACCGGGATCGAGGGGCTTGGCGAAGTCTACGCCGCGAGCTTTCGGCCGCAGGCGATCATCGCGATGATCGAGGACGTGTTCGAGCTGCACGTTCTCGGCGCCGACCCGTTTCGTATCGAGGCTCTCTGGCGAAACATTTACGGGCGCGGTTATTCACAACGTCCCGACATCTCCCTCATGGGCGTGCTTTCCGGGATCGAGATGGCGCTCTGGGACATCGTCGGCAAAGCGGTCGACAAGCCGGTCCATGCGCTTTTGGGCGGCAAGGTCCATGAACGGCTGCGCACTTACACTTACCTTTACCCCGACGAGCCGGGCTCGGACGCCTACTCGGACAGCGCTGTCTATCGGGACCCCGATGCGGCCGCGGCGCGCGCGCTGCGCTATCTCGAGCAAGGCTTCACGGCCGTGAAATTCGATCCGGCTGGGGCCTACTCGGCGTTCGATCCGCGCCAGCCGAGCCTCGAGCGCCTCGAGCTGAGCGAAGCCTTCTGCAAGTCGCTGCGAGCCGCCGTCGGCACGAGCTGCGATCTCTTATTCGGCACGCATGGTCAGTTCACCACCTCCGGCGCCATTCGCCTCGCAAGAAGGCTCGAGGCTTACGATCCGCTTTGGTTCGAGGAGCCGACCCCGCCGGAGGTGCCCGAGGAGATGGCCCGCGTCGCGGCGCAAACGGCCATTCCGATCGCGACCGGAGAACGCCTGACCACGAAGTATGAATTCTCGCGCGTTCTCGAAACCAAGGCCGCCTCGATCCTGCAGATGAATCTCGGCCGTGTCGGCGGACTTCTGGAAGCCAAGAAGATCGCCGGCATGGCGGAGGCGCATTATGCGCAGATCGCGCCGCATCTTTACTGCGGCCCCGTGGTCGGCGCCGCCAATATCCAGCTCGCGACCTGCAGCCCAAATTTTCTCATTCTGGAGAGCATCGAGCGCTGGGATGGGTTTCACGCCCGCTTGTTGAAGACGCCGATCCGCTGGGAAGACGGCTATGTCATTCCTCCGACAAGCCCCGGCCTCGGGGTCGAGCTCGACGAGGAAGTTGCGCGCGCGAATCCCTACACCGGCGAGGCGCTCCATCTCGTGCCGGCGAGCATGCCGGTCTTGGCGCCCGACTGAGCAAATGGGAGGCAGCGCCACAATGCGGTACGGGTTCATTGGCCTCGGCAATCTCGGCTCGAAGCTCGCGGCAAGCCTGATGCGTGCCGGCTTCGACGTGGCGCTCCATGACGTTTGCGCCGAAGCTGCCGCTCCACTCCTCGCCGCGGGTGCAAAATGGGCCGCCACCCCGAAGGCGTTGGCGCAAAAGGTGGACGCGGTCATTACCTGCCTGCCATCACCCGAGATCTCAGAGCGCGTCCTCACCGGGGAGAACGGCGTGCTCGCGGGATTCGAATCGGGCTCGACCTGGATCGAGATGAGCACCAACGATCAAGATACGATTGTGCGGCTCGCGACGCTCGCTGCGGCGCGCGCCGTCGCGACCTTGGAGGCGCCGGTCACGGGCGGCGTGCACCTCGCGGAACGCGGCGAGATCACGATCATCGTCGGGGGCGAGGACGACACCCTCGCGAAGCATCGTCAGGCGCTCTCCGCCATGGGCAAGGCGATCTTCCATGTCGGGGCTGTCGGGAGCGCATCGGTGATCAAGGTGATCACCAACATGCTCGCCTTCGTGCATCTCGTCGCAGCCGGAGAAGCCCTCATGCTGGCGAAGCGCAGCGGACTTGACCTTGCGCAGGTCTTTCACGTCATCAAGGCAAGCTCGGGCAACAGTTTCGTGCACGAGACCGAATCGCAGCTGATTCTCAACGGCAGCTACAACATCAATTTCACTTTTGATCTTGCCTGCAAGGACCTCGGCTTTGCGATGAAGCTGGGCCGCGATTTCGGCGTGCCGCTCGATCTCGCGGCGCTCACGAGCCAGACTTTCATCCGAGCGCGTGAAGCCTATGGCGGCGCAGCCTGGTCGACCAAGGTCGTGAAATTGCTGGAGGACGCATTGCATACTGATCTTCGCGCGCCTGGCTTTCCGGCGGAGCTTTAGCTGAAACGCGAAACGTCGAGCGCCTGCCACAGTCAATCGTGAGCTCGGTTCCAATCTTGTCCCAGCATCACAGCCCCCGAGCCTGCGTTTGATGCCCAGATTATTCCGAGGCGTCTTCCGGCTTGAGCGCGTTGGGGCAATCGCTAGCAGCGCAACTCGGCTGATTTAGCTATGTTGCGCAAAACTTCGCACGTTCCGGTCCGGAGTGGGTGCCAATCGTTCGGTGCCAGGCGCCGAGACAGGTCCTCCGTGCAGGGCCCAGTCGGCCGCCATCTGACCGAGCACGGGTGCGAGCTGAATGCCATAACCGCCGGCGCCGGCCGCGGTCACGAGCCTTTCCTCTGACGGATCGATCAAGCCGACAAAAGGTCGATGATCGGCGGTGACAGGGTAGAGCCCGGCCCAGCCGCGCCCGAGGCGAGCGCCCGGCAATTCCGGAACGCGCTCGAGAAGAAGCTCCGCGAGCTTCACTTTCGAAGCGTCGTCGCATTGATCGTTGTAATTGTCTGGGTCCTCGAGACGGGTCGAGCTCGCCTTGTGGATTTCGGCAATCAGCTCGCCGCGTTTCTCGTGGCGAAAATTGAGCCCTGTTCCCTCGCCATTCACGAGGTCCATCACCATCGGCATGGTGTAGTCGAGCGGCGGGTCGAGATGAATCACGATCGCCTCATGCCGCTCGGAAAAGACGTGCAGCGTCTGCCCGAAAAGCTCCGCCACAGCCGGCGCCCAGGCACCGGCAGCATTGATGACGATATCGCAGTCGAGCGCGCCCTTTCCGGTCTCCAGCGTGTAGGCGCCGCTTCGCCGCTTGACGCCGAGAAGCTTGCAAAACTGGCGGACCTCACCTCCGCGCGAACGCACTTCATCCGCAAGAAAAACGCACATTTCGTATGGGTCGAGGTAGCCGTTATCGGGCCCGAATATTCCGCCTGCAAGGCCCGCCGTGCTCATATGCGGCACGAGCTCACGCAATTCACCCGCAGGGTACAGCCGGGCCGTGAATCCCGCTTGCATCTGCATTTCCACCGAACGTGCGAAGAGCTTCATCTGCTCAGCCGTGCGCGCGAGACGCAGATAGCCGATATGGTTGAATTTCAGGCCGCGGCTCTCCCACCGGCGGAAATGGCCCAGCGCGTGCACGCGTAGCAGGATGTCGAGCGCATCGGTGAACTGCGTCCCGACGACCCCCACAGAACGCCCGCTGGAGCCGGACGCGATGGCGTGCGCCTCGATAATCGTGACGCGGGCGCCCTGCTCGATGAGATTGAGCGCAGAGCACATGCCGAGCGTGCCGGCACCAATGACGACGACATGAGGAGATGCTTTCATCGCGATTGCCCGGAGCATTGGCCCTCAACGGATCGCAGCATGCTCTCAATCACGAGCGCAACAAACGTTTTCGGAAAATGGTTTGCATTTTTTTGGATTTGCTCCAGCTCCAATCGACCGATCACACCTCGTCCTGCGCGCACTTGCTGCGCGTATCCGCGCCTTTCCTTCAAGGCAACGGCAAGAGCGCGTGGATGGCCGGACCGAGCCCGATCACGATGGAAAGGCGGGTCCCATCATGCAACAGATGACTTCATACAGCTCAGCCGAGACGCTTGATGGCGCCTGAGAAAACCTTTGCCCGCGGCCACAAGAACCTTGATGTCGCGATCATCGGCGGAGGTGCCATCGGGCTTGCCATCGCCTACTCGCTCCACATCCTCGACCAGAATTGCCGGGTCGCCATCATCGAGAGAGACCCGTCCTATGCGCTTGCTTCAACCCCTCGAGCATCGGGCGGGGTGAGGCGGCTCTTCGCACTCCCTGAGAACATCGAGCTCTCGAACCATAGCATCCCCGTCTATGAGAAGTTCCACCAGCTCATGGCGGTGAACGGGAAAGAGGCTGATATCGGTTTCAGAAAGGGTGGCTATCTCTTCATCGTCCCTCCCAAGGGCGTCGCGACCCTGGCTCGGAACTTCGAACGTCAGACGCGACATGGCGTAAATGTCGAGTGGCTTCATCCCGACACCCTCGAGAAACGCTTTCCTTCGATGCGCGTCGATGATCTCGGCGCGGCCGTGCAATCGCATGACGACGGGTGGCTGGACCCCTATGCCGTGCTCATGGGCTTTCGACGCAAAGTGAAGTCGCTTGGCGTCACCTTGATCGACGATGAAGTCATGGGGATCGCGCGCGAGCGTGGTCTTGTTTGCTCGATCGAGCTGAAGTCTGGACGCAAGCTCAATCCGGGCTACATCGTGAATGCAGCCGGCGCCTGGGCTCAGCAAATCTCCGCAATGATCGGCATGAATGTCCCGATCACGCCGCTTCGACGCTTCGAGCATTATTTCGAATGCGAGGAAAGGATCGAGCCGCTTCCCTATATCAAGGATATCGATCGCTTGGCATTCCGCCCGGAAGGCAAGGGGTACACTGGCGGCGTGCCGACCTTGCTCGAGCCGCGAGGCTTCAATTTCGAGGTGGATCACAATTATTTCGAGGATGTCGTCTGGCCGGCCCTCGCGCATCGCTTCCCGCAATTCGAGAAGACGAAATGCAAGACGACAATGCCGGGCCTTTATGATCAGAACGACTTCGACGGCAATCCCATCATCGGCCCCTGGGACGGGGAGTGCGAGAATTTTTATGTAGCCGCGGGCTTTTCAGGCCACGGGCTCATGCACGCGCCGGCCTGTGGCCTTTGTATCGCCGAGCGTATTCTCAAGGGCCGCTTCGAGACAATCGATCTTACCCGTCTCGGCTGGTCGCGCCTGCCGAATGGCAGACCCGTGCCAGAAGAGGGAATTCTTTGAAGATGGTGCCAGATGGTTGCGCCAATGCCACCCATCTTTGTGAAGGCGAGGAGCAAGCTTGGTGAAGACCGACAGGGCCGAAATCGTGGTGATTGGCGCGGGCATCGTCGGCCTCGCCTGCGCCTACTACCTCTCGAGCCGCCATCGCGGCAACGGGGTGCGGATCGTAGACGCCAGGTCTCCGATGAGCCTCACTTCGGCGGCGTCGGGAGAGAATTACCGCAACTGGTGGCCACATCCGACGATGACGGCGTTCACCGATTACAGCATTGATTTGCTGGAGAGCATTGCGCGAGAAAGCGTCAACCGCATTCACATGACGCGCCGTGGTTATGTGTTGGCGACGCGGCAAGCCGATGCGGCAGCGCTCCTGGCGCAACTCAAAATCGGATATGGAAAGGAGGGAGCGGAGCGCGTCCGCTTCCACGTTTCCGGATTTTCGGAAACATATCGTCCTGCCGAACTGTCCGACTGGGAAAACGCGCCGAATGGCGTCGACGTAATCCAAGACCGGAGTGTGATTCGGCAGTGGTTCCCAAGTTTCGATCCCGAAATCGCAACCCTCATCCATATTCGCCGGGCCGGCGACATCAGTGGCCAGCAGCTTGGCGCGCTCATGCTCGAGCACGTCCGCTCGAGTGGCGGCTCGCTGAAAGCTGCGCGCGTCATGGCAATCGAAAAGGGGAGCGAGTTTGTGCTCACGCTTCAGGGGCAAGATGGCGTCGAGGGCCTTCGCGCCGATGTCGTCGTGAATGCGGCCGGTCCTTACGCGGGAGACATCGCGGACATGCTGGGAGAGCCGCTCCCGATCATGAATGTGTATCAGCAAAAGATCGCGCTTGCCGACAGCGAGGGCGCCATCGATCGCAGGATGCCCTTCTCGATCGACCTCGATCCTCAGATCCTCGATTGGACGGATGAAGAGCGAGCGACGCTTCGGGAGGATGGCACGACTCATTGGCTGACCGAGCCCATGCCGGGTGCGATCCACTGTCGACCCGAGGGTGGTGAGGCGGGCAAGTGGATCAAGCTCGGCTGGGCCTATAACCGAACTCCTTCGAAGCCGAGGGATGATCCCGCACCGGATCCGAGCTTCCCGGATATCGTGCTTCGAGGTGCAAGCCGCCTCCATCCTCGCCTCAAGGGATATTGGGGGCGCCTTCCTCGGCAAATGAGTCATTACGGCGGCTACTACTCGATGACGAAAGAGAATTGGCCGCTCATCGGTCCCATGGAAACGAGGGGTGCTTATGTCGCGGGCGCTCTCTCCGGCTTCGGGACCATGGGCGCGTGCGCTGCGGGGGCGCTCTGCGCCGCCTGGGTCCACGATGCGCCGCTCCCCGCCTTCGCCTCGCAACTTAGTCTCGCCCGCTATGACGACGAGAAGCTCATGCAGCAATTGCTCGGCGGCGCGGATACCGGTGTTCTGTAAGAACATTCATGCGGGTCATGAGAAGCGCTTTAGGCTGCAAACGAGGCTGTTCCGCGGAACTCCACCACGGCAAGCCCATCCACGATCCTCGAATACTGTTCGCCGCCAATCCGCAACCCTTGCAGGAACCGCCGCGTTAGCAATTTGCGCGCGTTCTTCGCGATGGAGCCGACGCGCCAAGATTTCGCGAATCTTGCTGTAGAACATTCATCGGAGGAGACTCGTGGCTGCCAGGAAAAAGAAAGGCACGCCTGGATTGACGGCTGAGGTCGCAACGAGGATGACGCCCACCGTCGGCGCGCCGCCGAGCGAAGTTAAGGGCGTCCAAACCGCCAAGGCCGAGCCCGAGGAGCTCGCCAAGGTGAAAGGACGAAGCGCGGACGCTCGCTTCACCGGCGCAACACCCAGGAAACGGCGCCCTCGGAACAAGACATAGGTCGTCTGCGGGACTGGTGCCGCATGCCCGGGCGGGGTCGACCAAATTTCGATCAGAGCCCGAACGGATAGGTGTCCGGCACGTCCTGAGTTTGCCCGGCCGGCAACGGCGTCACGGCCTTGGTCTCCTCGAACCAGACATAGGCATCGAATTGCTCGGCGAGGATCGCTTCAAAATAATGGCTCGCAAGCTCGCTCTCGGGCCGATAGATGACGCCAATCGCTCTCTCCAGCATCGGTTGACGCAGCGCGGCGGCGACATCGCGCCGCGCCGGCTCGCGCCAATCCGTCAGCGAGCGGGCCACGCCCGTTTTGCAAAACGCATGTTCGTAACTATCGGCACGGGCCGGACGCACGGTTTTGATCTCCATCCGCCCATCCCAATCGCTTGCTGCCGCAACGGTGCCGCGATCCGTGCCGAAGCCGATGAGTGCGGCCCCGTCGCCATACGCCGTGCGGCAGAGCTCTCCGATGTTGAACTCTCCCTGCCAGCCCATCGCGGTGGCGGCGGCGTTGCCGATGTGTGAATTATGCGCCCAGACGACCGCTTTGCCGCCGGCGAAATGGCGTAGCAGCGCCTGCAGCGTCTCGAACATGTGCCGGTCCCGCAGGTTCCACGACTCGCGAGAGCCGTGATACATCATTCTGTAATAATGCTCTGCGGCGCGGACAACACGGGCATTCTGCGCGGCATCGAAGAAAGCTTCGCCGTCCTCGGCGATGTATTTGAGGCGATGGTCGAAGAGCTCGGTGAGCTGCGCTATGGCCTCGTCCTCGCAGGTCTCGCGTTCACCGAGCAGCACGGCACGACCATAAGCGGCCGGCTCATCCTGCCAAGGTGTGAGGCAGCCATAGCGGCGCCGCGCTGTCCGGGCCGCTTCTGGATCGACGCGATCGAGATAATCGAGGACCGAGGCGATTGAGGCGCCGAGACTATAAATGTCGAGCCCGTGAAACGAGACGCGCTTCTCCGGCGCGAGCCTCTCATTGCGTGTGCGGAGCCAATCGACGAATTCAACAACCTCGACATTGCGCCACATCCAAGTGGGAAAGCGGGTGAACGCATACCGGCGGCCGGGCTTTGCGTCCCTGTGGCGCACATAGCGATCGATCCGCGCGGCGTCGGGCCAATCCGCCTCGACGGCCACGATGGTGAAGCCATGATGCTCGATGAGCTCGCGCGTAATAGCCGTACGAGCCCGGTAGAATTCGGAGGTGCCATGACTGGCTTCGCCGAGAAGAACGATTTGGGCATCGCCAAACCGACGGAAAGCGGCGCCAAACTCCTCGGCGCGCTCGGGAGCGGGCAGGCTCTCGCAAATCGGCCGCAGTGCTTGCGTGACGGAAATCTGCGTGCGGTCGCGAATTCGCTCGGCACTCGTGGCCATGGGGTCTATTCCGGTGCAACGAGAGGGCGATGATCGAGCCCGCCGAAGCCTGAAAACTGGCTTGCTTTCCAATTCTCCGGATCAGCTACGAGCCAACGAAGCCCCGCCTCATTCGTTCCGATCCCAAAAGCGATGATCCGGTCCGAAGACGTAAGCAAAAGCAAAGATGGCTGAGGACGTGTCGACCTTCATCATGCCGCCGCGTTGAGGGGCCGGGCGCGTTCAATCCGCTTTCGCTCCTTTTGGGCCTGTGCATCGCATGCCATAGATCACTGCGACGCTGCACGTTCAGCCAGAAATCCGGGCTGTTCCCGAACACCCGCGCCAGGATGAGGGCTGTCCGCGCCGTGACGTTCCGGCGGTTGTTGCAAAGCTCGTTGACGAGCTTTCGCTGCACGCCCATCGCCTCGGCGAGCGCGCCCTGGGTCAAGCCCAGAGGCTCCAGGAATTCCTCCATCAAAATCTCACCGACAGAGGCCGGCTTGCGTTTGGTTTTCAGCATGGCTTGCCTCCTTTCACCTGTAGCTATGGTCATCGAGATAGACGCCCTGCGCCTCACCCCGGCTCCCTTCCCAACTCAAAATCGACCGCCACTGCCTGTTCACGCGAACCGAGCCACGGCCGCCAATTTCCCCAAGACGGGAGAGCTCCATCTGTTGTCATCGCCTGAAAGCCGGTCTGTAATGGTGAAGTCCATCCTCGCCGGGGAGCGATGATTATGAAGACGATCACGGCAGTGGCGGCCAAGAAGCTTGGTAAATTCCTGGCCAAGGACTTCCACGAGATCTTCGGCTCGTCTTACGATCACGTGGCGGAGCGTCTCGGTGCACTCGCGCGCAGCGCCATCGAATGCCTCGGCAGAAGCGACGCGCTCTATCATAATTTCGAGCATACCCTCCTCGTCACCATGGTCGGACGCGACATCTTGCGAGGCCGCACGCTTTGCGAGCGCATCGAGCCCGCCGATTACGACCATCTGATCGTCGCCTGCCTGTTGCACGACATCGGCTATGTGCGCGGCGTGCTCAGCGCCGATACCGACAGCGATTACGTCATCGACAAGGGCGGCAAGACCGTCACGCTTCCTCGTGGCGCCTCGGATGCTTCGCTCGCGCCCTATCATGTCGACCGGTCCAAGCTCTTTGTTTTCGAGCGCTTGGGAAAATCGCCGACCCTCGATGCGCAGCGCGTGGCCGAGGCGATCGAATTCACGCGCTTTCCACCTCGCTCCGGACGCGACACCGCGAAGGCGGATCTCGAGCCCCGACTGGTGCAAGCCGCGGACCTGATCGGGCAGCTCGGCGATCCCTTATATCCGCGCAAGGCGAATGCGCTCTTCTTCGAGTTCGAGGAGATCGGCTTGAACCGCCAGCTCGGCTACGACTCTCCGGCAGATCTCATCGAGAAATATCCGAGCTTCTTCTGGAACGGCGTCTCGATGCATCTCGAAGAAGGAATGAAGTATTTGAACCTCACGGTGTCCGGCCGCCAATGGATCGCCAATCTCCACAACCACGTCCTCTGCGCGGAGCATTCGCATCGCATGATGGGACCGCAGAACTGAAGGGGGCGGCACACCTCACGTGGAGCGCGCGATGGCTTCGCGGATAAGCTCGCGAGCCTCGGCGGCATCGCCCCAGCCACTCAGCTTCACCCATTTGCCTGGCTCGAGATCCTTGTAGTGCAGGAAGAAATGCTCGATCTGCTGGCAAGTGATCGGCGGCAGGTCGGAGAAATTTTCGACATGCACATAGCGTTGGGTGAGCCGGCTCGACGGTACCGCGATGATCTTCTCGTCCCCGCCGCCATCATCCTCCATCTTGAGAACGCCGATCGGCCGCACATTGATCACCGCGCCCGGAAAGATCGGCCGGGTATTGGCGACGAGCACATCGATCGGGTCGCCATCCTCCGATAATGTGTGCGGCACGAAGCCGTAATTGCCGGGATAGCGCATGGGTGTGTAGAGAAATCGGTCAACGACGAGGGTGCCTGCCGCCTTGTCCATCTCGTATTTGATCGGCTCGCCGCCGAGCGGCACCTCGATGACGACGTTCACATCATCGGGTGGGGAATGACCGATCGGAATGGCGTCGAAATTCATTGCACTGTCTTTCCTTCCGCGGACGAATCCGTGGTCACCAACTCGCAGGAGCCGACATGGTGCCTCTCCCCTTCTCCCGCGACGAATATGCGTCGCGATTGGGAAAAATCCGCGAGGAGATGTTGAAGCGCGAGCTCGACCTCCTGCTCGTCAACGATGTCGCCAACCAGCACTATATCACCGCCTATGACGGCTGGTCCTTCTACACGCCGCAAACCGTGGTCGTGCCGCTCGAAGGCGAGCCCATCTGGATCGGCCGAGCCATGGACGCGGCGGGCGGAAAGCTCACGGCATGGATGGCACCCGAGAATATCGTCGGCTTCCCCGAGGACCATGTGCAGGCGCCGGACCGCCACCCCATGGATTGGATCGGAAAATGGGTCGCCGAGAAGGGATGGGGCAAGGCGCGCATCGGCGTCGAGCTCGAAGCCTATTACTATTCCCCCAAGGCGCATGCGCGGCTCACCGCCGCCTTGCCGAACGCCAAATTCACCGATGCGGACCTTCTCGTGAATTGGATCCGGGCCCTGAAATCTCCGGCGGAGATCGCCTATCTGCGCACCGCCGCCAAGCTCGCCGAAGCCGCCGTGAAAACGGCCTACCGCGTCATCGCGCCCGGCATCCGCGAATGTGATGCGGTGGGCGCGATCCAGGCGGCGCAGTACGGCGCGCTTCCGGATCATGCCGGGGATATTACGGCCCTTCCGCCGACGATTCTGGCCGGAGAGAACGCCTCGGCACCTCACCTCATGTGGAGCGAGCGCAAATTCGCCGACGGAGAGACCGTTGCGCTCGAGCTCGCCGGCGCTTGCCGGCACTATACGGCCGGCTTGGCGCGGACGATGCAACTCGGCGCGAAGCCAGCGAAGGTTGAAAGGGTGGAGAGGGCGGTGCTCGAAGGCATGGACGCGGTTTTGGCGACCGCGGCACCCGGCAGGCTCGCTCATGATGTCGAGGCCGCGTGGCGCAGCACGATCGCGCGCCATGGCTTGGAGAAGAAATCGCGCATCGGCTACTCGATCGGCGTTGCTTATCCACCCGATTGGGGCGAGCACACGATCAGCTTGCGGCAGGGGGACCGCACGATCCTTGCGTCCGGACATGTGCTCCATGCGATCCTTGGCATGTGGATGGACGGGTGGGGCATCGAGAT
>JAFAQA010000078.1 GCA_019246665.1 Hyphomicrobiales bacterium
GCCTTGCCGATGCGCTGCGCGAGCGCGCCATAGCTCATGGTCCTGCCCGCCGCGATGCCGGTGAGCGCATTCCACACGAGCTGTTGAAAAGCCGTGCCCTGCGTGCGCCACGGAATTTCGGAAAGGGCCGAGAGCTCGCCCGAGAAATAGCGTTCGAGCGGCAGGCGAACGGCGGTGGGCGCCGGACCTCGCTCGAGGGCGACCGAGCCGTATCCACGGCGCAAGAGCAGGCGCATTCGCTCCTCGTGATCCTCCCAATCGAGGAGGCGCAAATTGCCGTCATCGTCGGTGACGAGAAGTGCGGTGCCGATCGGCGTGTGGAAACGATCGAGATGAAGGCGGTCCGGCCTCGATAGGAGCATCAATTGCATGACCTTTCGATTGAGGTGAAGTTTCTCGTCTCATTCGCGCAGGGCGTCAACGACGCTAGCCACGGCGCCACGCATGACGTGCGGCTGCGTGTTGGCGAAACCCAAGAGCAAAGCCGGACGCGTCGCCACATCGTTCCTCATCTTGTAGCCGGCGAGCGGCTCGACGCCGATCTTGCGCGCGCGAGCTCTTCTTGCGACAGCGATATCGTCGATGTCGAACGGCAATTCGCCGAGCACGTGAACGCCGGTCGCCGCGCCCGAGACACGAAACATGCCCGCCCCCACGTTATCCAGCGCATCGAGCAGGGCCGCGCGGCGTTCGGCATAAACGAGGCGAAGCTTGCGGATATGCTGGCCGAGATGGCCGTTGCCGATGAATTCCGCGACCGTCGCCTGCAGCGGCAACGAAACCTGGCGATCGAGCGCGCTTCGCACCGCGCGGGCGGCATCGACGAGCTGATCGGGCACGATGAGGAATCCGAGCCTGAGGCCCGGCGCCAGCACCTTGCTGAGGGTGCCGACGTAAAGCACGCGGCCATGATCGCCATCGAGCGCCTTGAGAGAGGCGACAGGTTCTCCGTCATAACGAAACTCGCTGTCGTAATCATCCTCGATGACATAACCCTCGCTCTCGCGGGCCCATTCGAGGAGCGCGAGGCGCCGCCCCAGCGACATGACAACGCCGGTCGGAAATTGATGCGAAGGGGAAACGACCGCAAGCCGCGCCGAAGCCTCGCCGCTTCGACAACCGGCGATGTCGAGGCCCTCGCCATCGACCCGGGCCGCGATGAGGCGCAGATCCGCAAGGCGCATGGCGAGCCGCGTTCCATCGTAGCCCGGATCCTCGACGAAAACGGCGTCGCCCGGATCGGCGACCACGAGCGCCGCGATAAAGGTCGCCGATTGGGTGCCGGTTGCGACGAGCACCTGATCCGGCGAGCAGGTGATGCCGCGCGCCGCGCCGACATAACCGGCGATCGCCTCGCGCAAGGGCCGGTAGCCGAGAGGTTCGCCGTAGGCGAGATCGGACGCGCCTTGCCGACGGTGGAAGCGCGCGTTGAGCCGTGCCCAAAGCGCGAAAGGGAAGGCGTCGAGCGCAGGCACGCCGGGCGTCAAGGGCCAGTCAGCGTGCGTCTCGCGCGGCCGCGCCCGCATCAGTTCGCGAGCGCGGCGCGAGCCCTCCTTTTCACGGGACACTGAAAGCTTTTCCTTCGCCCGCTTCGGCTTCGCCGGCATTCCGGCGACGAGCGTGCCAAAACCATGGCGCGTGACGAGAAAGCCCTCGGCCGCGAGCCGCTCATAGGCGCCCGACACTGTCCCACGCGCAAGGTTGAGCTCTTCCGCGAGAGCTCGGCTTGCCGGGATGCGAATTCCGGGGCGAAGCGCGCCCGTGGCCACTTCCTTGCGGAAGAAACGAACGAGCTGCTCCTGGATGGAAAAACCTCCATCACGAGTGGGGGCGAACTGGCTCCAGATGGCGTAGGCGGGCGGGCGTCCCATAAAAGTGGTCCATTCAAATCTCGAAGAATGGATCTTTTCAGTAGTCCTCAAAGTTGGCAAGCCTGTCGCGCACAGCCACGACAGGCCTGCGGGAAGGATGAGGGTGCGAGATGGACCAAGGTTTCGGCGAAAGCGCAAAAGCGTGGCCCAAGACTTCGCGCAATAAGGTGCGCCGTTATCCGACTCGCGGAGGCTATGATCAGCCTGGCATCTACAAGATCCTCGATGCCGCGCTGCTTTGCCACGTCGCTTATTGCATCGAGGGACAGCCCTATTGCACCCCCACCGCGTTTTGGCGCAGCGGCGACCGCCTCTTCTGGCATGGATCGTCGGCGAGCCGAATGCTGCGCAGCTTGGGCCATTCGACGCCCGCTTGCGTGACCGTCTCACATCTCGATGGAATCGTGCTCGCGCGCTCGGCCTTCCATCACTCGGTCAACTACCGTTCGGTCATGGCCTTCGGAAATGCGGAACTCGTCACGACCGACGAAGGGAAACTCGAGGCCGCCCGCATGTTCGTGAACCGCTACTTTCCGGGGCGTTGGGAGGCCATCAAGCGGCCGAGCGCGCAGGAGATGAAGGCGACGACCTTCATCACCATGCGCATCGAGGAGGCCTCCGCCAAGACACGCTCAGGTCCACCCATCGACGACGAAGGCGACTACGCGCTTCCGATCTGGGCCGGGGTCGTTCCGGTGCGGATGGTCGTCGGCGCGCCACTGGATTGCCCTCGCCTGCACCCGCAGGGGCATCGCGGTGCCGATCTCTCCCTTTATCGCGACGGCCGGCCGCTCGGCGAGGTGCTCACCGAGGCAAGCGAGGCCGCAGGTTCGCGCGCCAAACCTTTACAGGGCTGAGGTCCTTTACAGGGCTGAGGCGCGATCCGAGCTCGCCGCGAAACTTCAGTGGGGAGACGCATCCTCTCACACCCGTCGCACGCCCGGCTGCGAGGGATCGGTGAGCGCGTAATTCACCGGGCCAATGCCGCAAATGGCAATGATGACCGGTTCGGGGTGACCGCGAATGACGCCGTCATAATGGGGTGTCAGCGCGACGCGCCGCACGAAGCTTCCGGCCGGCACCGGAACGCAGGAAGCCGGATCGAAATCAGCCCCGCTGTTGCACCACCAGGTTCCCGAGACGACGACGCAAAGCCGGTCGCTCGTGTAGGTGTGGGGCGCGCTCATGAAGCCTGGCCACCAGCGCACCAAGGTGTAATAGAGGCCCGGCTGGTTGATGTCGCCGAAGAGCGGGCACATGTCGACGCTCGGCTCGGGAAAAGCCGGGTTCGATTTCCATTCGAGCTTGTCGGGTGGGCGGATGATCGTCTGCGCCGGATTGAGCGGGCTTGCCGCCGCGCCTTCGGCAAGAGCCGCCGGCAAGGATGAGAGAAGCGTCGCCAACAAGAGATCCCGCCGGCTCGTCGCAAAGCCTTCCACCACCGTCTTCCTCTCCATCGATTTCCCCTTGAGCGGATTTGAGCCGTCGCTCGACGATAAGGCCACTTTTCGTCAAGCAAAGCTGTGGCCGGTCACAATTTCGCGCGTCATATCGGCACGAACCTTATGGATGCGTGATCCCGTCGACCTCGAGAAGTTTTGCGCCCGCGATGCGTCGACGCGTTTTCGAAGTAAATGAGGCGAGCCATCAACTCCCTGACATCGAAGACGCCTGCTTCGGGCCACAAGCTTCACGTTTCTTCGGGTTACATCGGCATGCGAAATGGCTAAGGATTCGCGTTAGAGGGGGCGCGCCGCGCGGGCATTCGCTGAAAGTCTCTAAGCTGCGGTCAGTGCGGATCGGGCGGTCGTAGCGTGGGAAATCATCATGGACGCCTTCGAATTTCCGCCGGAATTCCACACAACCGATATAGCGACCAACGGCACCTCGATTTATGTGCGCTCCGGCGGCACCGGCCCCGCCGTGATGCTGCTCCACGGGTATGCCGAAACCGGCGACATGTGGGCGCCGATGGCAGTTGACCTTGCACGCGATCATGCCGTGGTCGTCCCCGACTTGCGGGGAATGGGCCTTTCCTCCAAGCCTCCTGGAGGCTTCGACAAGAAGACGCAAGCAGGCGATGTCGCGGGCGT
>JAFAQA010000512.1 GCA_019246665.1 Hyphomicrobiales bacterium
GTTGAATATTTCAAAAGAAACGGTGTGCGGCTGAACCGACCGATTTCGTCCAGCAATCTTGCAGCCTGCCTCAACATGGCTCTTGACGGTCTCGGGATCGCGACTCTTCCTCGACAATCAGTACGGCCCTTTCTCGCCTCGGGCGAATTGATGACCCTTGCGTGCGAGTGGGTGCCGACACCCATGAGCTTCACAGCCTCCTATGTCACATCGCCGCCGCGCCACGCGGTTGAGACCGCGGCGGCTCTTGCAAGCGAAATCGCGGATTGGAACTGTACGGGAGATCGGCGCGCTCACCAATATACCCACGCCGGGCCAAATACCTACCAGCGCCCCTAGGACCTGCAATTGCAATTAGGTGACTTGGGTCCTTTTCGCGTCATGGCATGGTTTCGGCCAGGTTTCGGCCAGGCCATCCACGCCTTTCTGGAGGAAGGAAAGAAGGGAAGTAGGCGTGGATGGCCGCACCGAGTGTCACCAAGTGCGAGCCATGACGCTTGATCACGTATCACCCACCAATGATTCTAAGTACTAGCCATCCATGCGCAGCGACGCCCCTGCTTTCCAACGTAAAGGTCGCCGTAAATCGCGCCCGAACTTCAGGTCGCGCGGGTCGCGGCGTGAGGGGGTGGGGGAGAGTCGCCCACTGGGGACCCGTTTAGGCCAGATCCCGGCAGCGAAAAACGGGGCACCCCAAGCCGGTGCCCCTTTGATCGGCAGGTAAGAGAGCGAGGCCTGCGCATGTGGCTCGCCCGTCAACGGTCCTTACACTTCTATTGCGGCGCCGTTGGATTAGGACGGGGGTAAACCTTGCCCGGCGAATGGATCGAGCCGCCGTGATGATAGTGTTTAACGGTGGGGTTGTGACGAGGATATCGCCGAGCCGGCAAATAGGTAGAACCTCCTTGATGGACTACATGGGCGCTTGGGCTGGGGCGTGGATAGTTTTGCCCTTGTGCATGAGCGGATAAGGGTAAAGCAAAGAAGACGATTGCCGAAGGTAACATCAGTAGTCGTCTCATAATAGCCTCCCGAGTTTCCTTTGCGACGCTACCTCAATTCAGAGCATAGGCGCGTAATGAGCGAACACGAGATCGCGGCTTTTGGCAAGCTGGCAATAATAGAGGCAGGTATATTGTGTATCACCTGGTCATCAGGCCTGCTGTTAAAGTCGGCGACCTTCCAGCCATCCTGCTTGCTCGGCACGGCGCTTTCGATCGGCTCCGGCAATATTACCGCTTGAATTTGACTTGCTCGGCGGTTGAGGCTGACCTAAGTCTCGCGTACTGCGAGAGCGGTGCCTACCGCCCTGCTCAACTGCATGCCCGAATGGAAGCTAGCACATTCCCCAGCGGCACGGCCATGTATGTCATGATCCGCAGGTATAGGCTTGCCGGGAGCAGCCAAGAGCTACTTCGGCGGATTAGAGAAGAGTTTGTCCCCATCATTACAAGCTTGCCCGGTTTCAAGGCGTACCATGTGGTGGATTGCGGCGGCCTCGAAGCCATGTCTATCAGCTTCTGGGAAACAAAGGTTGCCGCGAGACAGTCAACCGACGAAGCGCAGAAGTGGATTTCGCGGTCAGCCCTTGGTCTAATTCCGTTTCCACCCGAAAAGTTGGAAGGCGACACGCTCCTCGACATAATCGAATGATCTGAAGCGCGCGAACTCGTCCTCTGTCGATTTTTTGGATGGTCCATCTCAACAGTGAGCGCCAACGCTCGAACGGGACTGTTGCCCAGCGTGACTCCGGCATCGGTCAAAACCACCCGAGGGAACTGCTCAGGCTTGGAGGCGCTTCCGGGTCCTCGTGGAATAGTGCCCACTTCGGTTTCCCGCAAAACGGGGCTTGTTGCTGCTTACGCCTCCCGATATTTTAGGTTTCAAATATCGGAGCGGGTAATGGAAGCTGCGTCGAGACGCCATGCGCTGGTGACCGGAGGCGGCAGGGGAATCGGCCGGGCGATCGCCGCAAGCCTCGCAGCGCTTGGTCTCAAGGTGAGTGTCGTGGGGCGTGACGAGAAAACGCTCGAGGCTGTCGTCGCCGCTGGCGACGCGCAGAATGCCATTGTTGCGGATGTCACAGATCGTGATGCGGTTCGCGACGCCATCGCGCGTGCCGAACGTGACAGCGAGGTCGATATCCTCGTCAACAACGTCGGCGGCGTCGAGACGGGACCGTTCTTGCGCCTCGATGATGATGTCTTCGAGCGCCAGCTCGCGCTCAACCTTTTGAGCACGGTGCGAGTGACGCGCGCGGTGCTGCCCGGAATGGTGGAGCGCGGCTTCGGGCGGGTGATCAACATCGCTTCGACGGCGGGCCTCAAAGCCTACCCCTATGCGAGCGCCTATGTGGCCGCGAAGCATGCCGTGCTTGGCTTCACACGAGCACTCGCGCTCGAGATGGCGAAGTCGGGCGTCACGGTGAATGCGATATGCCCTGGCTACACCGATACCGATCTCGTGCGCAGCAGCGTCGAGCGCATTGGGGCCAAGAGTGGCGCCTCTGCCAAGGATGTGCTCGCGAAGCTCACCGCTGCCAATCCACAAGGGAGGCTCGTGCACCCGCAAGAGGTGGCTTGCGTTGCCGCCTGGCTCGTCTCGGAACGGGCGGCCTCTGTCACCGGGCAGGCGATCGCCGTCGATGGAGGAGAGACCGTGTCGTGACGCTCTTGGCGCAAAACCCGCTCGACGCCGAAACCAAGGCGCATGAGCATGAGGATGGGCATCAGACCCAGCTTCGGCTCTGGCTGCGTCTCCTCAGCTTTTCGGCCTTGGTCGAAAGCCAGATCAGACGAAGATTGCGCGAGGACTTCCGCACGACATTGCCGCGTTTCGACCTGATGGCGCAGCTCGAGCGCGCGGATGACGGCATGACACTGAACGAGCTTTCGAAACGCATGATGGTGACGAACGGAAACGTGACCGGACTGGTCGAGCGCCTCGTGGCCGAAGGGCTCGTCGAACGCCGACCCGCCCCGAAGGATAGAAGGGCGCAATTCGTTCGACTGACACCGCTCGGGCGCCGGCTCTTCCAGCACATGGCCGGCGCCCATGGACGCTGGCTCGCCGTGCTTTTCAGCGGCCTCGACGAGAAGGAGATGGAGGAGATGATGGCCCTTTTGGGAAAGGCCAAGCTCTCTGCCCGCGAAGCGCTTTCGCGAGGCGAGTTGGAGATTCCGTAGCATGAGACCGTTTCCAGTCGTCACGCTGCCCCTCGCGCAACATGGCGCGCAATATTTCAGATTCACCGTCGAGGGGAAGGTCGCAATCATCGCCTTGAACCGGCCCGAGCGAAAGAACCCTCTCACCTTCGACAGCTATGCTGAGCTCGGTGCGCTCTTTCGCGCCGCCGCACATGAAAATGAGATCAAGGCTTTCGTCGTGACGGGGGAGGGCGGCAATTTCTCTACCGGTGGAGATGTCCACGAGATCATCGGGCCGTTGACGAAGCTCGGCACGAAGGGACTCCTCGATTTCACGCGCATGACGGGCGAGCTCGTCAAGGCGATGCGTGCCGCGCCCCAGC
>JAFAQA010000098.1 GCA_019246665.1 Hyphomicrobiales bacterium
GAGGAAGCTCATCGAGAAGCCGAGCTGGCCGCGAAACAGCACGTCCCAGAGAAGAATGCCCCCGATCAGCGTGCCGGCCGCGAGCACCGGCAATTGCGAGGTGCGCCCGACATAAAGCTGCAGGAAGCTCCAGGTGAGGAGCTGCACCGTCGGCCAGTAGGCGAGGTCGATGAGGCGCACGGGCGAGGAGCCCAAGAGATAAAGATGCCGCTCGATCATGGCCATGACGCGTGCAGCCGAGAAGCCGCGCGCGGAGGGCCTATGCCGCAGCTGGGGCTCGAGCCGAGCCGGAGCGTCGTTCACGGCGCCGCCTCCTCCGCCTTGAGGCGCGCTCCGGCGCCCCGTCCCCGCGCGACGTCGAGAAACACTTCCTCCAGGGTCTCGCGGCTGTATCGGGCAATCAGCGCATCGGGCGGCTCGTTGTGCACGATATGTCCGGTACGCATGATGATGACACGGTCGCAGAGCCGCTCGACCTCGCCCATATTGTGGGAGGCGAGCAGGATCGTGGCGCCCCGCCGGCGGCGGAACTCCTCGAGATGGCCGCGCACCCAATCGGCCGTGTCAGGGTCGAGCGAAGCGGTTGGCTCATCGAGCAGCAAAAGATCGGGCTCGTTGATCAGCGCCTTGGCGAGCGCGGCCCGCGTCTTCTGCCCGGCCGAAAGCTGTCCGGTGCGCCGATCGAGGAATTGTGTGAGGTCGAGAGCCTCGGCGATCTCTTCGATGCGCTCCTTCAGCCGCGGTACGCCGTAGAGCTTGCCGAATACCGACAGATTCTGGCGAACGGATAGCCGGTGGGGCAGATCGGCATAAGGGCTTTCAAAATTGATCCGGTGGAGCACTTTCCAACGCTCGCGCGCCATATCGGCCCCGAACACCCGCACCGAACCGGAAGTCGGCGTGGTCAGCCCCATGATCATCGCCAAGGTAGTGGTCTTGCCCGCGCCATTCCCTCCGAGCAGGCCAACGACGCTCCCGCTTTCGACGCGAAAGCTCAGGGCGTCCACCGCTGGGACGCGCTCATAAGTCTTGCTCAAATTATCGGCTAGAATCGCCGGTAGAGACGAAGCGATCATGGCAAACTCGAGAACCCTGGCCTTGAGGAGCACGCTTTATATGCGAAAGCGCCAAGCCGATAGCCATGGGGGCAAGAGAAGCGGCCGCTTCGAGGAGCCTTCATATTCACCGGCGACATCGAATTTCGCTAAAAGGAACACGCACACGGACGATGCATGTGCCAAACACAAGGGCCAACATGTTCACGCTTGCCGAAATCGAGGAAGCCGAGGCGCTGGTGCATCGTCACATGCCGGCGACCCCGCAGCATCTCTGGCCGCTGCTCGGCGCGCGTTTTGGCGCGCCTGTCATCGTCAAGCATGAGAACCATACCCCGACGGGCGCCTTCAAGCTGCGCGGGGGTCTCGTCTACGTGGAACGGCTCAAGCGCGAGCGACCCGAGGTCAACGGCATCGTCAGCGCCACGCGCGGCAATCACGGCCAAAGCCTAGCTTTCGCCGGTCGCATCTTCGAGGTGCCGGTGACGATCGTTGCGCCTTTCGGAAACTCGGTCGAGAAGAATGCGGCGATGCGTGCGCTCGGCGCCGAGCTGATCGAGGTCGGCAAGGATTTCGACGACGCGGCTGAAGCGGCGGCGAGGATCGCAAGCGAGCGCGGCTTTGAATTCGTGCATTCCTTCGCGCCCGATCTCGTCAAGGGCGTCGCGACCTACGCGCTCGAGCTCTTTCGCGCGCATCCCGATATCGACACGCTCTATGCGCCGATCGGCATGGGCTCGGGAATTTGCGGGCTCATTGGCGTGCGCGACGCAATGGGCCTTGCGACGCGCATCGTCGGTGTCGTGCCCGAGCAGGCTAATGCCTACCGCCTGTCCTTCGATGCCGGGCGCGTCGTGCCGGTGAATTCCGTCTCGACCTTCGCTGACGGCATCGCAGTTCGCGTCCCGGACGCGCAAGCTTTGGCGATCATCCGACAAGGTGCCGCCGGGATCATCGAGGTGAGCGAGGACGAGATCGCTGAGGCCATCCGCATGCTCCACGAGGATACGCATAATCTCGCCGAAGGCGCGGGCGCCGCCGCGATCGCGGCGCTTTCGAAGGATAGGGCCCGGCGGGCCGGCGCGAAGCTCGGCGTCATTCTTTCGGGCTGCAATATCGATCGCCCGCTTGCCGCAAAAATTCTTGCAGGTGGGACGCCGCCATGAGCCCTTGCCAGATAATCGCTCTGAATTCTGGGATAAGATGAGGCGCGAATGGAGAGATATTCATTCAGCTTTCTTCAACCGCGTTCTCGTGGTCCGACCCCGACAAATAGTTCCCATTTATCGGAAAAGGCCCGACCACGAATCTGTATAATGGTCGATAGATTTACCGACGGATGGTGACGATCCGTGGGAATTCGATCCACGAGAAGGGTGAAGTCGTGAAGCGCCTCCTTCTGTTGCGTCATGCGAAATCCGCCCGGCCGGCGGGGGTCGCCGATCATGAACGCCCGCTCGCACCTCGTGGGTGCAAGGATGCGCGTCTCATGGGATCGTACCTCCAAGAGGAAATGCTTCTGCCCGATCTCGCTCTCGTATCGACCTCCGTGCGGACACGGCAGACTTGGGACCTCCTGGTTCAGGGCCTCGGCACGGTGCCGAGCTTGCGCTTCGATCGCAGGATTTACGACGCCCCTGCAGGAAGGCTCGCGAGCGTGATCGCCGAGACGCCGGACGCAACGAATGAGGTTCTGCTCATCGGGCACAATCCGGGTCTCGCCGACCTCGCACAACGCCTCGCCGGCCATGGTGATCGCTATGCGCTCGCTCGAATGCGGACGAAATTTCCGACCTCGGGGCTCGCGGTCCTCGATCTTCCGGGGGAAAGTTGGCGAGAGCTCAACGATGGATCGGCGAGGCTCGATCGCTTCGTGACGCCGAAAAGTTGGCGCGGCGGGCGCGGCGCCTGAGCGCGTTCGCGAGATGATCCCTCCGCGCAGCGCCTATCAGGAGGCGCTGCTTGCCGCGCGATCGGTCGCGCAAGCAGCGGCAAGCTGGTGGTCCCCGCGGCTGCGCCTCGGCGTCACGGGGCTCTCGCGCTCCGGAAAAACGATCTTCATCACCGCCCTCGTGCAGGCGCTCGTCGCTGGCGGGCGGCTGCCGATGTTCGCGGCGCAAGCCGGGGGGCGAATCAGCAAAACACGCCTCACGCTTCAGCCCGACGATGCCGTGCCGCGCTTTCCCTACGAAGAGAACCTCGCCGCGATGCGCGGCGCGGACCGGCGCTGGCCGGAATCGACGCGGCGCATCAGCCAATTGTCGATCGAGATCGAATATGAGAGCGCCGCTGCCTTGTTCCGCGGATCGCGCCGCCTCACGGTCGACATCGTCGATTACCCAGGAGAATGGCTGCTCGATCTGCCACTGATCGAGCAGAGCTATGCCGAATTCTCCCGAATGAGCCTTGCTGCGGCGCATGACCCTGCGCGAGCGTCGCTCGCCGGAGAATGGCGCGCCATCGCAGCAGGGCTCGACCCCCGTGCCAAGGCTTCCGAGGCCAAGGCGATCGAAGCAGCGGACGCGTTTCGCCGCTACCTTCTCGCTGCGCGCACCGAGCCGCACGCCTTGTCGCTATTGCCGCCAGGCCGCTTTCTCATGCCGGGCGACCTCGAAGGGTCGCCGGCGCTTACTTTCGCTCCGCTCGATCTTGGCGGCGCTCACCCGCCGCAAGGCTCGCTCGCGGCGCTCATGGAAAGGCGCTTCGAGGCATACAAGGCCCATGTCGCCCTGCCGTTTTTTCGTGAGCATTTCGCCAGGCTCGATCGGCAGATTGTGCTCGTCGACCTCTTGACGCCGCTGAACGCCGGGGCGCGCGCCGTCGCCGATCTCGAGGCGGCGCTCGATCATGTGCTTGCGGCTTTCAGGGTGGGACGAAACTCGCTGATCTCCTCACTCTTCGCCCCGCGGATAGAGCGGGTGCTCTTTGCCGCCACCAAGGCCGATCTCTTGCATCACACGAGCCATGATCGTCTTCAGGCGATCCTCGGGCTTCTGGTCGAACGCGCCTTTCGCCGCTCGCGCGAGAGCGGCGCCACGGCCAATGTGCTGGCGCTCGCTGCACTGCGCGCCACTCACGAAGCGACAGTGCGCGAAGGCCGCTCAATCCTTCCGGCCGTTATCGGAATTCCCGAGGCCGGCGAGAAGATCGACGGGGAGGAATTCGACGGCATCGCCGAAGCGGCAATTTATCCTGGCGATTTGCCGCAAGATCCGAAAGCGGCGCTCGATGCGAAGGGCGGGCTCAATCTGCGCTTCGTGCGCTTTCGCCCCCCTCTCATTGCCCAAAACGAGTTGGGGAAGCCGCGAACCGCTCCCCATATTCGTCTCGACAATGCCTTGGAATACCTGATCGGCGATCGTCTGGCATGATGTGATGCACGATCCGGTCAAGGTGATGAAATCGTGAAGGGCCGAAGGAGCCGTCTCATGGTGCCCCACCGTCCCCGTGCTTTTCGCATTCGGGAAGTCGAGGAAGGGCCTTTCTCTCTTGAGGAGGCTCCGTTGTCGCGTGGCGCCGTCGCGATCACTCCCGATCCATCTCTCGAGTCTGCTCTTGCCGGCGACGACGAGCTTGAGGCGTCGGGAAATCTCGCGCCCGGCCCACGACGACGGCGCTGGATCAGTTTCGGCAGGGTCTTGGCATTCGCGCTCTCCGGATTGGCATTGATCGGGCTCTCGACCGCGATCGAGCGGGCAATCGTTTCGCTCTTCGATCAGGATGCCTGGCTCGGTGGCGTGGCGTCGGTGCTCGCCGGCCTCGCGGCACTTGCTCTCCTCGGCCTCGTCGGGCGCGAGACCTTGTCCATCTTGCGGCAGCGCCGCATCACCGCATTGCGGGATGAAGCGGCAAGGCTTCGCGAGAGCCGCGAGGTCGCGGCAGCGGGGGCCTTTGTTGCCGCGCTGGCTGGGCTCTACGCGCATCGGCCCGAAACGGCGCGGGCGCGCGCGCTTCTCGCCGGGCTCGAGCGAGACGTGCTCGATCCGGCAGATCGGCTCGCGGTGGCCGAGCGCGAGCTCATCCTTCCGCTCGATGTCGAGGCACGCCGCCTGGTCGCGGCGTCAGCACAGCGCGTCTCGATCGTCACCGCGCTCGCGCCGCGCGCGCTTTTCGATGTGCTGTTCGTCGCGGGCCAGTCGCTCTGGCTCATTCGTCGGGTGAGCGAAATCTACGGCTCGCGCCCTGGGCTTCTCGGCTTTCTCGCTCTCATCCGCCGCGTGCTTTCCTATCTTGCCATCACCGGCGGCATGGCGGTCGGAGATAGCCTCGTGCAGCAGATGCTCGGACATGGGATCGCGTCACGCCTTTCAGCGAAGCTCGGAGAAGGCGTGCTTAACGGCTTGCTCACTGCGCGCATCGGTCTGGCAACGATCCAAGCCTGCCGCCCCTTGCCCTTCATCGCCGTTCCCCCACCCAAGCTCGCCGACGTCGCCGGAGCGCTCATCCGCAAATCCAGCGCGAGGACAGAAGCAGCGTCAAAATAATGGTGGGGAAAAACGTGGAGCACCTTTCCGCGAATATCATGCTCCACCAATAACGCAGGACATGGTGGTGTTTCCGAACAAAGCCAGCCTGGCCTAGCGCGGCCCCCATTGACCTTTGACCCAGCCTCCGCGATGGACGCTGAGCGGCGCAATGGGCGAAGCAAAGGCTCCATGACACGCGTCCGCGCGAGCCATGCTGTTCAACTCCTTCCCCTTCCTCCTCGTCTTCCTGCCGGCCGCGCTCCTGATCCAGGCGCTCGCCGAGCGTTTTGCACCGCATGTGCGGTTGCAGGTCCTGCTCGCGTTGTCTCTCCTTTTCTACGGCTACTGGGATTGGCGTTTCGTGCCGCTCATCGTCGCCTCGATCGTCATCAACTGGACGGTCGTGCGTGTTTTCGGCAAGCGACGCCGCTCGCATGTCCTTCCGCTTGCAATCATCGCCAACCTTCTGGTTCTCGGCATCTTCAAATATGCGGGGTTCTTCGCCGGGCTCGCTAATGCGTTGGGCGGCCTCAACCTGCCGGAGCCTCGTTTCGCCCTACCGCTCGGCATCTCCTTCTTCACTTTTCACCACGTCATGTATCTCGCCGATCTCAACGCCGGCATTGCCCCGCTCTACGGCCTGACCCGTTACGGGCTTTACATCGCCTTCTTCCCGCAAGTTCTCTCGGGGCCTTTGGTGCGCTGGTCGGAGGTCATGCACCAATTCGAGGCGCGCGCTTTCGGCGACGGCTGGCAAGAACGCTTCGGCCGTGGCCTCATCCTCATCGCCTTCGGCCTTGCGAAGAAGACGCTCTTCGGCGACGGCCTTGCGAATTACGCCAACCCGATCTTCAGCCTTGCCGCCGAGCACGCGCCTCTCACGGTGATGCAGGCCTGGGAAGGCGTGCTTGCCTTCACCTTGCAGATCTATTTCGATTTCTCCGGCTATACCGACATGGCGCTTGGGATCGCGCTCATGTTCGGCATAAGTCTGCCGCAGAACTTCAATGTTCCTTACCGGGCCACGAGCCTTGCGGATTTCTGGCGGCGCTGGCACATGACGCTGTCGCGTTTCCTGCGCGATTATCTCTACATCCCCCTTGGCGGCAATCGGCATGGGCTGGCGCGTCAGCTTCTGGCGCTTTTCGTGACCATGGCACTTGGCGGACTATGGCATGGTGCGGCGCTGACCTTCGTCGCCTGGGGGGTGGTGCATGGGCTCGGCCTTGGCGCCGGCGTCTTCTGGCGCAGGGCTGGCCTTCACATGCCGGCGCTTGCGGGATGGGCACTGACGCTGTTGTTCGTCGTGCTCGCCTGGGTGTTGTTTCGCGCGCCGAGCTTCGAGGTGGCCGAACGGCTCTATCTGACGCTTGCGGGCGCAGCTCCCTTGGGCGCTGCGCTCAAATGGCGTTTGCTTCTTCCGGCGGCGGCTTTTGCCATGATCGGCCCCACGGCCTACGACATCGCCATGAAAGCGCGTCCGTCGAAAGGGCTTGGCGTGGCGCTTGCTCTGGCTCTTGTGCTTCTGCTTCTCGAGCTCGGCAACGAGCAAAATTACGAATTCATCTATTTTCAGTTTTGAGTCGAGCCGGCGGCTTTTTAACCGAGCCTCGCCAAAAGAGCGCCTGTCCTTTCGGATTATGCATCAAGCCTCGCTGAATATGCGTGTAAAGGCGGGCACACAGGACAATTTTTCAAAAATTCATTCCGTGATACCTCCGATAAGTCATTGTCGAGTCACGCGGAGCACTCTATAAGCGCGGCGATTTAGGGCTGTCCTCGACAGCGGATGTCATGGGTTGCGCATGCGCGAAGCGGTCATCGACGAGTACAAACCATCGGACAGAGAAGCCTTCATGAACGAGCGACAGCGGGAATATTTCCGCCGCAAGTTGTGGAGGTGGCGAGACGAAATCCTGCGTGAGAGCCGCGAAACGCTTCAGCAATTGCAGTCCGAACGCGAGCATCTGCCTGACCTTGCGGACAGGGCGTCCACCGAAACCGATCGCTCGATCGAGCTTCGAGCACGCGATCGGCAGCGCAAGCTCATCGCGAAGATCGACGCGGCCCTCGCGCGAATCGAGGATGGCACCTACGGCTATTGCGAGGAAACCGGCGAGCCGATCTCGCTCAAGCGGCTCGAAGCACGCCCGATCGCCACGCTCTCCATCGAGGCGCAGGAGCGCCATGAGCGCTCCGAGCGCGTGCATAGAGACGATTGAGCATTTTAAAGCCCCAGCCATATTCGGCGAAAGATTTTCCGCTCATCCCCGCGAAGGCTGGGATTCAGGTGATTTGGGCTCGCATTATGATTCTGGATTCCCGCTTTCGGAAGCATGAGCGGAGGTTCGGTTGATCGCCCACTCCGCCCTGGATCCAAGCCCCATGTCCCCTCCTCCCCTCCAAGGAATAAAGGTGCTCGATCTATCGCGTGTGCTCGCAGGCCCTTGGTGCGCGCAAACGCTCGCCGATCTCGGCGCCGATGTGTGGAAAGTCGAGGAGCCGAAACGCGGCGATGATACGCGAGGCTGGATGCCTCCCGAGATCGATGGCGAGTCGACCTACTACATGTCCGCGAACCGCTCCAAGCGATCGATCGCGATCGATCTGAAGCACCCGGATGGCCAGCGAATCGTCCGGGAAATGGCGGCAAAAGCCGATGTGCTCGTCGAAAATTACAAGAAGGGCACGCTCGAACGGTTCGGCCTCGGTTATGAGGACCTCGCTTTGCTCAATGGGGGCCTCATCTACTGCTCGATCTCCGGCTATGGCCGCACCGGCCCGCGCGCGGCCGAGCCCGGCTATGACTTCGCCATCCAGGCGGAAAGCGGGCTGATGTCGATTACCGGCGAGCCTGAAGGCTTGCCGATGAAGCATGGGATGGCGATCACCGATCTCGTGACCGGCATGAACGCCGCACAGGCCGTGCTCGCGGCGATCTTGGCACGCACCCGCACGGGAAAGGGCCAGTTCATCGACATGGCCTTGCTCGATTGCGGCATCGCGCTTCTCGCCAACATGGCGTCCGGCCATATCGTGACGGGAGACGAGCCGCCCCGGCTCGGCAATGCACATCCGTCACTTGCACCCTATCAGCTCTTTGAGACATCGGACGGGGATTTCGTGCTCGCGGTCGGCAATGACGGCCAGTTCCGCGCCTTGTGCGAAAAGGTCATCGACCGGCCTGACCTCGCGGCCGATCCGCGCTTCGCGACATCGCGCGACCGCGTGCTCAATCGCGACGCGCTCATCCCGGAGCTCATCGAAGTTTTCCGCAAGCGCCCGACTGCCGAATGGATCACCGCGCTGCAGCGCGAGAACGTGCCTTGCGGCCAGGTGCGCAAGCTCAGAGAAGTCTTCAGCTCGCCCGAAGTTGCGGCGCGTGGCCTCGTCGCCGAAGTTCCTGACGCGCGACATGGCACGCTGAGGCTGATGCGTTCTCCGCTTGCACTTCGCGGCACGCCACCGCGCGAGCCTTCGGCGCCACCTCGGCTTGCCGAGCACACCGATATAATCCTTCGCGAGGTACTTGGCCTCGATGCCGTCGCGATCAAGGCGCTCCGCGCTTGCGGCGCCGTCGCTTAGAGCATGATCCGCAAAGTGGCGGCGAGCTTCGCGTTCCGCTCTCACACCGGGTCCCAGGCGAAGACGTCGCCCGAGCGCTCGAGCGGGACAAGGGATGCCTGGAAGGCGCCGGGGAGCTGCTCGGCGATGGAAGCCGGCGTCCAGCCTTCGCCGCGATGCAGGGCGCGGATCGGGCGTGGCTGGTTGAAGAGAAAGATCTCATTATTGCGCACGCAGAAGATCTGCCCCGAGATTCCTTGCGCCTTGTCCGAGGCGAGGAACACGGCAAGAGGGGCCGTCTTGTCGGGTGTCATCTGCTGGATGCGCGCGATGCGCGCCTTCTCGGCCTCGCTCTGCGCCGGAATCGAGCTCGTCATGCGGCTCCAAGCGAAAGGCGCGATACAATTCGAACGCACATTGTAACGCTGCATATCGAGCGCGATGCCCCGTGACAGGCCGTGCAAGCCGAGCTTCGAAGCCATGTAATTTGCCTGGCCGAAATTGCCGATAAGGCCCGAGGTCGAGGTCATATGGATCATCGTGCCGCTGTTCTGCTCGCGAAAATGTGAGGCGACCGCGCGCGCCATGTTGAAAGCGCCGTTGAGGTTGACCTGAATGACGTCGAGCCAGTCGAGATGGCTCATCTTGTGAAACATCCGGTCGCGCAAGATGCCGGCATTGTTGATGAGGATGTCGACGCGTCCGAAGGCGCCGATCGTGGCCTCGACGATCGCTTCTGCGTTCTTCGCTTCTGCGATCGACAAGGCTGAGGCGATGGCCTGGCCGCCTCTGGCCGTGATCTGCGAGGTCACCTCCTGGGCCGGCCCGGTATCCCCGCCCGAACCGTCGAGCGCCACGCCGATATCGACGACCACCACCGCGGCGCCTTCATCGGCAAGGGCGATGGCGATCGAGCGGCCGATGCCCCGCCCGCCTCCCGTGACGATCGCAACCTTGCCGCCAACTTCTCCGCTCGCCATGATCTGCCTCTCGAACTCGCTTTGGTGGAATTGCCTGAGCTCACTCATCGGGAAGAAAGACTGGATCATAGGTAGTCCGATGACGATGCGCCGGACTGACGCAATTCGGCCCTGGCCGTCCTCGGAACAATCCCGAAGATCGGGCACTGGCATCCATGCCGCTCCCTTACCCGATAGCCTCTTTTGCGACTACGGTTTAAGCGTATAGCGTGAGGCTTGAAGTTCTGCGTGCAGCAAGTTTTCGGGAGGTCGAGGGATGCGTCCGCTTGAGGGTCTGCTGGTGGTCGCCGTCGAGCAGGCGGTCGCCGCGCCTTATTGCACGAGTCGCCTTGCGGATGCGGGGGCGCGCGTGATCAAGATCGAGCGGCCGGAGGGTGATTTTGCACGAGGCTACGATGACGTCGCGAAGGGGCAAAGCAGCTATTTCGTCTGGCTGAATCGCGGCAAGGAATCGGTGGTGCTCGATCTTGCGGTCGAAGCGGATCGTGTCGAGCTTGGCCGCTTGATCGGGAAGGCCGACGTGCTGGTGCAGAACCTCAAGCCCGGCGCGTTGGCTCGCCTCGGATTTCCGATCGAAAGCGTGCGCGCCCGGCACCCGACACTCATTTGCTGTTCGATCAGCGGCTATGGGGACACGGGCCCTCTCGCCCAGCGCAAGGCCTATGACCTCCTCATCCAAACCGAGACCGGCCTCACATCGATCACAGGCGGCCCTGAAAGTCCCGGCCGAGTGGGCGTCTCGATCGTCGATATCGCGACCGGGGCGACGGCGCATGCGGCGATCCTCGAAGCGCTGATCGCGCGCGGCGTGAACGGCAAGGGAAGCGACATCCGCATCTCCATGTTCGACGTGATGGCCGATTGGCTCACAGTGCCGCTGCTCAATGCCGAAGCAGGCAAGCCGCCAAAACGCATCGGTCTCGGCCATCCGACGATCTCGCCCTATGGTGTTTTCATCTCGAAGGACGGCAAGCCGATCCTGATCTCGATTCAGAACGATCGGGAATGGCGTTCCTTGTGCAAGGGCGTGCTCGGGGAAGCTTCGCTCGGTGATGATCCGCGCTTCGCGACCAATCTCGCGCGCGTGCGCCATCGGCCGCAAACGGATGGCCGGGTCGCCGAGGCCTTCGCGGCGGCGACCCATGATGAGCTTGTCCAACGCCTCACCAA
>JAFAQA010000129.1 GCA_019246665.1 Hyphomicrobiales bacterium
TTTCCCGGAGCGCGATGTGAACGGCAAGGTTCCCTTGTCGCGCACCGCTCTTTTGATCTGCGATCTGCAGAACGATTTCATTCATCCCAAGGGCGCCTATGGCCGTGCGGGCCTCACCGCGGATGAGATCGCGGCCGTGCCGGCGCGAGTGAAACCCTTCGCCGATCTTGTCCGAGCCAAGGGCGGTTTCCTGATCTCGACCCAATTCACGCTCGTTCCTGGCAAGAACGGCGAGCCCCTCATCTCACCCCACCTCAAGGCCTTGCGGCCCTTCCTCGCCCAAGGAGACTTCACGCCAGGTGAGTGGGGACATGCGACCGTCGACATTCTTCAGCCGACGGATTTCTCGGTCGAGAAGGTCGCTTATTCGGCCTTCTACATGAGCCGGCTCGAATGGGTGCTGCGCAAGATGGATATCCAGAAGCTCTATGTCTGCGGCATCGTCACCAATGGCGGCGTGGCATCGACGGTGCGCGACGCTCATATGCGGGATTTCGCTGTCGCGGTCCTCGCCGATGGGTGCGCCGCTTTCTCTCCGGATACGCATGAGACGGCGTTGACCTCGTTGCGATCTCTCTGCCCCGTTGTCACGATTGCCGTGGCCGCCGCTGAGATCGGCGACGCATGAGCGTGTTGCCGGCGGCGGGTGTGACTTTTGCGAGCGAGGTGCCTGTCCTTATCGTCGGCGCGGGTGCGGCCGGGCTTTGCGCGGCGCTCGCTGCCCATGAGCGAACCGCGCCATGCGTTCTCGTCGAGCGCGACGCGGTGCCGCAGGGCTCGACAGCTCTTTCGGCCGGATTGATCCCCGCAGCCGGCACGCGCTTTCAGCGTGAGCGTGGCATCGAGGATGGCGCCGCGCTGTTCGCAGCCGACATTCTGCGCAAGGCGAGGAACGAGCCTGAGCCCGAGATCGTCGACCTCGTCGCGAGAGGCGCTGCTTTCGTCGTCGAGTGGCTCGCGGATGCTTACCGCCTGCCATTCTCGCTGGTTCACGACTTCGACTATCCCGGCCATTCCGCGAGGCGCATGCACGGCTTGCCTTCGCGCACCGGATCGGAATTGGTCGACCGCTTGCGTGACGCGGTCGAGAATGCCGGCATTCCCATCCTGACGAGTGCCACTGTCATCTCGCTATTTGCCGAAGCGAATGGACGTGTGCGAGGCGTCCTCGCCGCACGGCCGGATGGCTCGAGCGAGCCCATCGGTTGTGGCGCTCTCGTACTGGCTTGCAGCGGCTTCGGCGGAAATTCGGAGCTCGTCGCGCGCCACATTCCCGAGATGTCGAAGGCCATCTATTTCGGCCATGCGGGAAATCTGGGCGATGCGGTTCGTTGGGGCGAGGCGCTGGGAGCGAAGCTGGCGTTCATGTCGGGCTACCAGGGGCATGGCTCGGTGGCGCATCCGCACGGGATTCTCATCACCTGGGCTGTGATCACGGAAGGAGGGTTTCAGGTCGACGCACAAGGGCGCCGATTCGCCAACGAGGCGACCGGCTATTCCGAACAGGCGAAGGCCGTTCTGGTGGAGGCTGAAGGCACGGCATTCGACATTTTCGATGAGCGCATCGCCCGTATCGCGCGGCAGTTCGAGGATTTCCGCAAGGCTGAAGCCGCAGGCGCGGTGGTTTCCGCATCGAGCGTCGTCGAGCTCGCAGCCCTTCTCGATCTGCCGACTTCCAGACTTGTGAAAACTTTCGCGGAAGTTTCAGCGCTGAAGCGCGGGCGCGGCAGAGATTTGCTGGGTCGAAGCTTTTGCGGATCTCCCGAACTCGAGGCCCCGTACAAAGCCGTCAGAGTCACCGGCGCGCTCTTTCATACGCAAGGAGGCCTGGTCGTGAACCGAGATGCCCGCGTCCTGAAATTCGACGGCTCGCCATTTCCGAATTTGCTCGCCGCGGGGGGTGCGGCGGCGGGTGTCTCGGGCTCGACGGCCGCCGGCTACCTTTCGGGCAATGGCCTTTTGACCGCGACGGTTCTCGGCCGCACCGCGGGAGATCAGGCAGCGCTCCCCATGGGCTTGCCCCCGTAATTCATGGCTGGAAGACAGGTCCAGCGCCTCATCCTGCGCCGGGATCCCGAGAATCGAGCGACTGGCCCCTTCTTATCAGGACGAGAGATCGGCCGGGTCGTGGTCCGGCTCTTCGGAAGGCTCGCTGTCGCTCGCCAGCACGCCGCCCACGAGGCGTTCGTGCAAGCCGAGCGTCGCCGCGAGGCGCTGCCGCGCACGATTGACGCGGCTCTTGATGGTGCCGACAGCGCAACCGCAAATCTTGGCGGCTTCGTCGTAGGAGAAACCGGAAGCCCCGATGAGCACCAGCGCCTCGCGCTGCTCCTGGGGCACAGCAGTCAGCGCTGATTTGAAATCGGCCATGTCGAGATGGGCAATCTGCGAGGGCTCGGTGACGAGACCCGCCGCATAGCTGCCGTCAGCATCCTCCACCTCGCGCCAACGCTTGCGGTATTCGGAATAGGCCGTGTTGCGCAGGATGGTGAAGAGCCAGGTCTTCAAGTTCGTGCCCTGCACGAAACTTTGCTGATTGGCCCAAGCCTTGATCAAGGTTTCCTGGACAAGATCATCGGCTCGATCGGGCGTCGCACCGAGCGAGCGTGCAAAGGCTCTCAGGCTTGGAATGGTGGTCAAAAGTTCCCGAGTGAAAAAGCCAGCATCTTTGGTAGCGGCCTTCGTCATCTCGGCTTTGATTCCTTTTCAGCCAACGCGCGCAGGAGGTCCACGAACTTGTCCGGAATCGGTTCCGCTTCGAGCTGTTCGTATAGCAGACGCAACTTGCGTCCGATCTGCTTTTGCGCCTCATCGCTGAGGGCGGGCGCTTCCTCCTGCTCGTCCAAATGAGGATTATGAGGCATCATGTGGGTCCTGGCAAACCTGGCAGCGGAACCCTTGCCATCGGCAAGCCGCCGGGACAATCCCCCCGCGAAATATCCCGAAATGGACGCGCGAAATGCGCTTTGGTTCCGTTCCAGGCCTTTCTGGGGATGATCGCGTAACATAGACTTCGTTGACAACGAGTTGACAAGCATTTTTCCACCGCTATTGGCGTCGAGGTCGCCATCGCATGGAGGGAGGCAGTTTTGTCCATCGCCGTCCAGGTCGCGCAACACCTTCCCTATCTGCGGCGCTTCGCGCGGGCTTTGACGGGAAGCCAAGCGGCGGGTGACGATCAGGTCGTACGTCTTTTGGAGGCATTGCTGGCCGATTCGAGCCTTCTGGAGAGTGACCTACCCACCAAGGTTGCCCTTTATAAGGTATTTATGAGGACCAGGCGCGACGCCATGCGTCGCTTGCAAGCTCGCGAGGAGGATGGAAAGCTTTCTTTGGCCGAAGCCAGGTTGAGCCATCTCACGCCGCTCTCCCGCGAGGCCTTTCTTCTCACGACGGTCGAGGAATTCAGCGTCGACGACGCCGCACGCATATTGGAAAGCAGCGAGGCCAAGGTCCGCGAGCTTGTCGATCACGCCGGACGCGAGATCACCCGACAGGTCGCGACAGAAGTGCTCATCATCGAGGATGAGCCGATGATCGCTCTCGATATCGAGACGATCGTGCAAGGCCTCGGTCATCGCGTGCATGGGATCGCACGCACGCATGACGAGTCAATCGCTCTGTTCAGATCGGGCTCTCCCGGGCTCGTTCTGGCCGATATCCAGCTCGCGGATGGCAGCTCGGGGCTCGAAGCCGTGAACGATCTTCTGCGGCTGCGCGAAGTCCCCGTCATCTTCATCACCTCCTTCCCTGAGCGCCTTTTGACCGGCGAGCGGCCTGAGCCGACCTTTCTGCTGACGAAGCCCTATCAGCCCGACACCGTGCGAGCCACCATCAGCCAGGCGCTCTTCTTCGACGAGCGCTCGCATGCTCCGGGCTGAGAATTGGCACTATTTACGCCGGCGCCCGAAGATGATGTTGCCGTCGGCTTCACTCATGTGAATGAGGCGGCACGCCCGCGGTGGAATGGCCAATGCCGTCCCTGATCCAAGCTCGAATGTCGTCATCGGCCGAGATGCCGGCGATCTTTTCCGATGAGGCGCTGATCACGCATGCGCTCGCCTTCGAGGCTTCGCTCGCGCAGGCCGAAGCCGAATGCGGAATCATTCCAGATCGCGCGGCGAAGTCGATCGGGCAGGCGGCTCAAACCCTGAGGCCCAATCCAAGCGAGCTTGCAGAAGCCGCCGCGCATGCTGGCACGCTCGCCATTCCTCTCGTGCGGCAGCTTGGGGAAGCGGTCGCCAGGATCGAGAAGGACGCCGCTGGGCATGTGCATTTCGGCGCCACGAGCCAGGACCTTGCGGACACGGCCCTGGTGCTGCAGCTCCGCGACGGCTGCGCGCTTTTGCAGCGCGATCTCGCCCGTCTCGCCGCAGCGCTCGCGGCGCTCAGCGAAAGGCATCGCGCCACGGTGATGCTCGCGCGCACGCTCATGCAGCCAGCCTTGCCGACGAGCTTCGGGGTCAAGACCGCTTCCTGGCTGATCGGCGTCGAGGACGGTCTCTCGCGTCTTTTGCGCGAAAGCGAGGACGCGCTATGCTTGCAGTTCGGCGGCGCCGCCGGCACGTTATCCGCGCTCGGTGACAAGGGCGTGGACGTCGCACAACGGCTCGCCGCGCGTCTTGGCCTCTCGCTGGCGCCCATGCCCTGGCATACACGGCGCGATGCGATTGCGGGCCTGGCCTGCGCGCTCGGCATCCTCGCCGGGACGCTCGGCAAGATCGCGCGCGATCTTTCCTTGTTGACGCAAGCGGAAATCGGCGAAGTCGCCGAACCCTCTGGCCAGGGACGGGGCGGCTCCTCGACCATGCCGCACAAGCGAAACCCGATCGGCTCCATGGTGGCGCTCGCGGCTGCGACACGCACGCCGGGCCTCGTCGCGACCCTTCTCTCCGCCATGGTGCAGGAGCAGGAGCGCGCGCTCGGCGGCTGGCAAGCCGAGGCACCGACACTCGCGGCGCTCTTCGAGGCAACCCATGGCGCCACTGTGGCGCTCGCCGAGGCGATGGACAGTCTCACCGTCGACGAGGCTGCCATGCGGCACAATCTCGAGCGCTTGAACGGACTCGTTCTCGCCGAACGGCTGATGCTCGCGCTCGCGCCGAAACGCGGACGCAACGAAGCTCACCACGCGGTGGAAGCGCTATCACGGCGCGCGCTCGCGGAGCAACGTCATTTGCGCGACCTCGCTCTCTCCGACGAATCGATCGCGGCGGAGCTTTCTCCCGAGGTCGTCAGGCGAATCTTCGACGCTTCGACCTATCTCGGCGCAAGCAACGCCTTCATCGACAATGCGCTTGCGGCCCATCGGCGGCGCGTGGGATGAGTTGGACGACTCACCATGCGTGAAGGAGCAAAGCCATGGCTTTCGTGAGACGTGACAAGGTGCGTCTTTATTGGCGTGCCGATGGGGATGAAGGAAAGCCGCCGCTTCTTCTCCTCAATTCCCTCGGCACGGATCACGCCATGTGGGACGCGGTCATGCCGCTCCTGTTGCGTGATTACCGTGTGCTGCGCATGGACACGCGCGGCCATGGCGCGTCGGACGCGCCCAAGGGCGATTACACACTCTCGATGCTTGGCGAGGACGCGGTGGCGGTGCTCGACGCGGCGGGCGCCTCGCGCGCGCATGTCTGCGGTCTGTCGATGGGTGGCATGACGGCGCTCGAGCTTGCAATCGAGCATCCGGCGCGTGTCGAGCGCGTCATCGGTGCGAACACCTCGGCGCAAATGTCGCCCGAGCTCATGCGCGAACGCGCCATGCTGGTGCGCGAGAAAGGAATGGCGGCAGTGGCCGACACCGTGCTCGGGCGCTTCTTCACGCAAAGCTTTCGCGACAAGAAGCCGCCCGTGCTCGGCACCACGCACTCCACCTTGCTCGCGACCGATCCTGAAGGTTACGCGGGGTGCTGCATGGCGATTGCGGGAATGAAGCTGAAGGACAAGCTCGCGCGCATGAAGGCGCCGCTTCTCGTGATCAATGGCGCGCAAGACGTCTCGACGCCACCCGCGGAACATGGCGAGCTCATCGCCAAGGCTGTCATCGGTGCACGATCAGTCACGCTCGATGCGGCTCATCTTTCGGCGGTCGAGCAGCCGGAGGCCTTCGCCGGGGCCGTTGGCGCGTTCCTCGCCGAAGCAGAGGCGCAAATCGATGTCGCTGCGGCGCGCGAGACGCTCTTTGAAGCGGGGCTTGTCATGCGCCGAGCCGTGCTCGGCGATGCCTGGGTCGACAAGTCCCTTGCCTCGCGCAACGCGCTGACCGGCGAGTTTCAGAACTTCATCACGCGCATCGCCTGGGGCGAGATCTGGACGAGGGCCGGACTCGATCCGCGCACGCGGCGGCTTTTGGTGCTCGCCATCACCGCTTCATTGAGCCGCTGGGAGGAATTCTGCCTGCATCTGCGCGCCGGCGTCGAGCAAGGCTCCCTCACGCTCGAGGATGTGAAGGAGGCGCTCATGCAAATTGCGATTTATGCCGGCGTCCCCGCGGCGAATACCGGCATGCACCATGCGCAAGCCATTTTGAAAGAAGCCGGCAAGCTCTGAGATGATCATCGCTGACGCCGAGGCAGGCATGACCGACCCGTTTGCAGTGATCGCGGCTATCGGTGTCGTTCCGGTGATCGCCATCGAAAACGCCGATGATGCAATCCCGCTTGCCGACGCTCTTTTGGAGGGTGGATTGCCGATCGCCGAGGTCACCTTTCGCACGCCGGCGGCGGCGCGCGTGCTCGCCAGACTCTCGGCCGAGCGGCCGCGACTGCTCGCCGGAGCCGGCACCCTCCTCGACCTCAATTCGCTCGCAGCGGCGCGCGACAGCGGGGCGCGCTTCGGTGTCGCGCCTGGTTTTGATGCACGAATTGTGGAGGAAGCCGCGAAGGCAAAATTTCCTTTCGCGCCCGGGGTCATGACCCCGAGCGATGTCTCCGCGGCCGCAAAGCATGGCGTGCGCATCGCCAAGTTCTTCCCGGCGGGTGCTGCCGGCGGACCGAAGGCGCTGGAGGCGGTCGCCGCGCCCTTCGCGCATCTTGGCTTCTCCTTCATGCCTACCGGTGGCGTGAGCCTCGATAATCTCGGCGCTTGGCTGAAACTGAAGAGCGTCATCGCGGTCGGCGGCACCTGGATCGCTCGCGCGCAGGATATCAAGGAAGGTCGCTTCGCCGAGATCGCCCAGCACGCTCGTGCCGCCGTCGAAAAAGCGAAGGCATTGCGAGAGGCGCGTGGTTAGGACCTCGCCATCGCCCGCGGTCTTTCGCTTCGCTCCAAGCCCGAACGGTTATCTGCATCTCGGCCACGCGCTCTCGGCGCTCATCAACGCGGACACGGCGCGCGCCTGTGGAGGTCGGCTGCTGCTGCGCATCGAGGATATCGACCCGGCGCGCTGTCGTCCTGAATTCGAGGCGGCGATAATCGAAGATCTGGAATGGCTCGGAATTGGCTTCGAGCGGCCAATCCGGCGCCAGAGCGAGCATCTCGAATTTCACCACACGAGTTTCGAGATGCTGAAGCGGCGCGGTCTCGTCTATCCGTGCTTTTGCTCGCGCGCGAAGCTCGGTCGCGCCGTCGCCGCGCTGGAAGAGCGAGGCGGCGAAAAATGGCCGCGCGATCCGGATGGAGCTTCAAGCTACCCGGGATTTTGCCGCGATCTCGATGCGGACGAAATCGCGAAGCGCATTGGCGCCGGGGAAGCGCATGCGTGGCGCCTTCGTGTGGCACGAGCGAGCGAAGTCGCCGGCCCGCTCACCTTTCGCGAGCACGACGCGGCAGAGCCCGGCTCACCCCGACGGGCCGTCAAGGCCGAGCCTCTTGCCTGGGGTGATGTGATCCTCCTTCGCCGCGACGCGCCGTCAAGCTACCACCTTGCCGTCACACTCGACGACGCCGCGCAAGAAGTGACACACGTGGTTCGAGGAACGGACTTGCGCGCGGCGACTTCGATCCACCGGCTTTTGCAAGCCTTGCTGCAGCTCCCGGAACCTTCCTATCACCACCATCGCCTCATTCTCGACGAGGAAGGCCGCAAGCTCTCGAAGAGCATCGCCTCGACGAGCTTGCGCCAGCTGCGCGCGAGTGGAGCGTCGCCGCTCGATATTCGCGAGCGCATCGGGCTTTCCGCATAGGCCCACTACGTACGAGTAGAAGCCATCCGCCAGCGGCGAGCAAGTTCGCGACGCCGGCTCGGCAAGACAGCCGCGCGTTTCCCGATCTACGGCTCGGGACGAATGGCTGCAATCATCTGTTGCAGCTTTTGGAAATCGCGCTCGTTGCGGTAAGGGGTGAGGTCGAGATCGTCGGGAACCTTCTTCAGGTTCTCGTCGTCGATCTGGCGCTCATGGGATTTCGTGAAGGCATTGTACTCACGCCATGCGAAGCCTTCCGCTTCGACGGCTGCTCTCTCGGTTCTGAGCGCGATCTGGTGCGCGTGAAGATAATGGAGGCCGAGCTCATCGAGCAGCGCTTTTTCCACGGCCTCATGGAGAATGATGAAACGGTCCGTCTGTACCCGTCTGCCGCCGAGGATCGCGGATTTGGGCAGGTGCTGATCGATGTAGATCTTTTCGCCATTCTGGCTGTAACCGGCGATGTAGGGGATATCGTGCTCGCGGTCGATTTTCTTCACGCGGGCCACCACGGCTTTGAGGACATCACCCATGACCTGGGCGTCGACATCCTCACTCTTCGTGTGAACCTCTTTCTGGGTCTCTGCCGACAGGGGAGCCTTGACCAGCATCTCAATGCCGCTTCAGCTTCTTGGCTGCCGCGTCGAGCTTGATGCAATCATTACCGACTTTCTCGATGAGGCTGCGAGCCTCCGCCATGCTGAGACCGTGCTTGCGTGCGAAATCCGCGATCTCGTAGAGCATCTCCTTCGCGGTCGGCTGACGCTCCACGCTACTCATTTTGTTGTCGTTCTCAATCATCGCATGCTCCTTTGCGGCGTAAAAACGACGAAGTCGCAATAAAGTTTCCTCGGCTGAAAAGAACGCGGCCAGCGCCTGCCCTGCTGCTCAGATTAACGCTGCTCCCGCTGGCAGAGTTGTCAGCGAACGGCTTCCAGATCTGGGCTTCGGACAGGTTCTTGCCTCACTCGCCGCCGCCGCGTATAGGACAGGCTCGCGCCGAGTTCGGTGGCGATCCTGGTGCGGGCGCGTAGCTCAGCGGAAGAGCACTACGTTGACATCGTAGGGGTCACAGGTTCGATCCCTGTCGCGCCCACCAACCAGATCAATGACCTGAGTCATCAGAGCATCTCCTTCGCCACAGATTGGGCCACAGCTACGCTCCCTAAAGGGCCGTCGCCGCGGCAAGCTGAAGATCGGGACTGTGATGTCCGTAGACCGTCTCTAGCCTTCTCCGAGATCCCAAGGTAGCCGACGACTTCCCATCGCGGGACACGGCGTTGCATCATTCACGTTGCACAGGTGTGACGCAAACAATGCGGCGTCACTTCTGGTCCAAGGCCAGCCAACTCCCGCGCTCGCTTCCAGACGCGGCGTTACTTGAGTAGACGCTTCCCCTTCCAGTTGATGACAAACAGACCGTCACCATCGATGCGCCGCCAGCGCTTTAGATGCGGCAGGAGCCGCCTTTGAATGCGCACGGTTGGCTGACGCTTCGATGTTCGGCGCTGAGCTGAGCCACGCCGATGCATCACGCCGGTCTTGAGATCGAACCCTGCGCCCGTCGTGTTCGGATGCCATTGAAGCGTGAGGATCGCATCGTGCCGAGTCCCGGAATAGAGACCGATCAGGATGAAACGCGCGAGATTGCGATTTCCCGTGCGCCAAGCCGCCCGCGTGTTCCCGGGAATAAATCATGAGGAGATCCGCGACGAGAGTTTCACGACCTGCGCCTTGCGGCCTACATTTCGCGGCAAGGTAACGCGAGAGGGCGAGATCAGCGCCTCGGCGGTCCTCGAAAGGTCATCCAGCGCCGAATTTTGAAAGAAAAACCTGTGGGGAAACTGGGGACAACTCATTTGCATCACTGCCGCTCACGCGAGATTGATACGTTGAAAAGAGGCCTAGCGGGATTCGCGACACGCGCTGAGAAAATGAGAGCAAAAAGGAGGATCAGGTGAGCTCAATTCCTGCCATTTTCGGAATGTTGCTCGCGTTTGTTGCTGGCCTGAGTTTTGTATTTCAGCAGGCCGTGAATACCCAACTTCGCGTCGAAATCGAGTCAGCGTGGTGGGCAGGATTTGTGAGCTATCTCGGCGGCACAGTCGTAATGATCGTAATGGCAATTTTGATGCGGGAGCCGTGGCCGCCGCTAAGTTTGATCGGCAAAAGTCACGGAATTTCTTGGACCGGTGGTTTGTTTGGAGCAGTTTATATCGCGATCTCGATTCTGCTGCTTTCGAAAATGGGAGCGGCGACTGTGATCGCTTTTATTGTGGCAGGGCAGTTTACGGGGTCCATACTTTTTGACCATTTCGGCCTCTTCGGCGTGCCCATTCACCCTTTTGACATCAGCCGTTTGGTGGGCACCGGGATGCTTGTTTTCGGTGCCATTTTAGTTCGACAGTAGGTGAACCCCCTCAAAGGCGGGCGTGGTCTTCCTCGATGCGAATGGGGGCGGCCCGTCGTAACGACGGTCGTTAACGTGAAGAAAGCAGCCCGAGCGAAGTACCCTGGGACGCAGCTTAGGGCGTATCCCTGCGTCACCTGCCCCCCTTGTAGGGCAGCGCCTCGTTGGGTTGTGTTACCATTTGCTTAACCGAGTTCAAACAAACTGCGGAACCATGGGACTCACATCGCCGTTGCTCGACGGCATTGCAAACGTGCTCGTCAAGGAGGGTAAGATGCAGAGGAAACTGGCAGGCGCGGTAGGGGTCATGTCGGCGTTTGCGGTTATGGACAGTGCGCAAGCGGCCACCCCCAACGCTTCCAACGTATCTGAATTCCTGAAACCGCAATCTTTCGCGGAACTGCTCGCACCAGTCCCCAACGCGCTAGCACTTCTAAAGGTCGTTGACGAAGCGCAGTCGGCCGAACGGAAAGCCAATCCCCGGGTGGCGCAATATTTTTATCATCATCACCATCACCATCACCACCACCATCATCACCATCATTCTTACTGGGGATACGGTGCCCCGGTTTATGGTCCCCCCGTTTATGCTGAGCCAGAGGGCTATGGCTACAACTACGGTTACAACTACGGCTACGGTGGGGGTAGCGCACACGACAGGCGGATGCAGATCATTTGGTGCACTCAGCACCCTGGTCGCTGCTGAGCGGCCTTCACGAAGCGGCTGACTCGTTGGCGCACACGAGTGCGGTACTCCGCGCACCCCCCTGACCAAAGGACCTAGCAATGCCGCTTTACCCCGAAAGGGGGACATGTCGTTAGCGCAGCTGTGATGTCCGCTTTGGACCAATTGCGGAGCAGGTGGCGGGTCTCATTCTATGGCTTCGTCGGCGCCTGCGAGGATCGATTGCGGGATTGTCAGGCCGAGGGCTTTGGCGATCTTAAGGTTGATGGCAAATTCGTAATGTGAGGGCTGCTCTAGGGGCAGATCCCCCGTGGCGCTGCCGTGAAAGATACGGGCGATATAATAGGCGACCCGACGCCGCAGCTCGGCGCGGTCGGGGCCGTAGCCGAACAGGCAACCGGATCGCGCCATTTCGGCCCATTCGCAGGCGGTCGGGAGGCCGGCGTCGAGCGCAAGCTTGGCGAGCCGCTCGCCGTCGCGATAAAGCATCGGATTGCCGGTGATCGCCAGTGCCTGAGCTCCGTCCTCGCGCATCTTCGCGAACGAGGCGGCATATTCGTCAGGCCCGGTGACGGGATAGACGCGCAGCTCGACGCCCGCATTCGACGCTGCCGCGAGCATCTTCCGCTCGCTTCCCGGAGAAGGAGGCACCAAGAGCGCCGCCACGCGCTGCGCCGAGGGCACCGTCTCGTGCAACTTCTCGACCCGCTTGCCGTCGAGTGCTGCCGCGAGAATGACAACGCCCGTGACGTTGCTGCCGGGATGGGCAAGGCTAGCGGCAAGGCCGAAGCTCACCGGATCAGGACCGAAGATGACGATCGGCACGGTGCTCGTCGCCTGGCGCGCAGCGAGAAGTGTCGGGGCCAACCGCGAGGATCACGTCCGGCTTGAGCGCGACGAGCTGTTTCGCCATTTCGGCCAAGGTGGCCGCGTTGCCGACTCGCTCGTCGATCACGAGATTGCTGCCCTCGCTGAACCCCAGCTTGGCCAGCTCCGGCATGGTCCAGCGATGCGTAAACTCAGCCGATTGCGACGATGGCTCCAACTCACCAAGTCGATACACCTTTTCGCCGGCCCTCGACACAGCAATCGGCGCCACGAGCATCACAAGGACCAGGAGAAGTCTCATTCTGATTCCTTGTCGGCCAGAGCCGCATGTTTCCAGGCGAAAAAGCACTCCGCCAAGCCTCTTGCAAGACACTATTCCGGTCCCGTTCGCCCCGCCAGCGCTAGCCGTGCTCCCATCTCAATGGCCTGGCCTCTCGGCGCGCGTCATGAGCAGCAGCTCGAAATCCGAGATGAGTCAAAGGCGGTCTTGGGAGTCCGTCCGACCGACGCCCGCTTTGCGTCGAATAACGCCTCTTTTGGCCACGCCGAGAGGCTGCTCAGGACTAGTTGCGGACTGTTCCACTGGAAACTGGAAGTCTGGCGGGTCGGACAGAAGGGACATTCAAATCTTTTCAATTGTTTTGTCAGCGCGAACAAGGACAAGCGGCGGGATTGTGAGGCCGAGCGTTTTGGCGCTGTTTAGATTAATAACAAGCTCAAATATGGTAGGCTGCTCGATTGGCAATTCGGCGGGCATTGCGCCGTTCAAGACGCGATCGACGTAGTAGGCCACGCGGCGGTACGATTCCACTAACCGGGGCCCATAGGTGCAGAGCGCACCGCTATCGGCCATCAGCGACCATCCCGAGACAACCGGCAAGCGGCGGCTCATCGCAAAATTCATGATATCGCTCCGGTTCTCCACGACGAACGCATCGGAGAAAGCAACCAGCGCATCAGGTAAGTCGGCCGCAATGGCTCCAAACGCCCGGTCGAGTTCCGCGCGATTTGGCGTGGGAAAAAAGGATGCGTCGATAGCGAGCTGTCGCGCCTTGTCTTCGAAATCGGCTCTTTCCCGCTGCACGCCCGGATGCAAGGGGTTGGCCAGAACAGCCACACGCCGGGCGCGCGGCATGATCTCGTGAAGCAGCTCCAACCTCTTGCCATTCATCTCGACCGACATCAACGTGATGCCGGTTGCGTTGTAGAGCGGATGCGCCAAATCCTTGGCGATGCCCAAAGTGATAGGATCGGCGCTGAATTCATAGACTGCGGGAATCGTGCGCCGACCCTTTACAACGCTATCTGTCGCCGCCGCATGTGTGACGATGACGTTGACGTGCTGTCGTTCCAATTGCTCGAGCAGCGTCGGGATGCGCTCAAGATCGTAACTGGCAAAAAGTTGCTCGATTTTGAGCGTTCCGGACTCGACATAACCTCGCATCGAAAGCCCGTCACGGAGTGCGGTCAAAAAGTCCGTGGCGGCGGCCGGATCAGCGCCGCTGATAAAGCCGATGTGAGCCGGTCGTAGTGCACCCTGCGCGGAGACAGGGCGTACGGCCAAGCTCTCAGTGACGGCGGCGCCGCCGAGAAGTGTTAGGAACTCTCGCCGTTGCATTTGTTCCCAAGAGTAAGCAGGTGAGAATGGAGCCTAGCACACCGCTCCCTAGTGGCGTCACGTGAATCACGCCCCGAACAACCGGGTAACGGCGCTCACCAGTGTCCTCCGCTTGCCCCCTAACGTGTTCCGTGGCCGTGAGATGCCGAGCACGTTCGAGTCGGACCGATCGGATACCTTGGCAAGTGCCGCAGAGCGCCCGCGTCCAAACCTGCGGTTACTCGATCACCTCGTCAGCGAGCGTTTGTATGGAAATCGGGATCTCGATCCCGAGGGCCTTGGCAGTTTTCGCATTGATCACCAGTTCGAACTTAGTGGACTGCTGCACTGGCAAATCGGCGGGTTTTGCACCCTTGAGGATGCGGCCGGTGTAGTCGCCGACTTGGTAATATACCTCAGGAAGGCTCGGTCCATAACTCATTAGGCCACCGATAACCGTGAACTCGCGTCGGTGGTATAGGGCGGGCACAGCGTGCTGTGCCGCCAGCGCGACCAATTGATTGCGTTTGGAGACTAAGAATGAGTCGCCGCTTACCAAGAGCGAGCCCGCCCGCTCCTCAATAAGCGTGGCAAAAGCGGCCTCGATCGCGCTCTCGGTACTTGCATTCAGGACTAGCAGGCGCAACCCCAGGACCCGGGCCGAATTCTGCGCTGTTTCCGTAGCAGCCTCGCTGTAGGCGACGCTGGCTCTATTGATTAGCAGCCCCATGGACGTGGCTGCGGGCACGAGGTCGTGGAGCAACTGCACGTGCTTTGCTTCTATTTCGACGTTAAGCTGGGTTACCCCCGTGAGATTGCCCCCTGGATGGCTAAGACTCGCGACAAGCCCAAACTTGATCGGATCAACGCCCACACCAAAGACAATCGGAATTGTTTGAGTCGCTGCTTTAGCGGCAAGAATAGTCGGCGTGTTGACCGTGGCGATCACGGCCACTTGGCGACGAACCAACTCGGTAGCCAGGGCTGGCAGCTTGTCATAGTTTCCGTCGGCCCATCGATATTCAATAGCCACTTTCCGGCCATCGTCAAAACCGGCAACGCTGAGGCCGCGACGAAATGTCTGCACTAGATCTGCCGTGGTGCTGGCCGAGGCGGTATCCATGTAGCCAATCACGGGTATGACCGTCTGCTGTGCGTGCGCCATGAGCGGCCACGCCACCGCACTGCCAAGAAGAGTAAAGAACTCGCGACGCTTCATGTGTCCTCTCGGAGCCTTTGCGGCTCATTCGATGATGCGATCGACACGGGCAAGGAGCGTGGGTGGAACGTCCAGCCCCAACGCCTTGGCCGTGCTCAGGTTCACCACGAGCTCAAATCTGGTTGGAGCCTGAACGGGAAGCCTGCTCGGTTTCTCGCCCCGGAGGATGCGGTCGGCGTATTCCGCAGCGAGCCAGAACTCATCTCGCTGATCGCTTCCATAAGAGAGCAGGCCCCCGCTCTCGGGAAAAAAGCGCCATGGATACACGGCAGGCAATCTGTGCCGAGCGGCGAGTGAGATGATCTCAGCACGATGGACATTCAGGTAACCGTCAGGGATCACGATCAGGCCCGTGTTTGGCGTGTTGGCCTGCGCCCCGGTTATCATTTCGAGTTCCGCGATACCGTGAATAGGGGCAGCAAACGCCTCTAAGCCAAGGGCTTGTGCGGCGTCATTGAACGGTTTTAGGTAGTAGTTGACGTATGGAGCAGTCGCGGGATTGAACAAGAACGCTGCCCGGACAACATTTGGGGCGATCTCTTTTAGCAGGGCCAACCATTTTCCGGCCATCGAGGGTTCCATGATGGTGAAGCCGGTGGCATTGCCTCCCGGCCGTGCAAGGCTCTCGACAAAGCCGCTCCCGACCGGATCGGTTACAACCACAAAGATGACTGGGATTTGGCGCGTCACTTGAAGCATTGAGCTCGTCGGCGGAGTGTTTTGCGTCAGGATTACGTCTGGCTGAAGCGCCACAAGCTCAGTGGCCGCCTGACGGGTGGACTGCGCGTCGTCGAGCGCTCCCCAGCGCGTTTCTATTAGGACGTTGCGGCCTTCGACCCAACCGAGTTCGCGAAGCCGCTGCCGAAAGGCATCAAGATAAGTCAGAAACTCCGCGTCGTTCTGCGAATGCGCCATCAGAACGCCAATGAGCCGCATCCGATTAGGTTGTTGCGAGCGTGCCGGAAGGACCCAGAAACTCGGGGTACCACCG
>JAFAQA010000210.1 GCA_019246665.1 Hyphomicrobiales bacterium
GGCTTCGGCACGGTGATCGACTTTTGCTAAATTTTTCGCGCGCGTTCTATACCGGGCGTTGCCCGGAAGCAAAAACAGGGTTGCTTTTTGCGAATCATGCGTCCTTGCGCCCATTTCCGCAGGCGGAATTCAGCATGTTCGTCGCGCGGCGCCTAATTAAATCGCTGTCATCAAGGCTGGGCGGCTTTCGTCGAGGAGCCCTTCTCGGTGCCGGTCTTGGCTGAAGCGGCTTTGGACGAGGAAGCCGTGGCAGCCTTCTCGGAGGAGGCTTTGGATGAGCCGGTCCCGGTCGAGGCCGGCTTGCCGGACGAGCCTTTTTGCGGCGTTGCGGTTTTTGCCTGGCCGGGCTCGCTTCCCTGCACGAAGAGCGATTTGACCGGCGTTCCGGGACCGGAAAACACATTCGCGACGCCGGTGTTCAGGTCGTAGACGAGCTTTTCGCCTGTGGTGACATCCGCACCCTGCGTCAACGAGACATGCCCTGTGAGGGTCACGATGTTCTGCACCCGGTCGAATTCGCCATTGTCGCCGGTCGCGACCTGATCGTTCTGGACCACGCTCACCGGGCCTTTGACCAGGATCCGCTTGACTTGCGTTCCGGCAGCCCCTTGCTGCTGCGGCGCCTGGCCTTGCGTTCCTCCATTGTCCTTTTGACGGTCATAGAAGGCGGTGAGCTCCGTGCCCACGAGCTTGCTCGCGCCCTGCGTCGCGACCACCCCGCTCGCGCCCGAGTAAACCGCGCGCCCCTCCTTGTCGTAGATGTCGAGGCGGTCCGAGGTGATGTAGATCGGGTCCTTGGACTTCGTTCCGAAAGGCACCGCGGAAGCGGCATCCGACGAGCCTGGCTTGGCGGGAGCGGACCCGCCCTTGTTGGGCGTGGTGGTCGGGGAGGCGGGGGATGCCGTGGGCGGTGCGCCCTCTGCACGGCTGGCGAGCGCCGCGACGAAAAGGCCGGCGAGGAGAAGGCTCGTCCCCGTTGCGCGATGGGAGCCGCTCACGCCCAACCCAGGCAATCGCGAACGCGCAGTCATGGCTGTGTCGGCTCCTTCGCGCTCACCTTCTCTTCTTTCGTTTCTTTCGCGCCGGGCGCCGTTCCGGACCTCTCCATCGCTGAATCGAGCCGTGAATGCACATTTCCGATGAAAGTGACTCTCTTGCCATTGTCGATCATTTCGAGGCCATCGGCATGGATTTCCCCTCCATTCATCTTGACGTCCACGGGGCGATCCGAGCTGATGTCGCCGGATTTGAACTTCATCGACGCGTCTTCGAGGCTGATATCATAGCCATTCGTCGTTTTGATCTTGACGTTGTCCTTGACGTCCAGGGTTTCATTCTGTGTGTCGTAGATGCCTTTCCGGGCAGTGAGATTGGCGGACTGTCCGTCCCCCAAAACGAGGTGGGCGTCCATGTCGACGAGGTTGATCACCGAGGGTTTGCTCACATCCTGGATCGCCGATTTGGCGACGACCTCGTAGGGGCGGCTGTCCTTCTTGAAACCAGAAAGCTTGGGCATCTCCATCACCACCTGGGTCGAGGAGAGGTCGACGCCTTGGACGCTGAAACTCGGGAAGACCTGGCGGAACGGATCGAAGAGCCACACGGCCAAAAGTCCGGCGACCGCGACCAGAACCCCGAGCGGGATCGCCCTGCGCAAAAAACGGACATGCGTCGAATGGCGCGTCGCCCGCGCAAATACCTGAGCGCCGGATGACGTTCTGCGCGCGCCCTTGCTCATCTCGAGGCGCCCGGGGGAGGAGCGCATCGTGATCATCGTCATCGCATCTCCTTGCCCGGCGAGACCGTGAGGCGCCGGAACACAATCACGGTGCTGCACTCAGGCGCGCGGGAGACAATTACCGCGGTCCTGGTGGAGCGCTGCCCTTGATGTATCAAAATCCGCGCCAATCCAAAATTCCGAGCCTGAACCTATCGTACATCTTGCCTGTTTCGAAGCCGAGCACGTCTCCGTCGCCCATTCGCTTTGCAAAGCGAGGAGACAGCCGGCTCGTCGCATCGATCCCGCGCGCCTCGGCTCATGTCTACTGCCAGGGAGAAAGGGCAAAGACATGGCAGGCGGGAGGCGAGATGCGCTTTTGGCGGTTAACGGCCGCTTTACCAAGCCGCGCGCGGCTTATCCGGGCGTTGGCCCTCAACACACGACCATCCCCACCTCGTCCTGGCCGGGCTTGGCCAGGCTTGGCCCGGCCATCCACCCTTCCGCCGACAGGCGCGGCAAGGAAATCATGGATGCTCGCACCGCGTGCGAGCATGACGAGGGGAAGAGCCTATTCGTCATCGCCGGGCTTCGGCCCGGCGATCCATGCCTTGCTCGCCTACGGCCCGATGAGAGACAAGGCATGGATGCTTCGCACCGCGTGCGAGCATGACGACGGCGTCGTCCTGTGCGGGCGTCGGCCCGGCCATGCACGCTTTGGCGGTGCATGCTTGCAAGCGCGGGAATGAGCGGATCAGGGCGAAACCGTTGCCATCTTCCTCCCGACTCTCTACGAGGCTCTCGACCCTGGATGGCGGGATCCGGGCTTCGGCTTTCAAGGAAATTGCCGCCGGCGCACGGTCGCGAAAAGATCATGCGTCAAGGGCCTGTAGCTCAATGGTTAGAGCCGGCCGCTCATAACGGTCTGGTTGCAGGTTCGAGTCCTGCCAGGCCCACCATTAATCATAGCCCGCTATCGTCCTTGGCGCCCGGGGCGACGAGATCGACGGGAGAGCGGCGCGGCGGAGCTCGTCATGGCCCTCGAACCCTCCGGCACGCTTGATATCGGCGAGCACCGCCTCGAATATCGCCATATCGGCCCGGAGCCGAGCGAGGCCGCGACCATCGTGATGCTGCATGAGGGGCTGGGCTGCGTAGGGCTGTGGGGCGATTTCCCCGATGCGCTCGCGGCGGCGACCGGGGCAGGCGTTTTTGCCTATTCGCGGGCCGGCTATGGGGCTTCGAGCCCCTCCGAGCTGCCGCGCAAGCTGAGCTATATGCATGACGAGGCGTTGACGGTGCTGCCGAAGCTCCTCGAGCAGATCGGCTTTCGGCGAGGGCTGCTTCTCGGGCATTCGGATGGCGCTTCGATCGCCGCGATCTATGCGGGCGGTGTCCAGGACCATCGGGTGCGTGGTCTCGTGCTCATCGCGCCGCATTTCGTGGTCGAGCCGATGGGGCTCGACGCGATCGCGAAAGCCAAGCTCGCCTATGAACGCGGTGACCTCAAAGCCAAGCTTGCCCGCTGGCACGAGCATGTCGACAACGCCTTTTACGGCTGGAACGGCGTCTGGCTCGATCCCGGCTTTCGCACCTGGGATATTTCGGAAGCGCTCGGCTATATCCGCGTGCCGATCGAGATCGTGCAGGGCACGCGCGATGAATACGGCACGACGCGCCAGATCGCGATCGCGCAAGAGGAGTGCTATTGCCCGGTCGAGCTGGCGCTGATCGAGGGCGTCGGCCACTCGCCCCAGCGTGAAGCGCGAGCCGCGACTTTGGGGGCGGTCACGGATTTCGCGACGCGCATTCTCGAAGCCCATGGCGAGGGGAAGCTCGACCAGGCGGCGTGAAGGACGTCGTTTGCCGCTCCCTCCCGCGGAAAGCGGGGACCTAGTGTTTCTGTTTCTAACGCTCGGTTTCCGGCCACGATGGCGTTGCTCCTGGAACAGGATCAGCGCTGATCGCCCCCTCTCCCCGCCAAGGGCGTCCGCGAAGCGGTGGGGAGGGTACGGGTGGGGGGTCGAGCCACCGCCTCAACGACCGTCGTTAGCGTTGCCCTGACGTGACGTGTACACTCGCGTGCCACGGTCGGCGCGTGATTCCAAATGCCCCCCACCCTCACCCTCCCCACCGCTCCTTCGTCGCGGGGGGAGGGGACGATCAGCGAATCTCGATCCGAAGACGGCCAGGACGCGAAAAGAACTTAAGTCATCTAATTGCAATTGCAGGTACTAGAAGGGGGCTGGATGCCCGCTTGCGCGGGCATGAGCGGAAATGGACATGAGCACGTCAATGCTAACTCACCCAAGCACAGCTTGACGGAGGCTCAAAGAGACTTTTAATGGCCTAATAATAATTAGACTCGATTCTGCTTTCCCGAAGCAGGAGGAGCCCGTCTTGCCGAACCGCACATTGGTCTCGCGCGCCCGCGCCTCGTCGCTTCTCGCCACCACCTCGGTCGCGGCGCTTCTTCTCGGCGCGCCCTTGCCGGCGTGGTCGGGAGGGATATCGGTCACGAACAATCCCAACGGCACCTCCGTCAGCAACCCCGCGAACACGACCGTGACCTCGATCACCGTCAACGCCTCGAGCCTGTCGGGCGCCATCAGCAATGCGGGGACGATCACGCCGGGCGCGCAGTCCAACTTCGTTGGACGAAGCGTGACGGCCGCCATCAGCGTGACGAACAGCACAATCGGCCAAGGTATCGTGAATAGCGGGACGATCACGACGAATATTAATAACGCTAATGGCGTCGGAATTTTCTTGGGCCAAAGCACGATCTCTTCGGGAGGAATCGCGAATACGAATGCGATCACCGTCACGTCGAACCAAGCGAATGCCGGCGCGACGGGGATCGCGGTAAGTAGATCGACCGTCGCCGGCGGGATGCAAGCGGCGATCACCAATTCGGGCACGATCACGGCCAATGGGGTAAGTTTTGGAGCTGGTTTGTTGATTTCCAGCTCCACGTTCACCGGCGACATCGTCAACAACTCGACAATCTCCGCGACGGGACAAGGGGCAGAGGGTGTGGATGTTCTCAATAGCACCATCACCGGAAGCATCATGAATGGCGGCTCGATCAGCGCGACGGCGCAACAGAATTCGAACATTGGCATTATTGTCCGGGGAAGCACCGTCACGGGGAGCGTCACGAATAGCGGAACGCTCAATGTGTTCAACCGCTCGTCAGTCAACACAGGCATCGTCATCTCCGGTGTCTCGGTCTCCGGTGAACAACACGCCAAGCGCGAATGCCCCAGGGGGCAGCGCGCCGGCAGGCAACGCGCCTGCTTTCGGCGG
>JAFAQA010000466.1 GCA_019246665.1 Hyphomicrobiales bacterium
TTCCAATCCAACGAAAATCCTGGCAAGCTCCGCTTCGGCGGCGGGCGCGATCTGCTCAATAAGCATGAAACGGCTCCTATGTTGTTCGCGACACGAACGTCACTTTAGGCGCCTTCGCGCCCGTCGCTACATAGGATCTCTCCCGCATTGCATTGCGGGAGAGGTTTGGCGCCCGCGCCTCTCATCCCCGCGCGCGGGCGCGCACGAGGTAATTGTCGTAGGCGACCTCGCCGACCTGGAACCATAAATATTCGTCGTTGCGAAAGGCCATGTAGGCGGAGAGGATTTTTGCGAATTTCGGGTCGTCCGCGGAAATCTCCGCATAGACGGCGTTCGCCGCCGCATTCGCAGCGTCCATGATCTCTCCGCCGAAGGGCTTGAGCTTGGCCCCGTCCACGACGAGCTTCTTCAGCGCGTCGGGATTTCGCGCATCGTATTTCGCCTGCATCGAGGTGCCCGCGAGCGATGCCGCCGCGGTGAGCACCGCCTGATAGCTCGCCGGGAGCTCGGTCCATTTCGCCTGGTTGACGAGGATGTGGAGCGCGTTCGAGCCTTGCTGCCAACCGGGAAAGTAATAGTCCGGCGCGACCTTTTGCAGCCCGAGGCGCTCATCGTCATGAGGACCCGCCCATTGCGCGGCGTCGAGCGCACCGCTCTCGAGCGCGGATTTGATCTCGCTCGCAGGTGTCGCCACGGCGACCCCGCCCAGCTTTTCCAGCACTTTGCCCGAGAGGCCGCCGATGCGCATCTTGAGCTCGTTGAAATCGGCTGGCGTCTTCACCTCCTTGCGAAACCAGCCACCCATCTGAGCCCCGGTATTGCCGCAGCTGAGCGCCACGGCCCCGAACGGCTTCAACACCTCGTCGATGAACTCGCGTCCCCCGCCCTCCGTCCACCAGGCGGCCTGTTGGCGCGCATTGAGGCCAAAAGGCACGCCCGTCGCAAAAGCCAGCGCCGGCTCATGCGTGGCGAAAAGGTTGAGTGCCGTGTGCGCAACCTCGATCTCGCCCGATTGCACCGCCTCGAGCGCCTGCAGTCCCGGCTTGATCTCGCCCGAGGCGAAAACCTCGATCTGGAAACGATTGTCGGTCGCGGCGGCCACCGCGCTCGCGAACACCTTGGCGGTCTCCTGCACGATGTCGAAGGTGCTCGGAAAGCTCGAGGTCAGGCGCCATTTCAGCTCCGGCGAATTTTGGGCAAGTGCCGGTCTTGCGAGAGCAAAGGCTGACGCGCCCAAGGCCGATGCACCAAGCGTCGAAGCCGCGAGAAACTGCCGGCGTTTCATGTGGATCTTTTTCCTGTCCTTTTCGCGGCCATCGCGCACCGCGCTCGGGAATTGAGCAAGTCACGACTTCAGGGCGTGATTGCGGCGGCTCATGATAGCGCGTTTACCGCGCCGCGATCACAATAATGTGTATCCGGGAGGACGCCACTTCGCTCGTGGGCCATGACGCGAAAAGGATCCAAGTCACCTCATTGCAATTGCGGGTACTAGCTCAGCGCTTCCTTCACCCGACGCGCGATATCACGGTAAGCCGCTGCGATCGGGCTCGAGGGTTGCGAGGCTACGATCGGATTGCCGCTGTCGGATGTCTCGCGCAGCGCAAGCTCGAGCGGGATTTCGCCGAGGAAAGGTACACCGATTCGCGCCGCTTCTCTTCGCGCTCCACCATGGCCGAAGATATCGTGCCGCGCTCCGCAATTCGGGCAAATGAACATGCTCATATTCTCGATGATGCCGAGGATCGGCGCGTTCACCTTGCGGAACATCTCGACGCCGCGGCGCGCATCGATGAGCGCGAGATCCTGTGGGGTGGAGACGATCACCGCCCCCGCGAGCGCGATCGACTGAGCGAGCGTCAACTGCGCATCTCCGGTGCCCGGCGGCATGTCGACCACGAGCACGTCGAGCGGCTCCCAGGCGACTTCGCGCAGCAATTGCTGCACGGCCCCGGCGACCATGGGTCCGCGCCACACCATTGCGGTTTCTTCCGAAACGAGAAAGCCCATCGACATGATCTTGAGGCCATGAGCCTCGAGCGGACGGATCACCCGCGCTTCGGTGACCTCGGGCCTTCCCTTGAGCCCGAAGAGGCGCGGCATGGAAGGGCCGTAGATATCGGCATCGAGAATGCCGACGCGAAGCCCCTCCCCCGCGAGCGCGAGCGCGAGGTTGGCCGCCGTCGTGGACTTGCCGACACCTCCCTTGCCGCTCGCGACCGCGATGACGCGCCCAACACCGACGATCGGCGTGCGCGCCTGCGCCGGGCCGGCGCGCATTCGCGCGGGTTGGCCACTCGGCCGTCCTGAAGGCGTCCCGGGCTGTGGGGGCCGCTCTGCCGTCAGCGTGACGAGCGCGGTCTCGACACCTGCCAGCGGCTTCACGGCGCGCTCGGCGGCAAGGCGCATCTCTTCGAGCTTCGCCGATTGTGCCGGATCGCCGGTGATCGAAAAAACCACGCGGCCGCCGGAGATCATGATGTCCGAGAGCGCGCCTGAGTCAGGCAGCGGGGTTCTCCCGTCTGGACCGGGGACGCTCGCCAATGCGGCGATGATCTCTTCTTTTGAAACCATGCCTGAACCTCCGAGCGGATCGTTGCGCCTTCCGGGACTTCCCTCAGAAGGCGTGGGTGACCAGGCAGACGCCTGGCCGACGTCCCGCAAGCGCTTTGAGACCGTTACGCCCGCACTTGGTGCGGGCATCCACGCCTTTTGCCCTTCGGGCCTCAAGGCGGTCTAGCGATCGGGGCTCGTCTTCACAAGCACACCGGATCGTGCTCGGCCGCAAGGATGGGATGGTTGCCAACTCGGCGCCATGCTGGCTTTATCCGCAAATCTCCGCGACGGGATGGAAATCATGCACCCCAAAAGGGGCCTGGAGGGATGTCCACTGCCGATCAACGCTCCCACTTCTAAAATCGGTGGTTCGACATCATGGCAGGAAGAAGCTTCTCGCCCGATATGCTCGCTCGCGCGATGCGTCCGGGGTCGGACATCGCGCGCAATGGTCCTCCTTGCGCTTGGGATCGCACTTTCCGGGCTTGGTTTTGCCAAGAACGAATTGAGCCTTCCTGCGGTGGCTGAAGAGGAAAAGCCGCTCGTGCTGCTGACCGAGGCCGCTCACCCTCCCTATGCCTACCTGACCGACAAGGGCGAGATGGTCGGCTTCGAAATCGACCTCGTGAATGCCATTTGCGCGCGCATCAAGCGCGCTTGCGTCTTCAAGCATCGCGAATTCGATCGGCTCGTGCCGTCACTCCTCGCCGGCAAGGGCGATGCCATCGTCTCGAGCCTCGACATCACCGACGAGCGCCGGGAAAAGTTCACCTTGTCGGAGCCCTATTTCCGGATGCCCGCCCTTTTCGTGGCGCGCAAGGACGAAGTCCCGAAGGAGCTCACCCCGGAGGCTTTGGCCAAAGTGTCGATCGGGGCGCTTCGCGATAGCCCTTACGCCAGCCTTGCCGAAGCGCGCTTCCCGAATTCACCGCTCAGCACCTATCCGACGCAAATCGAGGCCAATCTTGACCTCGCCGCGGACCGGATCGATCTCGTGATCGGGGATGAAATGAGCCTGCGCGACTGGCTGAAGACGGCTCCCGAAGCGAGCTGCTGCGTCGCAGCGGGGCGCGTCGAGGATCCCGATCGAGTGGCTGGCGAGGGTTTCGCCGTGGTCTTCCGCAAGGAGGAGGACGGCCTCAAGCAAAAATTCGACGCCGCGCTTAAGGATCTGCGTGCCGACGGCGCTTACGCCGCCATCGCGCGCAAATATTTCGATTTCGATCCCCTATAGTCAAAGCCACAAAATTTGCGCAGGATGGAAGCGCTCTCGTGATCCGACCAAAATTTTCGGACCGCGGGCAGGTTTTGACGCATTCGTCACGGGCTCCGCCATCCATTTTGAGGAATGGTGAGGGGCTTTGTCAAAATCGCACACGGAATTTGGGATGCGGCGCGCCGTCCGCAACGGCGAAGAGGAGTGAGACGGAGGAGATGAGAATGAAAACAACAAAGCTCTTGGCCTTGCTGGGGTTGGCGTCGTGCCTCATGGCGTCGGCCGCAAGCGCCAAGGAATGGAAAACAGTTCGCGTCGGCATGGATGCGAGCTACGCGCCCTTCGAAAGCGTCGACCCTTCCGGCAAGATCGTCGGCTTCGAAGTGGATTATGCCAATGCACTTTGCGAACGAATGAAGCTCACCTGCACGTTCCAGAACCAGGATTGGGACGGCATTATCCCGGCGCTTCTCGCGGGCAAGTTCGACGCCATCGTTTCCAGCATGAACATCACCGACGAGCGCAAGAAGAAGGTGATGTTCTCGGATATGTACTACGCAACGCCGATCGTTTTTGCCGGGCAGGCCGCGAACAAGAGCGACGACGTCTCGCCGGCGGCGCTCAAGGGCAAGACCATCGGCACGCAATCATCGACGATCCACGCCAATTTCCTCGAGGCGTTCTACAAGGACTCGAACATCAAGCTTTATCCGACACAGGATGAGCCCAATCTCGATCTCGCCAGTGGGCGCATCGATTATGTCGTCGGCGATGGCCTCGTCGAGCAGGATTTCTTCGACAAGAAGGGCAATGGCTGCTGCCGCGTCATCTCCGAGATCAAGCGGGTGCCGGGGATTCACGGCCCCGGCGTCGGCGTCGCCATGCGGCCGGACGACACCGAGCTTCGCGACATGGTCAACAAGGCGATCGCCGAGGTCGACGCGGATGGCACCTACAAGAAGATCGAGGCGAAGTATTTCAAGCAGGACATTCGCGGCAAGCAGCTCAC
>JAFAQA010000263.1 GCA_019246665.1 Hyphomicrobiales bacterium
CGCGCCGGCACGGCCGCGATCTCATCCGCGGTGAGGCCCGCACGGCCATAGGCGCCCTTGGGATGAATGAAATCGTTCTGCAGATCGCAGATCAAAAGAGCGGTGCGCGACAAGGGAACCTTGCCGTTCACATCGCGCTCCGGGAAATGACGACGTTTCCGAAACGGTCAACTTCGGCGACGAGCCCGGCATCGACGATCGTGGTCGCGTCCGGCTGCTCGAGAATGGCAGGACCTTGGACCCTCGCACCGACCGCAAGTTCGAGCCGCGAAAAGATCGCGGTCTCGCGCCAGTCGGCATCGAACCAGACGCGGCGCGTGCCGCGTCTGGCATCCTCGCCGCCTGAGCTAGGCGCAAGCGCTTGCAAATCGAAATGAGGCCGGCGGCCGATGGCAGCGGTGCGCAGTGTCACGATGCGAACAGGCACGCCCGGCAGGAGGCGGCTGAACTCGCTAAGATAGGTGGCCTCGAAGGCGGTGCGCATGGCCGCCTCGTCCGCCTGCCTAACCTCGCCGTCGAGCTCGGCCGGAACACGCACCTGCACCGTATGGGTCTGTCCGACATAGTGCATGTCGAGATCGAAGATGGTGTCGATGCGTGAAACGGCGACGCCTGCATTCGCGACGACAGCGCGCGCTTCACGGGCAGTCTCCGCAAGATGGCGATTGAGGAGCACGGCATCGAGCCCATCGAGCGCGAGGTTCACGGTCAGCACGTGATCGTGCCGCAAATCCGCGATGACGCAACCGAGCGCGCTCGTGATGCCGGGAAAGCGCGGGACAAGCACGGATTCGAGACCGACCTCGCGCATCAAGGCGCCCGCATGCAACGCGCCGCCCCCGCCGAAGGGCATGAAGGTGAACCTCGAGGGATCATGGCCGCGCTCGATAGAGACAAGGCGAATGGCGCCGGCCATGCGGGCGTTCGCGACCTTGACGATGGCTTCGGCCGCGCGAGGCGCATCGAGGCCAAGCGGACGCCCCACATGCGCCAGGATGGCCCGCGTCGCCGCCTCGGCGTCGAGGCGCGCGAGCTTGTCCCCGATGGGGCGCTCGGCGTTGATCCGGCCGAGCACCACATTGGCGTCGGTGAGGGTTGGGCGCATATTCCCGCCCCCGTAACACGCCGGTCCGGGCAGGGAACCGGCGCTCTCCGGCCCCACTTGCAGCAGACCTCCTTTGTCGACGCTCGCAATCGAGCCGCCGCCTGCTCCGATCGTGGTGATCTCGATCATCGGCGTGCGGATGACGAGGCCGAAATCGATGGTGGTTTGCGCCGAGAGGGCGGTCTGGCCATCGGCGATCAGTGACACGTCGAAGGAGGTGCCTCCAAGGTCCCCGGTAATCACGTTCAGCCGACCTGCCGCGCGCGCGATCGCACCCGCCGCGATGACGCCGGCTGCCGGACCGGAGAGAGCCGTGCGCACGGGCAGGCGTCGCGCCGTCGAGGTGGCCATCACGCCGCCGTTCGACTGCACGATGTGGAAGTCGCCTTTGAAGCCGCGCTTCGACAACTCGGCATCGATCTTACCGAGATAAGCGCCGACGACAGGCTGAAGGTAGGCATTGAGCGCCGTCGTCGAGCTGCGCTCGAATTCGCGGATTTCCGGCAGGATCTCGCTCGAGATGGCGACGTGCTCGTTCGGCCAGATCGAACGTACGGCGTCCGCCGCCTTGCGCTCGTTTTCCGGGTTGGCGAAGGCATTGATGAAGACGATGGCAACCGCCTCGGCGCCCTGCTCGACAAGTTGGCGGGCGGCCGCCTTCGCTTCATCGAAGTCGACCGCGATGCGCAATGAGCCGTCGGCCAGCACGCGCTCGTTGACCTCGAGGCGCATCGAACGCTCGATCACCGGCACGTACTCGCCCCAAAGCCCCCAGGTGTGGGGACGATCGCGGCGGCGCATCTCGAGCACGTCGCGAAAGCCCTTGGTAGTAATCAGGCCGACGCGCGCACCTTTGCGCTCGAGCAGCGCGTTGGTGCCGACGGTGGTGCCGTGCACGATCGCGCCAAGGCTCGACAACGTCCCGAGCGCCGACAAGCCCGAGAGGAATCCCGAGGCCTCGTCGCCGCGATGCGACGCGACCTTTGCGGTGCGGAACGTCCCCGTCGTCTCATCATAGAAGAAGAGGTCGGTGAACGTGCCCCCGACATCGACGCCCACGATGCTCGCCGACCCGGAAGCCACGGCGACCTCTCCGCTCACGCCGCCCTGCCTTTTTTGGCCCGCACGGCGTCGTCTTCCGCAGGTCGTTCCTTCGATTCGACGTAGCCTTCGCGGATGTCTCGGTCGATGCGAGCCTCATCGCGCGCGGCGGGGTCGCCCCAGCCCCCGCCGCCAGGAGTTTCGAGACGTACCTTCTGGCCCTTGCGGATGCGGACACCCGTCACCTTGGACACGAGCGGCGCCGTCGTCTCGCCTTCGTCCGTCTCCCAGATGAAGCGATTGAGCGCGGCCGCGCTGCCGCCCGCCACGCCGAAGGGCGGGAAGCGCCCTCGCTCGCCGAGCAGGAAAACCTCGGCCCCGTTTTCGTCGAGAGCCTCGATCTCGTAGATCGCGCCAAGCCCGCCGCGGTGCCGTCCAGGACCGGCGCTGCCAGGGCGCAGAGCCCATTGCGTGAACATCACCGGGTAGGCGGCCTCGAGGATCTCGAGCGGCGGCATGGTTGCCGTGGAGATGGCGTTGTTGCCATGGTTGAGGCCATCTCCTTTCGGATTGCCGCCGAGGCCCCCGCCGAAGAACATCGACATCACCCAGCGTGTCCCATCGGCGCGGTGCCCTGCGAGCGAGAGCGCGTTGATGGTGCCGAAGAAGGCGGCGGTCGCGAGCTTGGGCTCCGCCTTGGCGATCGCGCCGAAGACGACCCCGATCATGCGCAAGATGGTCTCGGTGTAACCACCCACCGGCTTCGGCGCCAACACGCCGAGCAGGGTCGTCGCGGGGATGATGAAATCAATTGGCACAAGACAGCCGGAATTGGCGGGGACATCCGGGAAGATGTGCTTGAGCGCCACATAGCAGCAGGCGACGGCGGTCGAACGGGCGATGTTGAGCGGTCCGGTGCAGGGCGCCGATGAGCGCGAGAAATCAAGGGTCATCGTGTCGCCGCGCACCGTGAGATCGAGCGCGATCGTGAGCTTCGAATCGCTCACACCGTCATTGTCGAGAAAGTCCTCGAACGAATAAGTGCCGTCCGGCAAAGCCTTGATGTTCTCGCGCATCAGGGCTTCGGCGCGCTCGCTGAAGGTGTCGAGCGCGGTCGTGACGGTCTCATCGCCATAATCGTCGATGAGGGTATGGACGCGCTTCTCGCCGAGATCGAGCGCGTTGATTTGTCCGTTGAGGTCCCCATAATTCGATTGCGGCACGCGGCTATTCGCGGCGAGGATCGCCAGGAGGTCCTGATTCATGGACCCCTTGGAGATCAGCTTGACCGGAGGGATGCGCACGCCTTCCTGGAAGCTCTCCGTCGCCGACGCGTTGAACCCCCCCGGTACATTGCCGCCGATATCGAGCCAATGCCCGACGGAAGCGAGCCAGGCAAAGATCTTGCCTCGGCGCCAGATCGGCCGCACCAGGCGAAAATCGTTGAGATGAGTGCCCCCGTCATAGGGATCGTTGAAGAGAAAGGTGTCGCCTTCGTCCAAGCCGCCTTCGGTCGCGACCTTGTCGATGACGGCCTTGACCGCGAATGACATGGCGCCGACGAAGATGGGGAGTCCCTTCGAACCTTGCACAAGGGTCGCACCCGTCTCGGCGTGATAGAGGCCGTGGCAGGCGTCGCGCGCCTCCGCGATGATCGGGTTGAACGCCGAGCGATAGAGCGTCGCGTCCATCTCGTCGGCGATCTGCTCTAGGCGCCCTTTGAGAACGGCGAGCGTGACGGGGTCGATCACGGTCATGCCTTTGCCTTCAGCCGGCGCGGAAGGGGCGGCGGCCTCCCACTCTCATAGGAGCGCCCCCGTTCCAGCGTGGCATCGGTGCCGATGACATCGTTGAGCGCGTCGAAGTCGAACATCTGCTGGCGGAAGCCGTCGGTCGTTCCGTCGCGCGCGAGCACGTCGTAGAAGGCTTGCGCGGTGCGCGCGACAGCGCGCACGATGCCGCCCGGGAAGATGACCAGGCGAAAGCCGAGCTCTTCCAATTCTTGCGCCGAGAGGATCGGCGTGCGGCCGCCCTCGACCATGTTGGCCATGAGCGGCAGGCGTTCCCCGAGCGCCGTTTTGATGGCGGCAAGCTGCTCGCGCGTCTTGGGTGCCTCGATGAAGAGCAGGTCTGCGCCGGATTCGGCGTAGAGTTGCGAGCGCTCGATCGCGGCCTCGAAACCCTCGCTCGCGACCGCATCGGTTCGCGCGATGATCAGCGTCTCCATGCTGCGTCGCGCATCGACGGCGGCCCTGAGCTTGCCCGCCATCTCCTTTGCGGGAATCAGCGTCTTGTCGGAAAGGTGCCCGCAACGTTTCGGAAATGTCTGATCCTCGAGCTGAATCGCCGAGGCGCCGGCCTGCTCGAAGGCGCGAACCGTCCGGGCGACATTGAGCGCATTGCCATAGCCGGTGTCGGCATCCACGATGATCGGCGTTTCGACGCGCTCGCGCACGAGGCTCAGCGTCGCGGCGACTTCCGCCATCGAGACCAGCCCGATATCGGGAGCGCCTAGCCGCGTATAGGCAATGGCGGCGCCCGAAAGATACACCGCCTCGAAACCTGATCGCACGGCGAGGGAAGCGGTGAGCGCGTCGTAGACGCCGGGCGCCACCAGGATGCGTTCTTGCGACAGGCGATGCTTCAACCCGGTGATCATCGGTCCTCCTTGCGCTTCCGCTCGGCTCGGGTGCGAGAGCCCCGATAGCGATCGGAGACATCTTCATCGACAATGCAAGCCTTGCGAGAGACGACGAGCGTGGTCGCGACAATTCTCATCCCGTCACATCCCAAGATATGACTTCTGCAATCGGGGATCGCTCATCAGCTCCTCACCCTTGCCGGAAAGCACGATGCGCCCGTTCTCGAGCACATGCGCGTGCGCGGCCAAGGCGAGCGATTGCACGACGTTCTGCTCGACGAGGAGAATGGTGAGGCCTTCGGCGCCGAGGCGCCGAATGAGCATGAACATCTCCTCGACCAGAAGAGGTGAAAGCCCAAGCGACGGTTCGTCGAGGATGAGGAAACGCGGCTCGGCCATCAGGCCGCGCCCAATGGCGAGCATCTGTTGCTCACCGCCCGACAGTGTGCCGGCCGGCTGGCGACAGCGCTCCGCAAGGCGTGGAAAGATCGCCATGACCCGCTCGCGGTTCGCAGCTCTGTTGGCCTTGGCGCGGCGATAGCTGCCGAGAACGAGATTCTCGTCGACGCTCATGTCCGGGAAGATGCGTCGACCCTCCGGGACATGCACGAGACCCATCTCGACGATCTTGGAGGGTGCGGCGTGCTCGAGCGAACGGCCATTGAAGCGGATGCTGCCGGCGCGCGGCCGGAGAATGCCGCTCAGCACCTTGTTGAGCGTCGTCTTGCCGACGCCGTTCGAGCCTAGCACCGCCACAGTTTCGCCGGCCGCGACATGAAGATCGATGCCTTGCAGGATGGCGCTCGCGCCATAGCCGGCGGCGAGACCGTCCACCTCGAGGAGCGCGGCATCAGGCATGTTCCGCCTCCAGCCGTGCCGCCGCGCCTTGTCCGAGATAGGCCTCGACAACCCGTCGATCGCGCGTGACCTCGCGTGGCGAGCCGTCGGCGATCAAGCGGCCCTGATTGAGCACGATGACGCGCTCGCACAAATTCATCACCGCCTGCATCACATGCTCGACCATGATCACGGTGACGCCGCCTTCGCGGATGGTCCGGATCACGGGGAGGATGTCGCGCATCTCGGAAGGGTTGAGGCCGGCGAGCACCTCGTCGAGCAGGAGAAGCACCGGTTCGGTGGCGAGCGCGCGAGCGAGCTCCAGCCGCTTGCGGCCAGCGACCGTAAGCGAAGACGCGGGCTTGTCGATCATCGCGCAAAGCCCGAGCCTTGCCGAAATCTCGCGCGCCTTGGCGATGGCCTCGGCGCGCGAGCGATGGCGCAAATGCGCGCCGACAGTGATGTTCTCGGCGACGCTCAACCTGGCAAAGGGCTGCACGATCTGAAAAGTGCGCGCGATGCCGAGCGCGGCCCTGCGGTCGGGCGCGAGGTCCGAAATGTCGTCGCCGCGGAAGATGATGCGGCCGAGGCTCGGACGCTCGAAGCCGGAGATCAGCGAGAAGAGCGTGGTCTTGCCGGCCCCGTTCGGGCCGATGAGCCCGACGATGCCGCCCGGCTCGATCGAGAGCGACACATTATCGACCGCGGTGAGCCCGCCGAAGCGCTTGGTGACGGTGTCGATCTCGAGGATGGTGGTCACGGCATGACCTCGCCGGCCATGCCGTGAACACCTCGCCCTAGACGTGACAAGAGGCCGAGGATGCCGCCGCGCGCGAACGCGATGATGAGGACGAGGAAAACGCCGAAGAGTGCCATATCCGCACCTGGGAGGCTGCCCAAGAGCCATTGTGTCAGCTCACCAAGCTCATGCAGCGCGACTGCACCGACCAACGGGCCGAAGGCCGTGCCGAGGCCGCCGATGATCGGGGCGAGCAGCGCCTCGATGGAAATCGAGGCGCCGAATCCAAGCTCGGGATTGATGAAGAGGAAATATTGCACGTAGAACGCGCCTGCCGCTGCCGTGAAGGCAGCCGAAAGCGAGATGGCTTGGAGCTTGGTCTTGAGCGTGTCGACGCCAAGAGCTTTGGCGGCGTTCTCGTTCTCCCGCACAGCCACAAGATAGGCGCCGAGGCGCGAGCGCTCGAGGGCGCGTGTCGAAAGAAGGGCGACGCCGACGAGCCCCAGCGCGACCTCGTAATAGGCCGCGCGGCTCGCGAATTGGAAATTGCCCGGCCGCGCGTCGAGCTCGAGCAGCACGCCAGCTGCTCCATTGAAGAAGGAGGAGGCGTTGACGACGATCCGGAAGACCTCGGCAAAGGCGAGCGTGACCAGAGCGAAATACGAGCCCCGCAGACCCGAGCGAAAGCTGAGATAGCCGATGATGAAGCCAACCCCCCCTCCGATCGTGATGGCGCTCGCAAAAGCGACCCAGGCGTTCACGCCGCAGCGCTGCTGCAAGAGAGCGCAGGCATAAGCGCCGGTGCCGAAGAAAGCCGCGTGACCGAATGAGAATTGGCCTCCGTAGCCGCCGAGGAGGTTCCAGCCATACCCGGCGAGCGCCACGATCAGGGTGGTCACCATGCCATTAAGGATGATGTTGGAGGAAGTCACGAACGGCAGCGCGGCGCCGAGCGCGAGGATCATGAGGATCGGAGCAAAGGCGCGCGGCGCGCTCACGCGCGCGCTCCAAAGAGGCCGGTCGGCCGCAGGAGGAGCATCACGATGAAGAGCACGAAAATGCCGAGCTGACCCAAGCTCTCGCCGAAGAACAGGCCGGTCAGGCTCTCGATCACGCCGATCATCAGGCCGCCGATCAGCGCGCCCGGAACCGATCCCATCCCGCCGAAGACGACCACTGTGAAGGCGACAAGCACATAGGCTTCGCCGACGCGCGGATTGACGTAGTAGCTCGGCAGGAGAAGGCACGCGGCGATTGCGAGGCAGGCCGCGCCAATGCCGAAGGTCACGGCATAGACATGGGCGACATCGATGCCCACCAGCGTGGCGCCATAGCGCTCCTTGGCTACCGCGCGGATGGCCTTTCCCGTATCGGTGTGGTGCAGCCCGATCCAGAGCGCCGCGGAGACGACGCAGGCGACCGCGAATGCGACCACACGCGGCAGCGGCAGGAACGCGAAGCCGAGATCGACGCTGGCGAAACCGTAGGGAACATCGATCGAGCGCGTATCGGAATGGAAGGCGGTGAGCAGGACATTCTCGATCACGATCGAGAGGCCTAGCGTGACGAGGAGCACGTTCTGGTCGTCGCCATGGCTCGCCGGCGAGATGATGAGGCGTTGCGCCGCGTAGCCAGCCGCGAAGAAGAGCGGCGCGAGCCCGATGAGGGCGATATAGGGATCGACGCCGGCAAGCGAGGCGAAATAGGCGGCGAACATCGCGGCGGAAAGGATCGCGCCGTGCGCGAAGTTGATGATGTGCAGCACGCCATAGACCAGCGTCAGCCCGACCGCGACCAATGCGTAGACCGCTCCTGTCATCAACCCGTTCAACACCGCGGCGAGGAGGATGTCGGGCGCGAGCATCAACGCCGTCCAACTTCGTTCGATGCAACAGGCCGGCACCGCAGGGGCATTTCATTCACCCCGCCTCGCCTTCACGCCGGGACGGGGAAGACGGGCTTCGCATCCGCGAAGGCGTCAGGGAAGATGACCTTGATGTCGTTGCCCTGCACCTGCAGATTGACCGGTGCGGCGCCCTGGTTCTGGCCGTCCCCGAAGCGGGTTGGACCATAAGGCATGATATGGCCGGCGAAAGTGGATGAAGCGAGGGCTTCGGTGATCTTCGCCCGATCTGTCGAGGCGGCCCGCTCGAGCGCGTCGGCGAGCAGGAGCACGCAGGAATAGTTCAGCGCCGTGTTGTAGGTGAAGAACTTGCCTTGCGCCTCCACCTCTTTCCTCAGCGCCTGAGCCGCCTCTTTTCGCGGGTCCCACCAATGATTGCAGTCCATCACATATTGGGCCGCTTCCGGGAATTCCTTGAGGAAACGGAAGTTCGAAGCTGCTCCGTTGAGGATGGAGTAGATGCCCTTCGGCTTGATGCGCTGCTGCTGCATGGTGCGGGCCAGGAGCACGAACTCCCCATAATAGCTCGAGGGAATGAGGAGGTCCGGGTTCTTCGCCTTGATCTGCAGCGCCACATTCGACATGTCGCGCGCGGGGGTCGGATGCGCGATGGTATCGAGAATGTCGAAGCCGCGGTTCGGTAGCTCCGCCTGGAGCAGCTTGGCAAGGCCCGAGCCGAACAGCCCGTCCTCATGCACGAGCACGACCGTTTTGGCCGGCTTGCCGGCCGCATCGTTGAGCTTCACGAGATTGTCGAGCGCGGTGCGCGAGACGACGCCGAAGCCGGGTGCGAAGCGGAAGGTGTTCTTCAGCCCGCGCTGGACGATCGCATCGGTCACACCGACATCGACGATATAGGGCAAATCGTAGCGGGAAGCGGCCTGGGTGGCCGCGAGACAGATCGGGCTTGCAAAGCCGCCCACAATGGCCACCACGCCATCGCTGTTGAGGCGCTCGACCTCCGCGTTGCCTCCATCCGGCGTGGAGCGCGCATCGCCCTGCGCCATCTCGAGCTTGGCGCCGCCGAGCGATTTGATGCCACCCGCGTCATTGATGACCTTGATCGCCGCTTCTGAGCCCATCAGCCCCTGTTGCCCGTCGAAGGCGAGCGCACCCGTGAGCGGCTGCAGGATGCCGACCTTGATCGGGGCCGCTTGCGCCCTGAGATAGGAAGGGGCCGCCAGCATTGCCGCGCCGCCGGAGCTCGCCGCGAGAAATCGACGGCGGGTCCATTTGCTGTCGAGGCCATGCGTCATTTCGCTCTCCCGTTGCGCTTCGATCCACGGTGATCGTGGAAATGTGTTGCCGCTGCCGCTGGTCTTGCGTCGTTTGCGGGCACCCAGCGCTTCCCGTTGGCGCCGTCGGCGCGCACGAGATCCATGCGCATCTCATAGCGATCGGGGCGGTAAAGCGCCAAGAGATGCTCGATGCCGTGTCCCTTCCCGTCGAAAATGACGCGCGTGAGTGCGATGAGGGCCGAGCCAACCTCCACGTCGAGCGCCTGCGCGACGTCAGGGGAAGCGAGCACCGCGCCGATCTCCTGGGTGGCGCGCGCGACCACGATCCCGGACCGCTCGATCAAGGAGAGGAGCGGGCGCAAGGCGAGCTCTTCCTCCGAATACGTCATGCCGATGCGTGCCGGAACATGCGTCGTGAGATAGGACATCGGCTCCCCATCGATCAGGCGCACCCGGATCGAGTGCTGCACGCTTTCTCCCGTCGCCAAATTAAGCGCGCTCGCGATGTTGGCGGTCGCCGGCCGGTAGCCGAACGCGATGAGGCGCACCTGCGTGACGCGGCCCATCGCTTCGATATTGGCGAGCATGTCCGAAAGATCGGCGATGACGGGGTTCGGCGTGTGACGCATGCGCACGAAGGTGCCAGCGCCCTGCCGACGCAGCACCAGCCCTTCTCGCTCGAGCTCGGCAAGCGCGCGCCGCACCGTGATGCGCGAGACGGCATGCTCGGCGGCGAGCGCCTGCTCGGCCGGCAAGGACGAACCTGCCGCCATCCCGCCGGTGATCCGATCACGGAGGAGGAGGTAGATTTGCCGGGCCTTGGATGGCTCGATGCGCGCCATGCGTTCCTGAAGCCGCGCCTTGAAAGCTGCGCCTTTTAGCCTAGAACCTTTAGATGTATACTCTATAAGACAACTTACCCGTCAAGACCCGGTGGGAGATGCGCGAAACGCCCCGGACCATCATCGACAAGTTGTGGGACAGCCATGTGGTTGTGGCGCGCGAGGGCGGCGAGAGCTTGCTTTTCATCGACCGGCACCTTTTGCATGAGGGCTCCTTCCACGCCTTCGAGCAGGTGCGAAAGCGAGGCCGGTCCATCGCGCGGCCTGACCTCTCCTTCGCCATTGCCGATCACTATGTGCCGACGCGCGGGCGCGATAAGCCGATCGCCAATCCAGACATTGCACGCATGGTCGAGCTTCTGGCGCAGAACGCCAATGCGCATGGCATATCCCATATTGGCCTCGAAGATCCGCGCCAGGGAATCGTGCATGTCGCCGTCCCCGAGCAAGGCTTGAGCTTGCCGGGGCTCACCATCGTCTGCGGCGACAGTCATACCTCGACGCATGGTGCCTTCGGCGCCTTTGCGTTCGGCATCGGCGCCTCCGAAGTTGCCCATGTGCTGATGACACAGGCGATTTGGCAAAAAAAGCCGAAGCGCCTGCGCCTGCGGGTCGAGGGCGCGACCCTGCCGGGCACCACGGCAAAGGATATCGCGCTTACCCTCATCGCGCGCCTTGGCGCGGATGGCGCGCAGGGACATGCGATCGAATATGCGGGCTCGGCCGTGCGTGCGCTCACCATGGAAGGGCGCATGACCTTGTGCAACCTTTCGATCGAGGCCGGCGCTCGCAATGGCCTCGTGGCTCCCGACGCGACGACTTACGCCTGGTTGAAGGGTCGCCCTTTCGCGCCCAAGGGCGAGATGTTCGAGCGCGCCGTCGACGATTGGGAGAAGCTCGCGAGCGATGCAGACGCCGAGTTCGATCGTGAAGCCGTTCTCGATGGCGGTGAGATCGTGCCGATCGTCACCTGGGGCACGACTCCCGAGCACGCCCTGCCGATCGATGCGACCGTGCCCGATCCGGCCAAAGTGGATGATCCGGCACAGGCCGCGGCTATCGGCGATGCCATCGCCTATATGGGTCTAGCTCCAGGCGCGAAGCTCAGCTCGATCCCTGTCGACCGGGTGTTCATTGGTTCCTGCACCAATGGGCGGATCGAGGACTTGCGCGCTGCCGCTTGCGTGCTTGCGGGGCGTCGCGCCAAGGTGCCGGGCCTCGTCTCTCCGGGGTCGAGCACGGTCAAGCGGCAGGCTGAGGAAGAGGGGCTCGATCGCATCTTCCTTGAGGCGGGGCTCGAATTCGCGGATTCCGGCTGTTCGATGTGCGTGGGCATCAACGGTGATCTCGTGCCACCCGGCGAGCGATGCGCCTCGACGACAAACCGCAATTTCAAGGGTCGGCAGGGACCAAGAGCGCGCACCCATTTGATGTCTCCGGCCATGGCGGCCGCCGCCGCGATCGCCGGCCATCTCACGGATGCGCGCGAGCTCCTGAAAGGAAGAACGTGATGGCGCAGCTCAAGGCTCGGCCATGACCCCCTTCACCACGCTGCAGGCTATCGCCTGCCCGCTGCCTCTGGCCAACATCGACACGGACCAGCTCGTGCCGGCGCGCTTCCTGAAGCAGCCGCGCGCCGAGGGCTATGGCGGTTTCCTGCTGCATGATTTGCGCTTCGGCGCGGATGGCAAGGGGGCGAGCGCGATGGCCCTCGACGATAAGCGCTACCAGGGCGCCAGCATCCTGGTGGCGAGGCGCAATTTCGGCGGCGGCTCCTCGCGCGAGGGGGCCGTCTATGCGCTCCTTGATTTCGGCATTCGGTGCGTCATCACGCCGAGCTTCGGCGATATCTTCGCATCCAATTGCGTGATGAATGGCCTGCTTCCGGCCTGCGTCAACGAGATCGATGCCGAGGCTTTGCTCGCGCATCTGCAGGAATTTCCCGGTGCCGCGATCCTGGTTGATCTCGAGACGCAATGGATCGTTTGCGGCAACAAGACCTGCACATTTTCGATCGATTCGTTTCTGAAAACCAAGCTGCTGAACGGCTGGGACGATGTCGATGTGACGAAGAGCTTCGCCAAGGCAATGAGTTCGTTTCTGCTCAAAGATGCAGCGGCCCGCCCTTGGGCTCGGCCGGCCCTTCCGGCCGCTCGACGCCAACAAGCTCGGCCGGGAGATTCTCCCAGCCCAGACCATCCTTCAGCCGCGCGTGAGACTTAGAAATTCCATTCCGACAGATGGTTCGGCCTTTGCGACAAAATGGGAACCATTTGTCGGGGCCGAACCACTAGGCAACTAAGCGCGCCCGCGCATGAAGTTGAAGAGGAAGGCGATCACAGCAAGGACGATCGCGACCCAGAACAGGATGCGCGCCCCTTCCATGGCGGTTCCCGCGAGGCCACCGAATCCGAGCAGTGCCGCCACGAGCGCGATCACCAGGAAAATGATGGCCCAATGCAAAAGGTTGCCGAAATTCATAACCCCGTTCCTTTTCGAGCCTGTCGACAAGATACCGAATTACGTTGCCGCCTTCAGACACGGTTTTACGCTTCGGTAGCGGGTTTGGTTCCCGGCCAAAGCGCATTATCCGAGCCACAGGAGCGCGGAGAGTCCTTCGGAGCCGCGGATGACAAATAAGCAGCCCGTTGCGCTCTTAATCCGCGGTCGGCAGGCGACGCATCGTGAATTCGATGCGCCCATCCTGTAATTGCCGCCAGCTCTCGACCTTCGTCATATACGCGGCCTTCGGATAGCGCTGAAACCAGTCGCGCGCCCTCGTTCGGGCTTCCTCGCGCGGCAGCGCGTAAGTTTGGCGGATGAACCCATCGCTCGCGGCCGTGGCTGCCCTTTGCGCTTCGGCGCGTGCCCTCGCCTGGGAGCGGCTCCTGAGCCGCCGAGCCACATCGCGCGGCGTCCTCGGCGCTTCGCTCCGGCCATGGTCGTCATCGAGACGGTGAGGAGGATCGCTGTCATCCATGGAAATTTACCCGCCGCAACAACGATAACGGCTTTCACTGGGGCTGGCGAATCGGCCTCAAAACCAAATTCGCGAAGGATATGTGGTTTATATGGCGGTGGAGGGAGGGCCAGTCATCCTGCCGGTCTTTTGTTCCCTGGCGCGGTCGAGGATGGAGGACAGGGCCGACTTCTCGAGCGGGCAACCTTGGCGAATCCAATCCTCGCGCACCAGCGCCAAAAGCCGTCCGACCTCGGGCCCCGCGGGAATGCCGCGCTTGAGGAGGTCGGCGCCGGATAGTGGAAATGGGGGGGTCGCATCTGCAAAACGCGAGAGTTCCGCAATTCGGTTCGATCCCGGTCCTGGGCCCTCGGTCGCAAGAGCAATTCGCACGCTCTTGGCGCCATGATCGAGCACGAGCCGTGCAACTTCCCATTTGGCGTGGCCATGCCCACCTTGCGACAACGCGCCATGCAAGCCTTCGAAGACGCTCGCGATTGCGGTGAGTGAAGTCGCCTCGGCATTCGAAAGCCGCAAGCGCTGACGAAGGCGCATCGCATCTTCTTTCGTGAGCACCGCGAGGGCTGCGAGACGGGCCATCGCTTCCGCCATCTCGGGGAACGAGGCTTGCGCGCCGACGGCACTCTTGAAGCGGCTCACATGGGGCACGCCACCAAGGATAAGGGGCCAAAAACCGCCGGCCAGCATTTGCTCCGCGGTGGCCGCCGCTCCAGGCGCTCGGATCAACTTGAAAAGCTCGTTGCGAATTCTTTCGGCGGAGAGGAGGCGCAGCCCCTCGCGCAAGCTGATGGCAGCGGCAAGGCCATCGGCGTCGAGCGAACCCGTCGCGTAGCTCGCGTGGAAGCGGAAAAAGCGCAGGATGCGGAGGAAATCCTCCTTGATGCGCGTCTTCGCATCACCGATGAAACGAACCCGCCGCGCCTCGAGATCGCCGAGGCCACCGACCGGGTCGTGCACTCGGCCCTGGCGGTCAAACGACAGGGCGTTCATGGTGAAATCGCGACGCAGCGCATCCGCCGTGAAGCTCCGGCCGAAGCGCACCACGGCTCGACGGCCATCCGTTTCGATGTCCTCACGCAAGGTCGTCACCTCGAAGGGGCGACCTCGCAGCACAAGGGTCACGGTGCCATGCTCGATCCCCGTCGGCACCGCCTTGAACCCGGCATGCTCGGCGCGGCGTGTCACCTCGTTCGGCAAGGCGGTCGAGGCAAGGTCGACCTCGGAAACCGGCAAGCCCATGAGAGCGTTGCGCACGGCGCCCCCGACGATCCGAGTTTCCTCGCCGTCTCCGTTGAGAGCGTGGAGCACCTCCGCGACCTCGCGATCGCTCAGCAGCTGGTCGAGTGCGGCGCGCGTGCCGCTCCCCAGGAGAGGCGCCGTCACGGCTTCGCCACGGGAGCATCGAAGCTCCCCGGGACGAGGCGCCCATTCTCCATGTGCGCCGGACGGTAGACGCCGTCGTGACGCTCGAGCCGGAGCGTCTCGGTCACGAGCCCGGCGATGGCGAGAGCAACCCCCGCGATGGCGAGCCAGCCACGAGCGCCTCGCCAATGCTCTGGTGCGAAGACTTCCCGTCCCGAGAGGGCGAGGAACAAGAAGAACAGCGCGAATGGCAAAAGAAAAAGGCCAAGCTCATCGACGTATCGGATCATTGTCCATAGACCCGTTCGTAGAGAATGCGGATCATCCCCGCAGTCGCGCCCCAGATATAATGGCCCTCCCACGGCATTGCGTAAAAGCGCCGCGTATGCCCGCGCAGCTCGCGCGAATGAATTTGATGGTTCGCGGGATTCATGAGGAAAGCGAGGGGCGCCTCGAACACGCCAGCCACCTCGATCGGGTTGGGCACGAGATGGAAGGCGGGGTCGACGAGCGCCACGATGGGCGTGATCCGAAAACCCGTGCCCGTAAGATAAGGGTCGAGGGCGCCGAGCGGTGAGACGAGCTCGGGCTCAAGACCGATCTCCTCTTGCGCCTCGCGCAAGGCTGCGGCGAGCGGGGTTTCGCCGGTTTCGAGCCTGCCGCCCGGAAAGGAGATTTGCCCGGCATGCACCGCAAGGCCCGCGGCGCGCTCCGTGAGCAGCAAGGTGGCCTCGTCACGCGCGACGACCGGCATCAACACGGCCGCCCGGCGTATCGCCGAAGGGTCAGCGATGAAAGGAAGCGCGTCGTCGAGGCGCTGGTCACCCTTGCCGTCGCGAGAAGCCCCTTCGCTTTCCGCTCCGGTTTGGGTTGCGAGCGGCAACAGGTTTCGCACGGCCCTTTCGGTGAAATCCCTTGCCGCTAGCGGCGACGCATTTGGCTTCTGCCCAAGGTTCAAATCGGGCCTCAAGGTCCAATCTCCGCCATCTCGCTTGCCTTGCACATCGCGAAGAAGGCGCCCGCGGAGGCGACGCCGAGCCAGGTTTCGCCTTCGCGCTCGCGCTCGACCGCAATGCCGACGAGATCGTGCGCGAGCGAGCGAGTGAGCCTCGCCCAGAGTCCGCCACGCACATGGACGTAAGGCTTGACGCCGTCATGGACGCCTTTCGCGAACCGCAACGGATGATCAGGGCCGGCGTGCGTCACATCGCCGACATTCGTCTCGAACACGAGGGTCTCACCCTCGCCAGCGGCTTCGACATGCATATCGGTTGCGAGGAAGGGTGCGTCCTCGACCGTGATGCCGACCTTCTCGACCGGCGTGACGAGCACATAGCGATCATCGTCCTTGCGCAGAATCGAGGCGAAGAGCCGCACCAAGGCGGCTCTCCCGATCGGTGAGCCATTGTAGAACCAGGTGCCATCGGCGCGGATCACCATGTCGATCTCGCCGCAATAGGGAGGGTTCCAGCGCTCGACCGGGCGAGGCTTCGCAGCATCACGGTTGCGGGCGCTTGCCGCGATCAGCCCGGAGAGCGTGTCTGCGTTGTCGGAAGCGAGACGGCCCATGCGCCTATAGATGGCGGATTTCCGAGGTCTCGCCAAGTTAGCTACGAGCTCGACGGGCGCGAGGGTTGAACCGTTCGCGCTTCGCCGTGCCCGGCGCTTCTTAGTTCGAACCTCGCTTTGCCGAGACTCATCCTTGGCGTCTACGTCCGCGAGAAGGCTACGCCGCCGCGGCGCGTCGCGTCAGCGCTTCCAGCACATCGCGAGGATCGGCGCGATCGCGATAATCGGCGTCGGTATAGGCATATACGATGGTGCCATCGCGATCGATGACATAGGTTGCGGATATTGGAAGGGCCCATTCCCCAGGCGCGCCATTGCGTGCCGGGATATCGAGGCCAAAGCCGTTATAGGCGCTTTTCAACTCGTCCGTGAATTCGTAGACAAGCCCGAAGGCGCGTCCGACCTTTTGCCCGGCATCAGTCAAAACTTCGAATGTGAGCGCGTTCTTCTCAGCTGTCGACAGGCTTTCATCGGGCTTCTCAGGGCTGATCGCGACAAGCGAAGCGCCGGCGGCGAGAATCTGGGGGAGCACATCCTGAAATGCCTTCAGCTCGAGATTGCAGTAAGGGCACCAGCCGCCACGATAGAAGGTGACGATCACCGGGCCCTTGCGAAGCAAGGCGCCCACGTCAACCATCTCTCCCTTGGCGTTGCCGAGCACGATCGCCGGCGCCCGGTCGCCGAGCTTCAAGAGCTTTCGCGCGATCTCACCGTTGCGCAGAGCGTCGATGTGGCGTTGCATGATCGCCTGCCGTTCGGCCGGGACACGCTGATGCCAGCCGGCACGATATTCGGCGAGTTGTTCCTTGAGGGACATAGGATTTCCTTTCTTGTCGAGCGATTTGTGATTCAGGCATTGAAGGCGGGTGCGGCGCGCGCCAAGCCGTCGAAGGCGTCGAGGAGGCGATCGCGCCAGACCCTGACGGGATCGTCGTCGGCCAAGAGAGCGAACGGACTAACGCAGCGCGCCCATTGAAACGGGCCAAACACTGCATAATCGGCATAAAGCGGCTGCTTCCCTCCGAGGAACGGTTGATCTTTGAGCGTGAGGCGCAGCGGCGCGAGGTTTGTGCGGAACGCGGGCAAGCGTTGATCGCGATCGGCGACTAGAGCCTCGAGCGCCTTGCCGACACGTTCCTCGCGGCTCTTGCGAAAATAGGCACGATCCTTTTCGTGCAGCACCTCGAGAATATCGAGCGCGACGAAGGGAAAGATGGCCGCGACGAGGGCGTCGCCGAGATGCGAGTAATAGCGGCTCAGATCGCGCCCGTTCGGGTCCCCAAAAAGCGAAGGGCGATCCGCGTGAGCATCATCGAGGTAGTTGGCGATCGGCCAGGAATCGGCGATCCAGCGCTCACCCTCGATGAGCACCGGCACGCGACCCTGCCCGGACGGTGCGAGCGCCTCTTTATCGGTGAAACGCCAAGGGATCGTCTCGGTCGGCAGCTCCTTGTGGGCAAGAGCCAAGCGGATGCGCCAGCAATAAGGGCTGAAGCGCCGCTCGGGATCGGCACCGGCGAGATCATAAAGGCGAAGAACCATTGGCGTGTTCCTATTTGTTCAGCAAGCACTATTCGCGACCTTATCGCCATTCGGCGAGTCCAACGAGCTCGGATCGATCGGTGCTTTTTGCCTCTCTTCATCCGTTTCGGCAACTCGAAGAGAACGAGCCGGTCGCACAACGGTTTGGGGCCGGCCGATCTCGCTTTAACGGAAGCGCAAACCTGCCCGCAAATAGATGCAAGCCCGCAAAACGCGAAGGAAACTCATTAGATAAGCGAGCCGTGTAGGTCCAAATCGAAAACTGACGCCTCATTGCCGCTCGATCCGCGACATTGTGTCGAAACGCTCCTTGGGACTTGCGTTTATTTTTTCGCCCGAGCGAAACGCGGCATGAGTTTTGCTGGCGTTTTCTGTGTGTGTTTGCACAGCCTTGTGATCACGCCGCATAAAAGCCCTGTTCAGCAAGTCTTGTGAGAGTTCGAGGCCGCGCTCACAATGGCGGCCCGGTTGGCGAGAGAAAGTCTTTGCATGCCTGTCGACAGCGAACATGTCAGGTCAATGGACGAAGCCATTCTGCAGCGCGCGGAGAGCGTTGTCGCGCTTGCGGCGAAAGCGCGCGCCGCAATCGGCCAGGTGGTCTTCGGGCAGGAAGAGGTGGTCGAGCTGGCGCTCACCAGCGTGCTCGCGGGTGGTCACGCGTTGCTGGTCGGCGTGCCCGGGCTCGCCAAGACGAAGCTCGTCGACACCATGGGAGTGGTACTCGGCCTCTCGACGAAGCGAGTGCAATTCACGCCCGATCTCATGCCCTCCGATATCCTCGGCGCAGAGATCCTGGAGGAATCGGCTGAAGGCCATCGCGCCTTCCGCTTCATCAAGGGGCCGGTCTTCACGCAATTGCTGATGGCCGATGAAATCAACCGCGCAAGCCCGCGTACCCAATCGGCACTGCTGCAGGCCATGCAGGAGCAGCATGTGACGGTCGCCGGCAGTCGTCACGATTTGCCTCAACCTTTCCATGTGCTCGCGACGCAAAATCCGATCGAGCAGGAAGGAACCTACCCTTTGCCCGAGGCGCAGCTCGATCGCTTTCTCTTGCAGGTCGACATTCGCCATCCCGATCGCACGACCGAACGTCGCATTCTGATCGAGACCACCGGCCCGCAGGATGCACAGGCGACGCCCGTGATGAGCGCCGATGACCTTGTTGCCGCGCAGCGGCTGGTGCGCCGCTTGCCCGTTGGCGAGAGCGTGATCGAGGCCATTCTCGATCTTGTGCGCGCGGCACGCCCCGGCGATGGGGCCGAGGATGTCGCCGACAAGCTGCTTTGGGGGCCGGGTCCGCGTGCCGGTCAGGCCCTGATGCTCGCTGCGCGCGCCCGTGCGCTGATCGACGGGCGCCTCGCGCCTTCTCTCGAGGATGTGCGCGCCTTGGCGAGGCCCGTCTTGCAGCATCGCATCGCGCTCACTTACGAGGCGCGCGCCCAGGATCAGACGCCTCTCACCCTCATCGAGCGTCTGGTGGCGCGGATTTGACCGGCGGATGCCCCAGGATCTTTCATCGCGGCCAAGCCCCGGCGCCGAGCGCGCCCGAGGCCACGTCGTCGAGGCGAAACGCCTCGCGGCCCGTCTCACCCGCATCGGGCTCGAGGCGCGCCGCATCGCGGCCAGCGTCGTTCAGGGCGCGCATGGGCGGCGGCGGCCGGGCGTAGGGGAAAGCTTCTGGCAGTTCCGCCCTTTCATGCCCGGTGAGGCGGCGCTTCTCGTCGATTGGCGGCGTTCGGCGCGCGAAGAGCGCCTGTTCGTGCGCGAACGTGAATGGGAGGGAGCGCAAACCTTCTGGCTTTGGGCCGACCGGTCGCGCTCGATGGAGTTCAAATCGCATCTTTCGCCCACCGCCAAGGCCGATCGGGCGCTCGTACTCTTGTTCGCCACTGCAGAGATCCTGGTGCGCAACGGCGAGCGCGTCGGCCTCGTCGGCGCCACGCGCCCGAGCGCCAGCCGCTCCATCATCGAACGTCTGGCGGAAGCGATCGTCGCGACCGATGCGGGCGCACATGGCGATATTCCTGGCAGTATCATCCTCAATCGCCGCTCGGAAGCCGTGCTGATCGGTGATTTCCTCGCCCCCGAAAGCGAGATCGCGCTCGCCGTCGAGCCCATGGCGCGACTTGGCGCGCGTGGCCATATGATCATGATCGCCGATCCGGCTGAGGAGGTTTTCCCCTATTCCGGCCAGGCGCTCCTCTCGGAGGACGAGCGCGGCATGCGGTTACGTGTGGGAGATGCGGCGGCTTTCGGGGATCGCTATCGCGATCGCCTTCAACGGCATCGAGCCGCGCTTTCCGAGATGTGCCGACGACTGAACTGGAGCTTCGCGCTGCATCGCACCGATCGCGCCGCGACTGAAGCTTTGGTTTCGCTCGCCGGGCGCATCGCCATGGCGAGCCATGAAGGCGCGTTCGCGCCTTCCGCGCCGATCGGGGTCGGGTGATGGCGTTTTTGGCGTCGCTCGTCTTCTCGGCGCCGGCGGTGCTCACCGCGCTGCTCGCCTTGCCGCTTCTGTGGCTCATCTTGCGTGTGACGCCGCCCCAGCCGCGCGAGATCCGTTTTCCGCCCCTGCGCATCGCGGCCGACCTCGCTCCCGCGCAGGAGAGCCCGGCGCGCACGCCCTGGTGGCTGCTCCTGCTCCGTCTCGCGATCGCGGCGCTCGTCATCTGTGCGCTTGCCGGACCAAGCTTCGATGCCACACGCGGCGCTGGCGCGGTCAATCACAAGCTCCTCGTCATCATTGATGGGGGTTGGCCCGCGGCGCCCAATTGGTCCGAACGTGTCGTGGCCGCGAAGAACGCGATCGAGCGCGCCGGGCGCGCCGCGCAGCCGGTTGCCGTGGTCTCGACCGCGGAGGCGCCGCGCGAGATCACGCTCGAATCGCAGGACGCCGCGCTTTCGCGCCTTCAGGCGCTCGCCCCTCAGCCTTTCCTGCCGGATCGCAGCCTCCTCGTTCCCGCCTTGCAGCGCTTTTTCGCCAAGTCGCCTGACGCGCAAGTCGTGTGGATCGGCGACAATGTCGACCTTGCTGCGGACCCGCATGGGCCGGCCTTCGTCGAGGCCTTGCAAGGTCATGATGTCACCTTGGTGCGAACCGAGAGTGGAAGCCCGCTTGCGCTTGCCGGCGCCATGCATGACGCCAAAGGGCTCTCGGTCACTGTCGTGCGTTCCGGCCAAAATGGGCGCGATGAGGGCTCATTGCGTGCCTTCGATGCCAAGGGCCGCCCCATGGGAGAAAGGCGGTTCAGCTTCACCGGGGGTGATGGGCGTCAGGCGAAGGCGATCTTCGACATGCCGACGCAGCTGCTGAACGAGATCGCCCGCATCGAGATCGCGGGTGAGCGCTCGGCCGGTGCGGTCTTGCTCCTCGACAATGCCTCCCATCGCGAGCGTGTCGGCGTCATCACCGGCGAAACCGCGGACGTCGCACAACCTCTGTTGTCACCCGCACACTATGTCGTCGAAGCGCTTTCTCCTTACGCGGATGTGCGCGAGATGCGTACGGTCCCGGCGACCGCTGTGCCGAAACTCATCGAGGAAGGCGCGAACGTGCTGGTGCTCGCCGATATTGGCGGGCTCGACGCCGATACGCGCGCCAAGCTTGACAAATTTCTCGCGGACGGCGGCGTCATCATTCGTTTCGCCGGCACGCGCCTTGCCGCAGCGCCCGCCGATGAGCTCACCCCCGTGCGGCTTCGTGGCGGCGGGCGGCTCCTCGGCGGCGTCCTTTCCTGGGAAACGCCGAAGACGCTTGCGCCTTTCGCTTCCGATTCGCCGTTTGCGGGTTTGAAGACGCCTGATGAGATCACGGTCGATCGGCAGCTCCTCGCCGAGCAGGACGGCGCCTTGTCGCGCAAGACCTGGGCGGCGCTTTCGGACGGCACGCCGATCGTCACCGCGGAACGACGCGGCGCCGGCACGCTGGTGCTGGTGCATGTGACGGCCGATCCTGCCTGGTCGAACCTGCCGCTCTCGGGCTTGTTCGTCGACATGCTGCGTCGCCTCGTCGATCTCGCCGCCTTCGCAGCGCCGGGCGAGATATCGGGCGCTCTGCCGGCCGAGGCACGGCCTTTGCAAGTGCTCGACGGCTATGGCGTGCTCAAGACGGCCGCGGTCAACGTCGCGCCCCTCCCGCGTTCGCGCAAGCTGCGCGCCGATGCCGCGACGCCGCCTGGTCTTTACGGCGAGCTTTCCTCGCCGGTCGCCGTGAACGCGCTCGCTGCCGGTGATGCCCTCGTGCCGGTGCCGGTCTCGCTGCCTCGCTTGCAAGAGGCAAGTCTCGGTGCGCGGCAGGCCACCGACTTGCGGGGCGCGTTTCTCGTCGCCGCCTTCCTGCTCTTTCTTGCCGATGCGCTCGCGACGGCTTGGCTCATGGGCGCGTTCGCCGCCATGGGACGTTTCGCCGGGCGTGCCGCGATGCTCGTTTTGCTGGCCGGCGGCCTCGCGGCGCTTGCCTGCCTCTTTCCCAAGAGCGCGCTGGCGTCGGACCAGCTTCCGGCGGCGCTCGAGCCGGGCTTGACGACCCGCCTCGCTTATGTAGTCACCGGGGACGCACGGGTGGACGAGGTGAGCCGAGAAGGGCTTTCCTCATTGGGCCTCGTCTTGCGCAGCCGCACCGCGTTCGAGCCGGGACTGCCCGCCCCGATCGATCTCGAGCATGACGAGCTCGCCTTTTATCCGCTGATCTACTGGCCGATGGTGGCGGACCGGCCGCGCCCCTCGCAAAAGGCGATACGCAATCTCGATGCCTTCATGAAGAGTGGTGGGACGGTGATCTTCGATACGCGCGATGCCCTCGTCGAGCGTCCCGATGGTCCGCCGACGCCGGAGGCGGCGGCCTTGCGCCAAATCCTGGAGACTATCGAGGTGCCTCCGCTCGAGGTCGTGCCGCATGATCACGTCGTGACCAAGTCCTTCTATCTTATCGAGGACTTTCCGGGCCGCTATGACTCGGGCCGCACCTGGATCGAAGTCCTGCCGCCTTCTCCGGTCGACGGGGCAAAGCCCGTGCGCGCGGGCGACAATGTCTCGCCCATCGTCATCACCTCGAACGATCTTGCGGCCGGCTGGGCTTCAGGGCCGAGCGGCGAAGCGCTCTATTCGCTCGTTCCGGGCGGAAGGCGCCAGCATGAATATGCGTTGCGCGGCGGGGTCAATCTCGTGATGTATGCGCTTACCGGCAACTACAAGGCCGATCAGGTGCACGCGCCCGCGCTCCTCGAGCGATTGGGCCAGTGATGACCAAGCTCGCCTTCGAGCCGTTCATTCCCTGGTGGGGTCTCATCGCTTGCGTCGCGCTCGCCGTGGTGTTGACGGTGCCCTTCGTCTTGGCGCGGCGGCGCACCGCAATCTGGCGAGCGCTCGGTTTTGCCGCCCTCCTCATTGCGCTCGCAAATCCGCGCCTCGTCATCGAGAACCGCGAGAAGCTGCGCGACACGGCAGTGCTCGTTGTCGATCGCACCGGCTCGCAGACGATCGCCGAACGGCCGCGTCAGACGAATGCCGCGCGCGCCGAGATGCAAAAACGCCTCGCGGCGGTCGAAGGCGTCGATCTGCGCGTCGTCGAGGTCGAGGATGGCGGCAAGGACGATGGGACACGTCTTTTCCGAGCGCTCTCCTCCGCGATCGGCGATCTGCCGCGCGAGCGGATCGCGGGCGTCGTCGCCATCACGGACGGCATCGTTCATGATGTTCCGGGCGACCCGACAACTCTCGGCTTCGGGGGTCCTTTCCATGCGCTCATCACCGGCCATCCGGGGGAGCGTGATCGACGCATCGAGCTCGTCGAGGCGCCTCGCTTCGGCCTTGTCAACAAGGACGTCATCATCAAGGCGCGCGTGCTCGATCCGGGCTTCAGCGATGCGGTGCCCGTCACGGTCAGCGTCGACGGCCAGCGCATTTCTTCGAGCCAGGCGAAGCCTGGCGATGTTCTTTCGATCCCGGTTCCCGTGTCGCATGCGGGACGCATCGTCGTCGAGATCGACGCGGCTCCTGCTGCCGACGAGCTGACGCTGCGCAACAACAAAGCCGTCGTGACGCTCGAGGGAGTGCGTGAAAGGCTGCGCGTGCTTCTCGTGTCAGGCGCTCCTCATGCGGGTGAGCGGGTCTGGCGCAATCTCCTGAAATCCGACCCTTCGGTCGATCTCGTGCATTTCACCATCCTGCGGCCGCCGGAAAAATCGGACGGCACGCCGATCAACGAGCTCGCCCTCATCGCCTTTCCGCAAAAGGAGCTCTTCGAGGAGAAGCTGCACGATTTCGATCTCGTCATTTTCGACCGCTTCACCAACAACATCACGTTGCCGCAGCGCTATTTCGGCAACATCGCCGATTATGTGCGCAGCGGCGGAGCCTTGTTGATCTCCGCGGGGCCGGAATTCATCGGCCGTGGCGGCTTGTGGAATACGCAGCTCGAGCCTGTCCTGCCCGCGATTCCTGACGGGCGCATCATCGAGACGCCTTATCGCGCCCATGTCGGCATTGAAGGGCAGCGCCATCCCGTGACGCGCAATCTTCCCAACTGGGACTCCAAGGAGAATCCTTGGGGAGAGTGGTTGCGGGCCGTCGGCGCACGGGTTCGAGACGGTCATGTGGTGCTCGACGGGCCCGATCAGACCGCGCTCCTCGATCTTGCGCGCGTCGGCGAAGGGCGCGTTGGCCTTTTTCTCACCGATCAGCTCTGGCTTTGGCCGCGCGGCTATGAGGGGGGCGGCCCTTACGTGGATCTTTTGCGCCGCTTGTCTCATTGGCTGATGAAGGAGCCAGAGCTCGACGAGGAGGCGCTTCGCGCGACTGCCGACGGACACGATGTGCTGGTGGAGCGCCAGACGCTCGGCGACAGCCTGGGCCCGGTGGAAATTACCGCACCGAGTGGCGCAAGCTCGACCTTGTCGCTCGCCAAGGCAGAGGAGGGGCTGTGGAAGGGCTCCTTCGTCGCCGAAGAGGAAGGGCTTTATCGGTTGAAGCAGGGCGATCAGACGACGCTCGTTTCGGCGGGTGCTGCCGATTCCAAAGAGTTCCAAAATGTCATCTCCGATACCGAGCGCCTTCGGCCGATCGCGGACGCGACCGGCGGTTCCGTGCGCCGGATCGCGACGAACGCTACAGGCGACATCCATCTGCCGAGCGTGGTCAGGGTGACGCATTCCTCCCCGGCAAGCGGCGTGGATTTCATCGGCCTGCGTGGCAGTGACTCGTACGTGGTCACCGGTTTATCGATCTGGCCCTTGTTCCTGGGCTTCGCCGGCCTCTTTTTGCTGGGGCCGATGCTCGCGCTGGGCTGGCTCTTCGAAGCGCGCGGCTTCGCTGATCGCAAACGCGCCGCGTGAGCGGAGGTTGAGCTCGCCGCTTTCGGGGTTCGCCTGATCGGCCCTGGGCATCTCACCGTCCGTAAATTGACCGCACGATCTTGTGCATTTTCCTGCTTTCGCTCCGTCACTATTGTGCGCGCCACTCCGAACGCCGGCTAAACAGCCTGGGCTTCGGGCGCGCCGCGCGATGCGGGGCGATTGCGCGAGGCAAGCGGCCGCAAGGGCCGGCAATACAATATGGAGGGAGCACAATGGGGCGGCGTATAAGCGGTTGGCTTGGCTGCGGGGTGGTGGCTGGTCTGTTGTTCGGGACGACGACACTGGCTCAGGCACAGTTCCTGGTGATCGGCGATGACAACAAACTTCACTGGGACGATGCGGGCAAGCCGGTCTTCACCGAACCTGGCAAGGACGAGGTCGTGATCGTCGATATCAAGAACCGGGAAGACCCGAAAATCGTCGCTTCCCTGCCATTGATCAACACGGTCGTGGGTCCGCCGACCAACCTCGCCATCACGCCTGACGAGAGCTTGGCGCTGGTCGCCAATTCGCTCGCTTATCAGCAGGACGGTGCCGGCTGGAAGGGAGTTCCGGACAACAAGCTGTTCGTCATCGATCTCAAAAGCACGCCGCCCAAGCTGGTCGGAACCGTCGATGTGGGCAAGCAGCCATCCGGCTTGGCCGTCAACAAGAGCGGCAATCTTCTTCTCATCGCCAATCGCGCGGATTCCAGCGTGAGCGTCCTCACGATCAAAGGCCAGGAGGTGAAGCTCCTCGATACGATTGCGATGGGTGATCCGGTGGCGGCCGTTGCCTTCACGCCGGATGGCAAGCATGGACTCGCCGCCAAGAACACGGTGAACAAGGTTTCGCTTCTCGACGTGGATGGCGAGAAGGTCACTTATGACAAGAAGGACCTCTCCGTCGGCCCTTATCCTTACAATGTGCAGGTGACCGCGGATGGTCGCTTCGCGCTCACCGCTAATCAAGGCAATGGCGGGGTTGCGGATGGCGGGGCAGGGTCGGTCACCGTCATCGATCTCAAGGCGACGCCTCCGCATGTCGTCGATTACGTCGGCATCAATCCAGTGCCGGAAGGTCTCGACGTGAGCCCGCGCGGCAACCTCGCCGTGGCGCTTGCGTTGAATGGCAGCGGCGCCGTGCCCAAGGGCGTTTGGTACGCGCATCCGAAGACGATAATCGAGGTGCTCTCGACCGCTACCGGCAAGGTGCGCAAGGTCAGCTCGGTCAATGCCGGTGGGCTCGCCGAGGGCGTCGCCTTCAGCCCGGACGGCAAATATCTCTACGCCGCGAATTTCAACGACAACAACGTGCAGATCTATCGAGTGAACGGCGATAAGATCGTGGACACGGGCAAGTCCTTGAAGCTTCCCGGCCACCCGGCATCCATGCGCTCGAGCGTGCCCTGAGGGGTCCAGCGGCACCTCGCCTTCGGACCGGAACCGGCCAGCCGCGACAGCAGGGCACGTCCAAAGGGCGCGACCCAGTCGTCACTGCGCCATTGATCCGTAGCCTCGCGCCATAGCCGCCGCGAAGGCGGGAATGAGCGCGAAGGCTGCCGCCTCGGCCCACAGGAAGCGTCTGACCTTGACGATGTCGGCTGGCGCCGGCGCGAATGCGGCATCGCCAGCCAGCGCCCGCCGCCAGCGAATGATCCGCATCGTCGGCGCTATCGACAGCAGACCGACGGCACCAAAGGCGGCCATCTTTGCCCAGAAGAACATGTTGACGGAATAATAGGCCCAGCCCTTCGCGGCGAAGATCGCGCGCGAAAATCCGACCACGATGATCGCTCCGGCAAGGATGCCGTACCATGCATCGACGCGCGCGAGCCTCACAAAGTCTTCCCGTGTCATGCCAAGTCGGATCACACCGACCTCGAATGCGAGAATGCCGGCAAGTGAGAAAATCAGCAGATGATGCGCAATTGCGAGCGTCAGATCGGTCGTCGCGAAATCCGGCATATGACCCTCCGATTTTCATGGCGTTCCATCGAAATCGAATATTGTGCGCGCGCCCGTAATGTCGTTCCTATCGTGCCTCGCGCAGGATCTGTGGCCCCAAGCGCCACGATGGCGCAGGCGAGCCGCTCAGGCGAGCTTCGGATAACCGAGTTCTTCCGCCCTTCTCTCGTATTCGAGAATGGTTCGGTAGTTCTCTTCATCGGCCGGCACAACGCCTGAAAGAAAAAGCGCCTTGCGGGTCGCCTCGAGAGCAGGAGCTGCGAGAGCCCCGACGAGCGCTCGGCGCAGCGCATCGATGGTCGCCTCGTTCGTGGAGCGTGCCGTGACGAAGGGAAGGGCGGGACTCGGCGCGCTTCGTGCGAAAATGCGCGTCTTCGCGACGGCGTCAGGACGATGGCGCGTGAGGAGTGCATGGGTCACGCAATCGATCGCCGCGGCATCGGCGCGCTCTTCGCCGACACGAGCCAGGCTTTCCGCGTGGCTGCCCGTCTCGACGATCTCGCCGAGAAAACGGCCGTCCTCCGCGAAAGGAGCAAAAGCGAGGCGCGGCAAATTCATCCCCGTGTTGGAATCCCAGGAATTGAGCGCGAAGCGGGCGCCGCGTAAATCGGTGAGTTCATTCAGGGGGGACTCCATGGGTGCGACAATGAAACTGCAATGCGTTCCCGCTCCGCAACCTGGCGCATCGTAAAGCGGCGTCGCGAAGATGCGAAGGTTGCCGTGATGCTCGTGCAGCGCCGGATAGCCGCAGCTTTGCCCGAAAAGAAGCTCGGGATTTCGCCAGCTTTCGTGAGGGGTGAGATCGGGCGAGAGCATGAGCGGCACATCGGCAAGCCCGTCATCACGGAGCCTTCGCGCCACCGCGCTCCAAAGCTTTTCGACCGCCGGCCTGATTTCCGGAAGATCGTACATCCCCAGATGAGCGATCGCGCTCATAGGGAAAGTAAAGCGATTCTTCTCATGAGCTGAAAGTATCAGGCGACTGGGACCGCGCAAATCATCCGCACTTTTCGCGTGTTCCCCAGGCCGAAACGAAAAGGGCTCGGCGCCTTTTACGTCGCCGAGCCCTTCCTGCTTACGCTTCAATGTGCGTCAGGCTGATCAATCAATCTCGACGATCCGGTGCGAGTGACGGTTCACCACGACGCGTTGGTTGTTGACCATCGCGTAACCGAAACGCCGGTCACCCGGGATCGCATAAAGCCCGATGCCTGTTGGCCACCTCTCCCCGATCGAGAACTGGCCCTCATAGGGAACGGAAGGCACGCTCTCGGACATCACATATTCGTGGACGGGGCCCGGTATCAACGTGGTTCCGGCTGTCCCGCCGACGACGCCGCCCACCACGGCACCAACAGGTCCGCCCACCGCGGCGCCGACGGCGGCGCCGCCAACCACGCCCGGGAGAGTCCCCCCGCCCAAGCTCGGCGCAGGCTCCGCATAGGTACCATTGGGTGGCGTGCCGGCCCCATAAAGATTGCCATAGTTGTTGCCTGTCCATCCCGCCTGGCTTTCATTCGGGCGTGGATAGTTTTGGCCCTGCGCGAAGGCCGGCACGGAGGCCAAAAGCGCTGCGGCCACGGCGGCCGTTCGAAGAGTGATCATCGTTCATTCTCCTTTCCTGCCTGCCGTTTCATCCGACAGATGCCACGAAAACGAAGTATGGAGCGATGGGTTCCCCATTTATTTACGTCCATTGTCGTCGCAATTTGCCTTTGAAATGAAGCAATTGTGCCAAATTTCTTCCCGTGTCAGAGGCGAGCTCTGGCGGCCCTGCAGCACGAGGGTGAACCCCACAAAAATCGGGAAGTCGGGAAATCAAGCGCGCTTTCGGCTCGCCAAATACCGGCGCATCCACTCTGAGAAGCGCTCCACGTCTTCTTCATCGTTGAAGACGTGGGGGCTCAGGCGCAGAAAATCGTGCCGCGCGCTGACAAAGATGCCGGCGTGCTCCATCTCGCGTGCGATCTCGGCAGCGCCTGCTTTCGGCAGGCGAAACCCGAGAATGTGCGGTGCGCGCAAATGGCCCGGCGCCGTGTCGATGCCAAATTCCATGAGACGTCCGGCGAGAAGATCTGTCAGCATGCGTAGCCGCACCTGGATCTCTGTCACCTCCCAGGCATGGATCAGCTCGAGACATGCACGTGCCATGGGAATGGTGATGAAGCTGTCGCGCTCGCCTCGGTCGAAGCGCCGCGCTCCGTCGAGATAGGGAAGCGCCTCGACGGAACTCTTCGTCGCCGAGTCATATGATTTCCGATTGAAGCCATGCTCCTCGAGCGGGCGCCCGCCTTGCCATTGCGGTGCGACGTACAGGAAGGCGAGCCCGTAAGGGCCGAGCAGCCATTTGTAGACCGGAAACATCAGGTAATCGGGCCGCAGCTCGGAGACGTCGAGCGACATCACGCCGGCGGCTTGCGTCGCGTCCATCAGCACGGCGGCGCGGCGACGGTGCAGCTCGGGAACGATGCGGGAGAGCCCGACGAGGCTGCCATCGGTCCAGTGAAGCGGAGTGAGAGCGGCAAGACCGATTGGCGGCGCGCCTTGGTCGTCGATGCGCTCGAGCACGGCGGTCGTCCAATCGCCGTTCTTCGGCCGCATCACAATATCGAGATGCATGCCGGTCGAGCGCGCGAACGACGTGAGTGCGAGATGGAGCGAAGAGTGCTCGCCCTCGAGAAGGAGAACGCGTGTTCCCGCCCGGAGGCGAAGATTGGCGAGCGCCGTCGCGATGCCATAGCTCGCCGCGCCGACGATGGCGATATCGTCAGCGCTCGCCCCGATGAGGCGCGCCGCTTCCTCGCGTGCCGCCTCGACGACGACATGGGCGGCCTGCGCATCGCGTCGCCACGGCCTCACCTTCTCGCCGACGCCTTTCTCGCCGGCCCTTTGGACCGGAGATGGGAGAGGAGAGTAGGAAGCGGAATTGAAAAAGACGACCTCGCGCTCAATCGCGAAGAGATGGCGTTGACAGCTCAGCATGGCCGGACCTTGGACCGTGTTGCGTAGAGATGAGATCAGTAGCGTCAGGTCATCTTTTTGTTTTGCCGCCTGACCTTATCGGAAAAGTGGGGTCACTTTTGCGGGTCATGCTCTTAGACCAGGTTTTGATTGCAGACGTGCCGCCGATGCGGAACATCGCCGGTCATCCGGCGAGCTTGCTCGTTTCCGCCGGTCCGCGCGGCGCGCCAGACCTTTTCACCTCGTCGAGACGTGCCCTGAGCCTTTCCCAGAGAACGTTTGTCGCCGTGTAGACGAAGTCGAGCTCCTGGACGGTCACGCTCGTCGCGCCTTGCGCAATGAGCCAATCGCAAAACCCATGCGCCTCCTCACGCCGCACAAAAAAGCGTGAAGGTGTTCCGGTCCCGGATTCCGCACGCTTCGCTCCGAAATTCGGCGGCGGACGAGCGAGAGCCGTGCTCGCGGCAGAAGGCGCATCCACCCTGATTTCGCGCATGAACCGCGCCGTCTCTTCGGCCGTGACGCGTTGCAGGAGCGAGCGCGCCGCTTCCCGGTGAGCTGGCTCCCAAGCGGCGGTGAGCGAGGCGACAAGCTGGGCCTCGCTCTTCAGGATCGTGCCATCATCGAGCGTCTTCAAGGCATTCGCGGCGAGCGTCGCGCCCGTCGTCGTAATGTCGACGATGATCTCGGCCGCGCCTGAAGCTGGCGCGCCCTCCGTCGCTCCCGCGCTTTCCACGATGCGATAATCGGCAAGCCCGTGCTCGCTGAAGAAGCGGCGCGTCAGATGTACATATTTGGTCGCCACGCGCATGCGTTGTCCGGTTCTGGCCCGCAACGCAGCCGCGACATCGTCGAGATCGGCCATCGAGCGCACATCGATCCAGGCACGCGGGACGGCGACAACGACATCGGCATGGCCGAAGCCGAGAGGCGCGAGAAAGGCAAGCTTGCGCGCGGCGTCGGTCACGGTCTCGTGCACCAGATCCGCACCTGTGACGCCGAGATGCGCGCCTCCGCTGGCGAGCTGCGTCGTGATTTCGGAGGCTGAGAGGAACAGGATCTCGATGTTCTCGACGCCGTCGAAAGCGCCGCGATAATCGCGCAACCCCCCTTGGCGCGTGAGGTGCAATCCGGCGCGCGCGAAGAACGCATCGGCCCGCTCTTGCAGCCGGCCCTTGGAGGGAACGGCGACGACGAGCCGATTGAGCGAGGGCTTCATGGCGCCTCCGTTGAGCTCGCGTGCCGAGCGGCGCCTTGCCCTTGGGTCGTCACGCGATCGAGCCAGATCGAGCAGCCGACCGCCGGCACGTCCTCGGCAGCGCCAAGCCGGCGCAGCAAGCCGTCATAGCGCCCACCACCGACGAGCGGCCTCGCGTCTGCAAGCCCCGCCTTTCTGATCTCGAAGACGAAGCCGGTGTAGTAGTCGAGGTTGCGACCGAACCCCGCCGAGAAGCGCAAGCTCGTCAAATCGATGCCGCGCGCTTCCATGAAGCCGTTGCGGATGTCGACCGTCTCGATGGCACGCCCGAGGTCGAGCTTCGCCTCGGCGGCGAGCGCGCGCAAATCATCGGCGGCCTCATCAGGGTGGCCGGCGATGGCGAGAAACCGCTCCAGGATTCGCATTTGCTCTTCCGAAAGGCCGGAAGGCTCGTTTGAGGCTTGTTCGAGAAAGCGCGCCGCGATCTGATGAGCCGAGCGCCCGCTGATCGTCGAGATGCCGGCGATATTGAGAATGTCCTCGACGAAATGTCTGGCCGCGGCGGGGTCTTGCCCTTGAAGAGCGGCGAGCAAGCCCGCATGGCTTTGAGCGGTTCCGGGCGAGCCGAGCGCGGCGAGAGCGCGCATCCCCGTCTTGCCCGCCGCATAGGCTCGCCGCAAGCGCCGCGCGGTCGAGCCGGAGAGCCGCATGGCATCGAGAAGGGCACTGAACACGCCAACGTCGCCGACGAGCGTGGCGACGTCACCGGCGGACATCTCGCGCAAGGCTTCGAGTGCGAGATCGAGGATTTCAGCATCCGCGGCCTCACGGTCGGGGCGTCCGAAATCCTCGACGCCGCTTTGCGTGAATTCGTTGGTCTCTCCGTCACGGAAACGAAATACCGGGCCGAGATACGCGTAGGCTGCCGAGAGCGGGCTGTCCGGGCGCTCGAGATGCCAACGTGAAACGGGAATCGTGTATTCGGGCCGAAGGCACAATTCGCGGCCATCGGCATCCCCGGTCACGAACATCCGCCTGCGCAAATCCTCGCCCGACAGCTCGAGGAAAGGCTCGAGCGGCTGTAGCACGGGGGGCTCGACCCGGGCGAAGCCGCGCCGCGCGAAAAGCTCCAAGAGCTTCGTCGCGAGGTTCGATGGCGGCGCATCAGGATGCGCCATATCGGTCGCGGGAGCGACGTCCCCGGTTCGCGGCCTCGCAATCGTGGGATCGGAAGTCACCATGGTGTGGGAGATTCGGCAACTCTCAGTTAAGCTTCGGGTCGCCGCTCATAGCCCAGAGGTGCCTCGTTGGCGACCGCTTTCCACGAAAGCGCTTAACGCAATCTCCCCCGAGATCCCATTGCGGAACTTGGACATGGCGACGAGCAGTTTCGAGCCTCATCTCGTGCCTCGAGGCGCTCAGCGCTCCTTACCCTCGTGAAAGGTCCACCATTTATGGGCCGAAAAGCTCCAGATCAGCACGAGACCCGTCGTCAGGAATTGCGCGGGCAAATAGGGCAGGGTCCAACGTTCGACGAGGAGATGCATCGCGGCCCAGGTCAGCAGGAAGCCGACCCCAGCGACGATAGCGAAGCGCCACACCGCCTCCTGATGCGGGCGTTCGCTTCGATAAGTGTGGCGGCGGTTGAGAACATAGGAGACGAGCCCACCTGCCACATAACCGCAAAGCGTCGCGGGCACTGGGGCGAGCACTTCCCCCTGCACCAGGCCGATCAGCGTCCCGTAATGGAAAATCGCCGCCGCGATGCCGGCCCCGCCGAAGGCCAAGAACTGCCGGACCGGGTGAGTTCCCCAGGGAGGAGACACCGCTCGCAGTTTCTCGCCCGCGCTCATGCGCCCCTCTAGCGGTCGGGTGCCGCAAGACGCAAGTCGAAAGGGCTTTGCGGCGGGACAAGGGCTAATCACTACGCCCGAAGAAATCGAGGCGAAACGCGACGCGAATGGCACGAATGCGTTGAATATCTGAAAGCTTGCCTTGTGGACGCGCCGATCAGGCTCTATGCCGAGGCGCCGCGGATCGCGGCGACTTGTCATCTCGAAAGGATCGATCGATGGCCTTCCTGTCCGACGCGTTGAAGCGCGTGAAGCCCTCCGCCACGACAACCATCACGCAAAAAGGCCGCGACATGAAGGCGAAAGGCCGCGATGTCATCTCGCTCTCGGTCGGCGAACCCGATTTCGACACACCCGATCACATCAAGGCCGCCGCCATCGACGCCATTCGCCGTGGCGAGACGAAATACACCCCCGTGGTCGGCATCCCACAATTGCGCGACGCGATTTGCGGCAAGTTCAAGCGCGAGAACAAGCTCGACTACAAGCCTTCCCAGATCATCGTGGGCACGGGAGGCAAGCATGTGATCTACAACGCCATGCTCGCCACCATGAACCCTGGTGATGAGGTGATCGTCCCGGCACCTTATTGGGTGAGCTACCCGGAGATGATCGCGCTTTGCGGCGGCACGCCGGTGATCGTCGATTGCGGCATTGAGCACGCTTTCAAGTTGCAGCCGTCCGATCTCGAGCGCGCCATCACCAAGAAGACGAAATGGGTGATCCTGAATTCGCCGTCGAATCCTTCGGGCGCGGCTTACAGCCACGCCGAGATGAAGGCCCTCACCGATGTCCTGCTCCGTCATCCCCAGGTCTGGATCCTGACGGACGATATGTACGAGCATCTTGTCTACGGCGATTTCGAGTTCGTGACGCCGGCCCAGGTCGAGCCCGCGCTCTACGAGCGAACCCTCACCATGAACGGCGTCTCGAAAGCGTATGCGATGACGGGCTGGCGCATCGGCTATGCGGGCGGGCCCGACCATCTCATCAGGGCGATGGAGATGGTGCAGGGCCATCAGACCTCAGGCACTTCCGCCATCTCGCAATGGGCGGCGGTCGAAGCCTTGTCGGGCCCACAAGACCATCTCAAAGTCTTCCGCAAGGCTTTCGAGGAGCGCCGTGACCTCGTTCTCTCGATGCTCAACCAGGCGAAGGGCATCGTCTGCCCGAAGCCGGAAGGCGCGTTTTACGTCTACCCGGATTGCGGCGCGACCATCGGCAAGAAGGCCCCTTCGGGAAAGACGATCGAGACGGATGAGGATTTTGTCGCCGAGCTCCTGGAGACGGAGGGCGTCGCGGCCGTGCACGGGACGGCCTTCGGCCTCGGCCCCAATTTCCGCATCAGCTACGCCACCTCGAACGCGCTCCTCGAAGAGGCATGCACGAAGATCCAGCGCTTCTGCGCCGAGCTGAGGTGAGTGAACGAGCGTAAAGGGTGAGAAAGGCTCCTATTCGAGTCTTTCACTGCTCCCTGGCCCTTAAGCCGATCCGGCAAATCGGACACGCTCAAAAGAATGTGCCTTCACGCAGTGACGCCGGGTGAGGGGGACTTTTGACTGCCCCCCATCCGTCGGCCGCTGACGCGGCCCGCACCGTCTCCCGCAAAGGGAGAACGAGGGGGCTTTATTTCTTCCAAATTGGCCTTCACCACGCAATTCTCACGGCTCGCCTTTCATTTCCTCAATCTCGCTCCGCAACGGCCCGAGCAGTTTCACTTTTTCAAGCCGCGCCGCTTGCGCGAGCTTTCTGTCGAGGGTCGCAAGCGCGCGGCCCTCGTGCGCGGCGAGAGCCAGATAGCTCGCATCATAGCCCGTCAGGCGATGCTTGGTGGCGAGGTCGAGGACCAAGCGGTCGCTGCCAGAACCGGCATCTTCCAACGACAAGTTACGTAATTGCGCCATCGAGAATGCGGCATCACCCGATTTAAGGCGTCCCCGCCGCTCGGCTATCAAGAAAAGGTTGCGCGTCTCGAACCAGAACAGCGAGGGTACGCGGCCGGGCGCTCGGCCGAGATGGGCCATGAGCCTATCGGCCAACTCATTTTGCTCATCCGGCAGGAACCAGGCCGCCGCCATCGATGAATCGACCACCATCAAAACCGGCGCCCTTCATCGCGCCAAGCCAAGATCTCGTCGATCGTCGTCTTGCGACGACTGGCTCGTGCCGCTTTGATTTCCGCAATAACGGATTGCAAGTCCTTCTCGTGGCGAATGCGGCTCAGCTTGGCGATGGGCTCCTTGCCGCGCGCAATGATCACCTCTTCGCCAGCTTCGACTCTGGCCAGCAATTCCGATAGGTGGGTTTTGGCTTCGCCAACCTTTACGGTGATCGTCATGCTCGGACCTTGTCTGTCATGGGTTCACGCCTGTGTGCGGACGTCTTCCATATGATCATGAAATTGGCTTGGTCAAGCATTGGCCAAGTCAGCATGCGAAGGGCTCCGGGGCCGAGTCCCAATTTCAAGGCTCCACGAGAATTGTCGAGTGACGCGTCGCCACCCTGATCCGGCATCACCTTCGTGATGCCACCGTCTCCCGCCAAAGAGGCGGGAGAAGAAATGAGGCGCCGGCGCCCCTTCCCCCGCGCGGCTTGACCTCCCTCGCGCTCTCCTGCGAAATTCCAAGTCATGCCTCAAGCCATGCTCCCCGCCAAAGACGATCTCACCATTTGTTTCGCCCATGTCGCGTACCAGCTCCAAACCCGCTTCGAGGCGCGCAATACCGGGCTTCGAAGCTTCGAGGTGCGCGGGCCCGACGAGCTTGCCCGCAGGATCGGCGAGGCCGATGTGCTCGTCGTCTCGGGCATGTGGAAGAACGAGCTTCTCGATAAGGCGACGAAGCTGAAATACATCCAGAGCATCGGCTCGGGCGTTGACCAGTTCGCGCAGGACAAGCTGCGCGCGCGCGGCGTGCGGCTCGCAAACGCGCAAGGCGTGAATTCGCGAGCGGTCGCCGAGCATGCGATGGCCCTCATGCTCGCCCTCATGCGCCGCTTGCCCGAGGCGCGCGACAATCAGGGCAAGCATCATTGGCGCGCCATGATCGGCGATCTTTCAAGACGCGAGGATGAGCTTTCCAGCAAGACCCTCGTGATCATCGGGCTTGGCACGATCGGCAATAGGCTCGCGAAGCTCGCCAAGGCCTTCGACATGCGCGTCATCGGGTTGCGGCGCGATCCTGCGATTGGCCGAGGCCATGCCGATGAGGTGCATGCGATCGGTGTGCTGAAATCTTATCTGCCGCAGGCGGATTTCGTGGCGCTCACCTGCCCTTTGACCAAGGAGACGCAAGGGCTGATCGATGCGCAAGCGCTTCGCGCGATGAAGCCTTCGGCCTTCCTCGTCAACGTGGCGCGTGGACGATGCGTCGATGAGGGGGCACTCGTCCAAGCGCTCGTCGAGAAGCGCATCGCAGGCGCCGGTATCGATGTGACGCAAGAGGAGCCGCTCGCGGCCTCGTCTCCTTTGTGGGACATGGCGCATGTTCTTGTCACGCCGCACACGGCCGGCGAGACGCGCGGGTATGAAGACACCATCCTCGATTATCTTGCCGAGAATCTCGGTCGCCTTTGGCGAGGAGAGACGAAGCTCCACAACGAGATCGTTTGATCGATCGGGACGGCGTGGAGCGCACCGGCAACCTCGAGGCGCATGCCGCCGCCATCCCATTGAGGACCATCATCATGAATGACATCGCGCATGAGACGAGCGCCGCCGTGAGCGGCAAGGAGCTGATGCGCCATTGCGCCGAATTCGCGAAGCGCGTGAAGCTTTCCGGCACGCCCGAGGAGCTCGAAAGCTTCCGTTATCTCGAGACGTGCCTCGAGCGCTATGGCTATCGCACCGAGCTTCTGTCGCACGACGCCTATATCAGTCTTCCGGGTGCCGCGCGGGCCGAGGTGGACGGGCGCTCGCTCGCATGCATCACCCATTCCTTCACGCGGCCTTCCCCGTCAGGAGGCCTGAGGGCAGAGCTGCTCGACCTCGGCGAAGGTGGTGCGGCGGACTTCGCGCGCGCCGATTGCCGTGGAAAGATCGTGCTTGTCGACGGCATCGCAAGCCCGGCGGTCGCGGATTTGGCCCGGCGTGCCGGCGCGGTGGGGCAGGTCCACGTCTCGCCGCACGAGCATTTGCACGAGATGTGCATCTCGCCGGTTTGGGGGAGCCCCTCGAACGAGACGCTGGCGCTTCTGCCCTCGACCGTCGCTTGCACCATCTCGAATGTCGATGGCGAGGCCGTTCGCGCCAAGCTCGCACGCGGCGGCACGCTCGAGATGGTGCTGCACGCGCAAGTGGACACGGGTTGGCGCAAGACCCCGCTTCTGGTCGCCGAGCTCGACGGACCCGCCGGACGAGATGCGCCTTTCGTGCTTTTCTCGGGCCACCACGACACCTGGTATTTCGGCGTGATGGATAATGGCAGCGCGAATGCCACCATGCTCGAGGCGGCGCGGCTTCTTGCCGAGCGGCGCGCCGGATGGCGACGCGGATTGCGCATCTGCTTCTGGTCCGGCCATTCGCATGGGCGCTATTCGGGTTCGGCCTGGTATGTCGACCAGAATTTCGACGAGCTCGACCGCCGTTGCGTCGCTCATGTCAATGTGGATTCGACCGGCGGCATCGGTGCGGATGTGCTCACCGAGAACGGCGTCGTCATCGAGCTCGCCGGCCTCGCCAGGGAGGCGACGCTTGCCGAGACGGGCCAGCACCACCTCGGCAAGCGGCCCTCTCGCTCGAGCGATCAATCCTTTTGGGGGGTGGGCATCCCCTCGATGTATGGGTCCATCAGTCACCAGCCGCCAGGGCCGGTGAAAATGCGAAACCCGCTCGGTTGGTGGTGGCACACGCCACACGACCTCATCGACAAGTTGGACGAGGAATTTTTGGTGCGCGATACGCGCGTCGTGGTCGCAACGCTCTCGCGCCTTCTCAACGATCCGATCTTGCCGCTCGACCCCGCCGCCCATCTCTTGTCGCTCGTCGAGGAGCTGAAGACGATTGCCGCGCCTCTCGAGCATGATGTCGGGCTCGAGGGCGTGCTCGAGGTTGCTGAGAGCGTGTTTCGAAAGGCGCAATCAATCAAGGCGTTGAAAGGGGAGAACGAGCCCGCAATGATCGATCGCTTGAACGCAGCCTTGGTGAGGGTCTCGCGTGCCCTGGTGCCGCTCGACTACACGGAAGGGGATCGCTTCAGCCATGACCCGGCCTTGCCGCAGCCGGCCTGGCCGGCATTGCAGAAGCTGCGTGATCTCGCGGCCCAGAAGCCGGGCTCCGACGAGGCGCGCTTTGTCGCTGTCGGGGCGGCTCGCGCGCGAAACCGCGTGCTCGCAAGCTTGCGCGAAGCTGCGCGAGCACTCGACGAAGCGACGGCATAAGAGCGCAAAGGGGATCGACAAGCGCGCGACCGCGATGCTTGATGCAAGGTGAGCAGGCGAGGCGAGCAGCCAAAAAGGGTTTCGCTTTCGCTTGAGAAGAGATCGAGCCCGTGCCGCTTGGTGTGGTGAGGGGCATCAGGGTTGGAAGGACGCAAGGGGCACCATCATGTCGCAAGCTGCCGCCTATCTCGATTCGACGTTCGGCACCGCGGATATGCAACGGCTTCGTCGTCGCGCGATCGTCTCTTGCGCGGTCGGCAATTTCGTCGAGCTGTTCGATTTCGTGATCTACGGCCTGTTTGCCACGCAGATCGGCGCCAATTTCTTTCCGAGCGACCAGCCTTTGGTCTCCTTGCTGAGCAGCTTCGCGACTTTCGGTGTGGGCTTCTTCATGCGCCCCGTCGGCGCCGTCGTGATCGGCGCGCTCGGCGACCTCAAGGGGCGCAAGGTAGCGCTCGTGCTGACGGTCGGATTGATGGCGACCGCGACCGCCGTCACCGGCCTCATCCCGCCCTACGCGTCGATCGGCATCGCGGCACCGATCCTCCTCGTCCTTTGCCGGCTGGTGCAAGGCTTCTCGACGGGCGGCGAATGGGGAGGGGCCGCGGCCTTCCTCGTCGAATATGCGCCACCGGGCAAGCGCGGCTTCATCGGCTCGATGCAGCAATTCAGCGTCGGGCTCGGCCTCATCATGGGCACTTTGTCGGCCTATCTTCTCAATGCCCTTCTCGACAAGGAGGCGATGATCGCCTGGGGATGGCGCGTGCCGTTCATTCTCGGCTTTCTGCTCGCCCCGATCGGCTTCTATCTGCGTTCCCGGGTCGCCGAATCGCCCGCCTTCGATCGCGTCATGGCGCAGAACAAGGCTGCCTCCTCGCCCGTGCGCGACAGCCTCACCCTCTATTCGCGCCCGGTTGCCGCGGCCTTCGGGCTGTCGATCGTCGGCACGATCGGCAATTACGTCTTCAACATCTTCCTGCCGAGCTTTGCTTCGGGCCAGCTCGGGATCGCAGCGAGCACGGCCTACCTCTCGACGACGTTCGCCGCCGTCATCCTCACGGTGCTTACGCCGATGGTGGGCGCGCTTTCCGACAAGCTCGGCCGCAAGCCTATCCTTTTGACCTCCGCGCTGGGATACGCGGTCGCTTCCTTTCCGCTCTTTCTCCTGCTCACCGGCATGCGCAGCGGTGCCGGCCTCATGCTCGTGCAAGGCATCTCGGCCGTGCTCCTTGCCATGTATGCCGGGCCGCTTTGCGCGGTGCTGAGCGAGCTCTTCCCGACCAAGGTGCGATTTACGGCGTTGTCGATCGGCTACAGTCTTGCCGTAGCGCTCTTCGGTGGCTTGGCGCCTTACATTTCCACTTTCCTGATCAAAGAAACGGGCAGCCCAATCTCGCCCGCCGCCTATATCGTGTTTGGCGCGCTGATTTCGGCCGCGACGCTCATCGCCATCAAGGATCCGACGAATGCTCCGCTCGATTGAGGACGAGGCAAAGCCCGCGGCCGACGCTTCAAGCAAGAAGCAAGCGGCCGCCGGCGTCTGCGACCCGGTCACGTTGGAGATTTTGCGCGGCGCCATTCGCGCCGTGCAGGCCGAGATGGAAGCGCTCATCGAGCGCACCGCGATCTCGGCCTTCATCCGCGAGAAGAAGGACTTCTACACCTCGCTTTTCGACGCGGATGGGGTGATGGCGGTCGGCTCCAATATGCCGGTCTTCGGCGACATGAGCGGCTCGGTGTTCAAGCGCTTCCCGCCCGAAGCCATGCGGCCCGGCGACCTTTACTGGTACAGCGATTGCTATGAGTCGACGGGCGCGGTCTCACATTCCAATGATCAGGTGCTCATCGCGCCCGTCTTCCACCAAGGCCGTCGCTGCGCCTTTGTGATGAGCTGGGCGCATTTCGCCGATATCGGCGGCATGCGTGCCGGCTCGATCAGCCCCGATGCCACCGACATTTTTCAGGAGGGGATCATCGTTCCCGCCACCAAGCTGATCGATGGCGGCTGCGTGAATGAGGCGGTGCTCGAAATGTTTCACCGCAATTCCCGCTTCCCCGAGCAGAGCCGCGGCGACATGCGGGCCTTGATGGCGAGTGTCGAGCTCGGCGTGAAACGGGTCGACGAGATTCTCATCCGCTTCGGCGCCGCGGTGGTGGAGGACGGGTTGCGACAGTTGCTCGAGCGCACACGGCGCCTCGTGCGTGAACGTCTCGCCGAGACCTTCCCTTACGGCACGCATCGTTTCACCGATGCGATCGATTCGGACGGCCACGGGAACGGCCCTTATCGCATGCGCTTCGCCTTGACGCGTGAGCGCGGCGCCAAGGGTGAGGATCGCTTCGTCCTCGACGCGAGCGGGAGCGATGATCAATCCCCTGGCCCGGTGAACTTCCTCATGAATCCCGGCGTGCCCGGCATGGCGCTCGGGCTCTACTATCTCGGCGGCGATCCGGGGCAGGTGTGCAATGCGGGCGGCCCGCAGGCGCTCGATGAGGTGGTCTTGCGCGAGGGCTCGCTGCTGGCGCCGCGCTTTCCTGCTCCGCTCGGCATGCGCGGCCTCACCATGATGCGCGTGCTCGCCGCGCTAATGGGGCTCGTCAACGTCGCGAGCGGCAAGGGGCCGGCGGCTCATTCGGCCTACGTCATCACCTTGATGCGTGGCACTTTCACCGACGAGAAGGGCGAGAAGCAGCCGTTCCTGCTTTCCGACGGCATCGGCGTCGGTTACGGCGCTCGCCCTTATGCGGACGGCATCGACGCGGTCTATTTCGTTGCTCAGGAAAATTATCCCGTCGAGTTCGTCGAGCTCGGCTACCCCGTGCGCCTCACCCATTACGGCATCGCGAGGGACAGCGGCGGGCCGGGCCGATACCGTGGCGGTTGCGGCATCGTGCGCGAATACGAGATCCTCGCTGATGACGCCATTCTCGCCGTGCGCATCGACGGCGTCACGAACCCGCCCTGGGGCATCGCCGGGGGCATGTCGGGTGGTGCGGGGCGTGCTGTCGTCAATCCGGGCACGGAACGCGAGCGGGCGCTGCGGCCGCTTTCGGACGGAAATCGGCTCACACGCGGCGACACCCTGCGGATCGAGACGGGCGGAGGCGGCGGCCACGGCCACCCATTCGACCGTCCGGCGGAAGATGTGCTGGAGGATGTGCTCAGCGGCTTCGTCAGCGAGAAGGCTGCCGCGAAGCTCTATGGCGTCGTGATCGCAGCGGAAAAGGTTGACGCTGCCGCGACGGCGGCGCTCCGGCGCAAGCGCCCGCAGGTGCGTGCCTTCCATCGCAACGAGTATGTCGATGTCCTCGCCTGATTCGTCCGCGACACTTCCTTCGTCATCCAGGATGTCCTTTCCCGAAGCGGGGCAACGGCCCTCTCCCGACGCTCGAAGCCTTGTCGTCGCCGTCGATATCGGCGGCACCTTCACGGATGTGACCCTGCAGGACCCGTCGAGCGGCCGCGCATGGCGCGCCAAGACGCCGAGCCTCCCGTCCGATCCTTCGCAAGCCTTCCTCACGGGCGTGCGGCTTGCGCTCGAGGAGGCCGCATGCCAGCCTCAGGAGGTCGGCCGCGTGCTGCACGGCACGACGGTCGCCACCAACATGATCCTGGAGCGCAAAGGTGCGCGCGCCGCGCTCGTCACCACGGCGGGGTTTCGCCATGTGCTCGAGATCGGGCGACAGGACATTCCGCGCCGCGTCAATCTCTATTCATGGGTGAAGCCGAAGCGACCGGTGCCGGCCTCGCGCATCCTCGAGGTGCGCGAGCGCATCGGCGTGGGCGGCGTGGAGCTCGAAGAGCTCGATGAGGCGAGCGTCGCGGCGGCGATCGAGAGCCTGCGGAAGCTCGAGGTCGAGGCGGTCGCGGTGTGCCTCTTGCACGCCTTCGCCAATCCGGCCCATGAGCAGCGCGTCGCCGAGCTCTTGCGTGCCGCGCTTCCTGATGTCGCCGTCACTGCCTCGACCGACGTCCTTCCGGTGGTGCGCGAATATGAGCGTTCGCTCACCACGATCCTCAATGCCTCGGTGATGCCCGGCATTGCGAGCTATGTGGGGCACCTCGAGGAGCGGCTCGCGGACGCGAAAATCACAGCGCCGCTCTTGCTGATGCAGTCGAATGGCGGTGTCGCGGGTGCCCGCACCATCCGCCGCGCGCCGGCGCTCACCGTGCTTTCGGGCCCTGCCGCCGGCGTGGTCGGAGCGCGCGATGTCGCGGCCGCTTGCGGGTTTGGCGACATCATCACCGTCGATATTGGCGGGACGAGCGCCGATATTGCGCTCATTAAGGGCGGGGAGATCAGTCTCACGCAACATGGGCAGGTCGGCGAATGGCCGCTCTCGCTCCCCATGGTCGACATTGTGACGATCGGGGCGGGAGGCGGCTCAATCGCCAATGTGACAAAAGGCACGCTCACTGTGGGGCCCCGCAGCGCGGGGGCTCAGCCCGGGCCCGCCTGCTACGGCCGCGGCGGCACCGAGGCGACGGTCACCGACGCCCATGTCGTGCTCGGCCAATTGCCAGAAAGCCTCCTCGCCGGCCGCATGGCGCTCGAGCGTTCGCTCGCCGAGACGGCGATCCGGAAAGGCGTAGCCGAACCGCTCGGCCTCACCATCGAAGAGGCCGCGCGCGGCATGCTGGCGATCATCGACAGCAATATGGTCGGCGCGATTCGCGTGGTGTCGGTCGAGCGCGGACATGATCCGCGCGACTTCACCCTGGTCGCTTTCGGGGGCGCCGGACCGCTGCACGGATGCTCGCTTTCGGCGCTCCTCGGCATCGAGAAAGTGCTCATCCCGCCGGCACCCGGCGTGCTCTGCGCCGAAGGCCTGCTTGCCGCCGATCTCAAGGCCGAGTTCAGCCGTACTCTGGCGAAATCGGGCAGGATCGACGAGGTGGTGGTCACAAGGCTCTACGCGGAGCTCGCGGAGGATGCGAAATCGTGGTTCGAGGAGGAGGGCGTCGCTCTCGCTGATCGGCGTGAGCAGCGCGTCGCGCTCTTGCGCTATCATGGCCAGGGGAGCGAGCTCGCGGTGTGCTGGGCCGGCGATGCGACGTCGACCGAGGTGCAATTCAGCAAAGCCCATTCGGCTCTCTATGGCTTCACCCTCGATGCGGCCATCGAGCTCGTTACGCTCAGGATCGAGGCGAGCGGGCGCATGCCGGCTCCGGTGCGCGAAAAGCTCGGTCGCGCGCGCGGCGCGAAAGCCATCGCGACGCGCCGAGTTCGCTTTGCGGAGGGGTTGCGCGACGTGCCGGTCTTCGATCGGGAGAAATTCGGCGCGGGCGACAGTTTCACCGGGCCCGCCATCATCACTCAGCTCGACGCAACGACGCTCATCCCGCCGGGTTGGGAGGGTGAAGTGCACGTCTCGGGTTCGCTGTTGTTGGCGCGAGAGTGAGGACGCGTTTGAGAAGTCGGGCACTCGCGAGAAGCAAAATCGCTAGCCGCATTTCCTCCACCGCTCGTGAGACCTTTGCGAGCGGGAGAGGATGGCCTCACGAAGTGAGGTCAGGAGCGGGCACTTTCAATTGCGGGGCGAGGGGGAGCCGCGGCGGCGGTCTGGCGCACTTAGTTCAAGGCAAGCGCGCGATTGCCGATCCGTTTTCAGATAATTAAGTGCACGATCACCTCAACGCGCGAAGGCCCGTGCCAGATGAACGCTTCCTCTCACCCGCCGCGCTGCGTCGTGCTCGACTGGGGAACGACCACCTTTCGCGCTCTCCTTGTGGATGCGAACGGCTCGGTGCTCGATCGTGTCGAGACACCGGAGGGAATCCAATCGGTGCCGAAGGCGGAGTTCGAAACGGTCCTTTCCCGCAACATGGCGGCGTGGCGAATCGCGCACCGGGTGCTTCCGATCTACGCGGCCGGGATGATCACCAGCCGCAACGGCTGGATCGAAACGCCCTATGTCGAGGCGCCCGCGGGCGCCGAGGCGCTCGCCCGCGCGATACGACGAATGGAGCTCGCGGACGGCGGCGTCATCGGTTTCATTCCGGGTCTTACCGACAAGGGCGTGCAACCCTTTCCCGATGTGATGCGCGGAGAGGAGACGCAGCTCGTGGGCTTTGGTCTCGACCACGAGATGGCGGTGGTCCTGCCGGGCACGCACTCGAAATGGGCGCGCGTTGGTGGCGGCCGGATCCTGCGCTTTCGCACCTTCGTGACAGGCGAAGTGTTCAGCGTCCTGTCGCGCCACTCCTTCATTGCGCAGCTCGCCAAGCCGCTCGCTGAGCCGCAGCCGGCACCGAACTGGAGCGCCTTCGCGCTTGGCCTGGATGCCGCGCGCGAGCGCACGCAGGCGAGCGGTCTCCTCTCCCTTTTGTTTTCGGTGCGCACCGGATGGCTCGCGGGGAATCTCGGTGCGGCGGAAACATCGGATTATCTTTCGGGGCTCGTCGTCGGCACGGAATTTCACGAAGCCCGCGAGATGGGTTGGTTCGAGGCCGGCGACCGCGTCGGCCTTGTCGGCGGGGAGCATCTCGTCGAGGTTTACGGACGGGCGGCGACAGCCTTCGGGCTCGAACCTCAGCTCGGCCCTTCCGATGCAGCGGTGCGCGGGTCCATTGCCATTGCCGAGATCGCCGAAAGGATCGGACATGCGGTTTGACGAAGCTCTCGCAGGGCTCCCGCTGATCGCGATTCTGCGCGGCCTTCGGCCCGAGCAGGCGGTCGACATCGCGACGGCGCTCTTCGACGCCGGCTTTCGCATCCTCGAAGTGCCGCTGAACTCGCCTTCCCCGCTTGCGAGCATCGAGCGCATCGCGGCGCGTTTCACGGGGAGGATGTTGATCGGGGCCGGCACGGTTCTCGATGCGAACGCCGTCGGGCAAGTCGCCGATGCCGGCGCGCGCCTTATCGTATCACCGAATTTCGAAGCCGCGGTGGTGCATGCCACGAAGAAGCGCGATCTCGTTTCGGTCCCGGGCGTCGCCACGCCAAGCGAGGCCTTCGCGGCGCTCGCCGCGGGCGCCGATGCGCTGAAGCTCTTTCCTGCCGAGATGATCTCGCCGAAAGTGGTGCGCTCCATCCGTGCCGTGCTGCCGAAGGAAACACGGCTCCTCCCGGTCGGCGGCATCGGGCTCGAGAATATCCCGGCCTATAGAGAGGCGGGCGCCGATGGCTTCGGCATTGGCTCAGCCCTTTTCAAACCCGGCATGTCGGTTGCGCAGGTCGCGCAGGCGGCAATGAAGTTCGTCGAGAGGATGCGCAGGCACGATTGACGGCGCTTCTTTTATCCACATAGCCGTCCTGGCCGGGCCGGCCATCCATGCCTTTGCTGTTTTTGCGGGCGAAATGAAGGCGTGGGTGCGCGCACCAAGTGCGCGCATGACGAGGCGTCATGACCGGGCGCCGGCCCGGCCTTTGCTCGCGACCTCGACTCAAGCTCGCCCCGTCCAGCCCTGCGCAATGGCGAGGCGCTGCACCTTTCCCGAAGGTCCCTTCGGCAGCTCGGGAAGGAAAGCGAAAAATTTCGGCGTCTTGTAGCGACCGAGATGAACCATGCAATGCGCGCGCAACTCCTCTTCGCTCAACTGGGCCGCCGGCTTGAGCACGATCCCCGCCAGGATCTCCTGGCCATAATCATTGTCGGGAATACCGACGGCGCCGGCTTCCAGGATTGCCGGATGCAAGAGCAGGGCTTCGTCGATTTCGCGCGGCGCGATGTTCTCGCCCCCCTTGATGATGAGCTCCTTCAATCGGCCGGTGATGAAGAAAAAGCCGTCCTCGTCACGAAAACCGAGATCGCCTGTTCGAAGGAAGCCTGAAGCATCGAGAGCTTCCGCGCTTCGCTCCGGTGATTTGTAATAGCCGCCCATCAAATTCGGGCCGCGAAACCGGATTTCGCCAGCCTTGCCCGTGGGCAATTGGCGCCCCTGCGGATCGGCGATGAAAGCTTCGACGCCGCAAGGGAGACCGACGCTGCCATATTTGCGGCGCGCGAGCTGCATCGGATTGCAGAAGACGAGGGATGCCGATTCGGTCATGCCCATGCCCTCGATCACCGGCACGCCGAAGCTCTCCTCGAAGGCGCGATGCTGATCCGGCGGCAAGGGGGCCGAGGCCGAGCGGCCGAAGCGCAGCTCGGGGAAGCGCCGCGGCGGAGCGCCGGCCGCCGCGTTCAGCAAATAGGCAATGATGGTCGGCACCATGTTGATCCAGGTGCAGCGATAGGCTTCCACATCACGCCACCAGCTCGACACCGAGAACGCGTGCGGCGCGACGATGCTGCCGCCGGAGAGGAAGGGTGTGAGCGTGCCGATCACCTGGCCATTGATATGATAGAGCGGCAGAGAGCTCAGCACCCGGTCGTTCGGCTGGAGCCCATGCCATTTGGCGACGCTCGTCGCCGCCGCGACGAGGTTGCGGTGCGTGAGCAGCACGCCCTTCGGCGTGCCTGTCGTGCCGGAGGTGTACATGAGAAGCGCCGGCGCGTTCTCGTCGAGGGGCTCGAATTCAAACGATCCGGGCGCGTCCGGAAAAAGCTGGCCGGCATCGACCTCGATCGTTTCGATGGTGATCTTGCGTGCCACAAGCGGCAGGGCCTCGCCGAGCTCTGCCGATTGTGCCGGCGTCGTGAACAGGATCTTGCAATCGCAATGGTCGAGCGCATAGGCGAGGCCGGCGCGAGAGCTTCTAAGATTGAGAGGGGTTGCCACGAAGCCGCCGATCATGGCGCCTACGAAAAGCGAAGCGGTTTGATAGCCGTTCGGCATCAAGAGCGCGACCTTGTCGCCGGCGCGCAGTCCACGCGCTTTCAGCTCGGCCGCGAGCGCTCTCGCCTCGCGCAGCAAGCCGTCATAGCTCAGCACGCGGCCCGGCTCCTGTGCATGGTCCGGAGCGATGAGGAAGGGCGCTGAGCCTTGCGAGCCCGCGTGATCAAGGGCGATGTCGCGCAAGGTTCGCCGAGCGGCGTTCACCGGCTGTCGCGCCAATCCCGTGCTGGGCGTGACCCGCACCGTCGTTTCGTCATTCATCGCCGATGATCTTGCCGCTTTGCCTCACGCGCAGCGGAGCGAGGCCCTCCGGAAGTCCCTGCGGTTCGCGCGAAATATTCGCTGAACACCTCTTTCTCATCAGGAACGCGCTCCGGGATCACGCGCGAGACACGCGTGATGTTGAGGAAATGCCGGTAGTTCATGTTGTCGGAGAAGCTGTTGCGCCCCCAAGTGCCGCATCCCATCGATAACGAGAAGGGAAGCCCATTGTCGAAGCTGCCGCCGGTTGCGATGCAATGGGCCTGGTTGACGATGACGCGCGACACCGGAAGCTTGAGTCCGAGCTCAAGCGCCTGGTCTTCATCGCGCGTATGCAAGCCGACCGAGTGGCCAGCGCCCTGATAGGCATAGATGCGCTCCACGATGCGCATCGCCTCGGCGAAATCCGCGGCGCCATAGATCGCGAGCACAGGCGCGAGCTTTTCGCCCGAGAACGGATGGGCGGGACCAAAGCCGTCCTCGGGGACCATGAGGAAGCGAGCGGAGCGAAAGCGTTTCTCGTCAAGACCAGCCTTTGCCGCTATCGTGCGCGCGTCCTTGGCGATCAACCCGGGGGAAAGCTTGCCCTCGGGAAACAGCGCGGCTCGAAGGCGCTCGCGCTCCTCGCTATCGAGAAGAACACCGCCGTTTCGCGCAAGCGCCTCGAGCATGGCGTCGTAAATCTCGGCATGAAGCACGAGGCTGTTCTCGGAGGAACAGCTCGTCGCATTGTCGAAGGTCTTCGACTTGGCGATCTGCCGCGCTGCCTCATCGAGATCGGCACTGCGATCAACGATGCTCGCCACATTGCCGGCGCCGACCCCGAATGCCGGCGTGCCGCTCGCATAGGCGGCCCGGATATTCGCTTGCGACCCCGTCGCCACAACGAGGTCCGCCTGGCGCATGAGCTCGTGCGTCGTTGCTTTCGTAACCGGCGCGGGGAGAAGCTGCACGAGGTCGCGTGGTGCGCCAAGCTTGTCCAATTCGGCATGGACGAATTGGACGAGCTTCGCACAAGTGGTCCAGCCTTTCGGTGAAGGCGCAAGGATCACGGCGTTGCGCCCTTTGAGCGCGTTGATGATCTTGTTCGCCGGTGTCGCGCCCGGATTGGTCGATGGCGTGATCGCTGCCACCACGCCGACGGGACGCGCGATCTCGATGATGCCGGTGTCGCCGTGCTCGGCGATGACGCCGACCGATTTCGCGCCCTTCAGGTCGCGCAAGAGGCCTAGCGTCTTGCGATGGTTCTTCTCGATCTTGTCCACCACATTGCCGAGGCCGGTGTCGGCGACCGCAAGCTCGGCGAGAACGCGATTGCGCGAAGGCTCCATGATCGCCCAGCCGGCCGCCGCGACCAGAAGATCAGTGCTTGCCTGGTCATAGCGGTTCGCGATCGCTTGAGCCTTTTTCGCGCGCTCGATCAGCTCGGCGACTAGCCTCGCGGTGTCGCTCGCTTCGGCACTCCGGTCTGACCTCTTTTTGTGGGGCGTTTCCTTCCCCGATACTTGCCTGTCCAACATGATTGGAGCGCCTTCCTAGCTCGTTATCGCCGCAAAGCTTTGTTCCTCGACCTTGCGGTTCGGATCGATGAACAACGCCCCGACAACGCCGACCGCGAGCAGGCCGGCCGTAATGGCGAAGGGGCCCACATAGCTGCCTGTCCGCTGGATCAGGATGCCGAAGACCACGGGCGAGATGGCGCCCGCAAGGCCGAACCCGGTGTTCATCATCCCGCCGGCGGTCCCAGCATAACGTCCGGCAATGTCGATCGGAAGCGACCAAAGCACCGCATTCGTCAGCTCGAGGCAGAAGAAGGAGGCGGTGAGGCCATAGACCGCAAGGTAAGCATCTTCGGTGCGCACCGCCGGCACCATAAAGCCGAGGGCGCCCGTAAGGCCGAACACCAGCAAGGAGCAGCGCGCGAGGCGAAGATTGCCGGTCGCCTTCAGGATGCGATCCGAGATGATGCCGCCCAAGCTGTCACCCAGGACGCCGGCCGCGAGCGGCAAAGACGTGAAGAGAGCCATCTTGGTGACGTCGAAGCCGCGCGCCTCGAGGAGATAGGATGGCAACCAGGTAAGAAACACCCATAGCGACCATCCGTAGCAAAAATCGACGAAGGTCACGAGCCACATGCGCGAGATCATGGCGCGCCAGGGCGTCTTCTCCAGCGCCGTTTTCGTAGCCGGAATGCCGATCTCCTCGAGCTCGTCGGGCGCGACTGAAGGGTTCTCATGCGGCGTGTTGCGGAAGGAAATGAGCCACCATGCCGCCCAGGCCGCGCTCAAGGCTCCGAGCACGAAGAAAGCGGCGCGCCAGCCGAAGGCCGCCATGATGCCGACGACCGCGTAAGGCGCGGCCGCGCCGCCGAGGCGAGCGAAGCTGTGCGTCACCCCTTGCGCGAGCCCGCGCTCTTGTGGCGGAAACCAGAAACTCATGGCGCGTGTCGCGGCCGGGAAGGCGCCGCCTTCGCCGATGCCGACGAGAAGGCGCACGACGATGAGCGACACCGCCCCGCCCACCATGCCGGTGAGGACGGTCCCGACCGACCAGATGACGCAGAGAAGAAACAGGATCAGGCGCGGGCCGAAACGGTCGGCGAGCCAGCCGCCGATGATCTGCATGGCCGTGTAAGGATAGGCGAAGACGGAGAAGATGAAGCCGAGCTGCCCCTTGGAGAGGGCGAGCTCCCTCGAGATGAATGGTCCCGCGACCGAGATGTTGGTGCGGTCGATGTAGGCGATGAAATACATGAGGGAGAGCGAGAGCAGGACCGCGTAGCGCGCCCGCTTCCATCGCGGCACGGCCGCGATTTGGGCTCTTCCTTCGACGCTTTGCTCGCCGACCTTCATCTCGCGCTCCCTGCCCTCAATTTTTCTTGATTTTGCGACCGTGCCAGCGAGGCCGAGTGGAAGCCACGCCCTGCCGTCCGACAAATGGTGCTCACGCGCATGGTGGCGCCATACTCGACCGGCGGGAAGCTTTCAGGCGCATTCGTCCTTGCGTGAAGGCCGCAACTGGACCCATTATGAAACAAGTTTGGACCGACCATAGAACCAGAGGATCGCTTTCGCTTGGATCACGCGCTTGTCCACCCTGGGGACCGAGACAAGGATGCCGGAGACGGCGCCGCTCGCAAGAATTCCGCTCGCAAGCACCTGGTCGGGCGTGCCGCCGCCGCGCCGGCATCTCTTCGGCGGAAGGAAGCGGGTGAAAGCCGCCTCAATTGGAGTGTCCTCTTCCGCAACTTCGCGCTGAACCAAAGGTCGCTCCAGGTCCAGATCCGGCAGATGATCGTCGCCGCGATCGAGGAGCGTCGTCTCGCCGGCCACGCCCGCATGCCATCGAGCCGCGAGCTTGCGCTTTCGCTTGGCGTCGCCCGAAACACGGTGGTCCTTGCATATCGGCAGCTCGTCGATGAGGGCTTCCTCGAATCACGCGAGCGCAGCGGTTATTTCGTCGCCGATCTGTACCGCGGCGACGCAGCCTCTCCGGTGCGCACCGAGACGCGTGCGCGCTCGGTGTCGGGGCCGGACTGGTCGGACCGCTTCGGGCTCACCCCGTCGAGGCAGCGCAATATCGTCAAGAAGCTCGATTGGCTGCGCTACCCGTTCCCCTTTCTTTACGGGCAATTCGATCCGTCCCTGTTTCCGACGAATGACTGGCGCGAGAGCGCGCGCGGTGCCTTGAGCGTCCTCGAGATCCAAAACTGGGCTCGCGACCTCATCGACGGCGATGATCCCGAGCTGATCGACCAGTTGCGCGTGCATGTGCTGCCGCGCGCCGGCATCTTCGCGCCGCCCGAGGAGATCATCGTGACCGTGGGCGCGCAGCAGGCGCTCTTCATGCTGGCGCAACTTTTCCTTCGAAAGAATACGCGCATCGGCATCGAAGACCCGGGCTACGCCGATGCGCGAAATATTTTCGGCATGATCAGCGATCGCGTGGTGCCGCTTGACGTCGATCTCGACGGGCTCGTTCCGTCGCAAGAAGTGGCCGAATGCGAATATGTCTATGTCACCCCGGCGCATCATTGCCCGACCACGGTCAGCATGCCGCTTCGTCGCCGCGAGCGGCTTCTCGAATTGGCTCGGCAGAACGACGTCGTGATCATCGAGGACGGTTACGAGTCCGAGCTTTCCGGCGAGAGCCATGGCGCTCCCGCCTTGCGCAGCCTGGATGCCGACGGACGCGTCGTTTATATCGGCAGCTTCTCCAAGATCCTCGCCCCAGGCCTGCGCATCGGCTATGTGGTCGCGCCGGCACCCGTCGCACGCGAGCTGAGAGCGCTCCGCCGGCTGATGCTCCGTCATCCTCCCTCCAATAATCAGCGCGCGGCCGCGCTATTCCTCGGCCTTGGCCATTACAAATCGCATCTACGACGTGTCATTCATGCGCTGAACGAGCGTGCCGAACTCGTCGAGGCGGCGCTCGAACGTCATCTGCCGCGTTGGAATCGCTTGCGGGGCGCCGGCGCGTCGAGCTTTTGGCTCGAAGGGCCCTTATCGCTTGACTGTCTCGCGCTTGCGCATGAAGCCGAGAAGCGCGGCGTTCTCATCGAGCCGGGCGACGTATTCTTCATGGGCGAGGCCCCGCCGCGCAATTTCCTGCGACTCGGTTTCGCGTCGATCGCGCGCGAGCGCATCGGCGCCGGAATCGCAGCACTCGGGCAGGCGGCGCGAGCCCTAGGGAATTGAAGGTCAGCGCATGATCCGCAAAAGTGGCCCCACTTTTGCGCTAAGATCATGCGAAAAAATTGGCTGATAGTGCTCGCTTCAATTTAGACGCGACGCGCTACGGCCCCTGGCGCAAGCGATCGCCGGGGACTGGCTCTAGAGGCTGAAAGCTCCGCGCCGTTACGGTGCGGCGCCATTCAACCATCGCCGCCGCGGCGGCGCCGGTCAGGCACCTGGGCGCGGCCGAGACAAGGCGAAAGCTCACGGCATCGCCTCACCTTTTTGTGAACACACGAACCGGAGACCCCGCATGACCAAAATGTCCGCCAGTGAGGCCTTCGTCGAAACGCTCGCTGCGCACGGCGTCTCGCATGTGTTCGGCATCGTGGGCTCGGCCTATATGGACGCGCTCGATCTGTTCGAGGCCGCCGGCATCCGCTTCATCTCCGTCGCTCACGAGCAGGGTGCCGGACATATGGCAGACGGCTATAGCCGGGCGAGCGGCCGTCATGGTGTGTGCATTGCGCAGAACGGCCCCGGCATCACGAATTTCGTCACTGCCATCGCCGCGGCTTATTGGGCTCATTCGCCGGTGGTGATGATCACCCCCGAAACAGGCTCGAATACGCAAGGGCTCGGCGGCTTCCAGGAAACCGAGCAACTCCCCTTTTTCGAGAAGATCACCAAATACCAGATTCATTGCGCAAATCAGGCTCGCATTCCCGAGCTCTTGTCGCGCTGCTTCGATTACGCGCTCCTCGAGCGCGGCCCGACGCAGTTCAATATCCCGCGCGATCTCTTCTACGGCGAATTCGACACCACCATCCCGAAGCCGATCCGGGTCGAGCGCGGCCCGGGCGGTCCGGAGAGCCTCGAGGCGGCGGTGAAGCTCATCGGCCAGTCGAAATTCCCGGTGATCCTCTCGGGCGGCGGCGTCGTGATGTCGGACGGCGTCGGCGAGGTGGCGAAGCTCGCCGAATATCTCACCGCGCCTGTGATCAACACGTACCTGCACAACGACTCTTTCCCGAAGAGTCATCAGCTCTGGTGCGGGCCGATCGGCTATCAGGGATCAAAGGCGGCCATGAAGCTTTTGGCGAAGGCCGATGTGGTGATCGCCATCGGCACGCGCCTCGGGCCCTTCGGCACCTTGCCGCAGCATGAGCTCGACTACTGGCCGAAGAACGCGAAGCTCGTTCAGATCGAGGCCGACCCGCGCCGTATCGGGCTCGTCAAGCAGGCCTCGGTGGGCGTCTGTGGCGATGCGCGCGCGGCGGCGAGCGAGATCCTGCATCGCCTGCAGACCGGAAATGTCGAGGTAGCGGCGCGGCAAAATCGCAGCGAGCGCCTGTCCGAGATCGAGAAGCAGAAGAAGGAGTGGGAGGCCGAGCTCAACCGCTGGGGGCAAGACGCAGGCTCGCCCATCAGTCCGCGTCGCGCCTTGCGCGAGCTCGAAAAGGCAATGCCGGAAAACGCCATGGTGACCACCGACATCGGCAATATCTGCTCCGTGTCGAACAGCTATTTGCGCTTCGAGCGGCCGAACAGCTTCTTTGCCGCCATGAGCTTCGGCAATTGCGGCTACGCCTTCCCGACCGCGATCGGCGCCAAGGTCGCTGCGCCCGAGCGACCGGCCATCGCCTATGTGGGCGATGGTGCCTGGGGCATGAGCTTGCAGGAAACGCTCACTTGCGTGCGCGAGAAGATTCCGGCGGTGGCGGTCGTCTTCAACAACGGTCAATGGGGGGCCGAAAAGAAGAACCAGATCGACTATTACGCCGACCGCTTCGTCGGCACCAATCTCGAAAACCCGAGCTTTGCCGGAATTGCGGAGGCGATGGGGGCGAAAGGCATCAAGGTCGATCACCCCGACAAGCTCGGCGATGCCTTGCGTCAGGCGGTCAAGAATGATCATTGCACCATTGTCGAGGTGATGGTGACGCAAGAGCTCGGTGACCCGTTCCGGCGCGACGCGCTCAAGAAACCGAAGCGCCTCCTCGGCAAATATGCGGCGCTCAGCGTCGCCTGAAGGCCGTAGAGCCAAGACGCGGCGTGGGCGGGTGGCGGGATGACCTGCCCGTCGCCCGTGCTTCCGGCAGAACTCTGCGCCTTGTTCGCGGCGGACTGGGCGACCACGCCGGCCGTGATCATGATGGTCGCGGGCCTGCTCGTCGCCTCCTTCGCGCGCGGCTATTCGGGTTTTGGGTTTTCAGCGATCCTGGTCGCGAGCTGGTCGCTCGTTGCTCCGCCTTCACTGCCCGTGACGGTCGCCGTCATGCTCGAGGTCAGCGCGAGCATCATGCAGGCCGCGAGCGTATGGCGGGATGTCGATTGGCGCCGCATCGCACGTTTGCTTGCGGGCGCGTTGGTTTGCAGCCCATTCGGCGTCCTCGTGCTCACCCTTGCGGCGCCCTCGACCGTGCGCCTCCTGATCGCGGGGCTCGTTCTTCTGTGCTCTTGCGCCTTGCTTGCCGGTTTCCGCCTCGAGAAGCCGGTCGGCACCGCGGGACAAGTCGCGGTCGGCGGCGTCTCCGGCTTCGTGAATGGCGCCACTGCGATGGGAGGCCTGCCGGTTGCGCTCTTTCTAGCGGCGAGCTCCATCGCGCCCGCGACCATGCGGGCGACCTTCATCGCCTATTTCTTCGCGCTCGATATCATCGCGGCCTCGTTGCTGGCGCGCGAAGGCGTCCTTGGATCGCAGGCGCTGGTCACGGCACTGTTGTGCTTGCCCGTCCTCATCGTCGGGCTGTTGCTGGGCGGCCGGCATTTTCTCTCCGCCACGCCCGAGGAGTTCCGCCGCCACACGCTATGGCTTCTGGTGGGGCTTGCCCTGATCGGGATCGCCAAGGTGATCCTGTGATGCCGATCTCATTTGGCGGTGGCGAGCATCACGGCGATCGTGGAGACGATGTCATCGACGCTCGCGCCCCGCGACAAATCGCTCACCGGCTTCGCGAAGCCTTGCAGGAAGGGCCCGATCGCCTGTGCTCCACCCAGATGCTGCGTGAGCTTGTAGCCGATATTGGCGGCGTCGAGATCGGGGAAGACGAGCACATTGGCCTTGCCTGCAACCGAGCTCTCCTGCTTGACCTTCCTCGCCGCGATCTCAGGCGACAGGGCCGCGTCCGCTTGCAGCTCACCATCAACCGCAAGGCCGGGCGCACGCGAGCGGATGAGAGCGAGCGCGCGGGTGATCTTCTCGACGCGGGGATGCTGCGCGCTTCCCTTGGTGGAAAAGGACAAGAGCGCCACACGCGGTTCTTCGTGAAGCAGCGCGCCGGCATTGCGTCCCGCCGCGATCGCGATGTCGGCGAGCTCTTCGGACGAAGGATCGACGGTGACGGCGCAATCGGCGTAGATCAAAGCTTGCGAGCCCGCTTTGGTGTTCGGCACCAGCATGAGCATGAAGCTCGACGGGTTCGTGATCCCCTCGGCGAGGCCGACCGTCATCAACCCGGCTTCGATCACGCGCCGCGTCGGATGGGCGACACCAGCGACCATGGCGGCCGCCTTGCCGCGAGCGACCATCATGCCGCCGAAATAGAGCGGCTTTCGCAGGAGGCGAAGCGCCATGCTTTCGCTCAGCCTCTCTCGATCTTGCGCGAGCTTCGCGGCAAAAGTGGAAAGCTCGTCGCTCGTCGCCGGATCGACGATCTCGACCCCGGCAAGCGGCACTCCGGCACTCTCGGCCTGCCGTGCGATTTCGATCGGTTCACCGAGGAGCACGGGAAAGCCTATGCTCTCGCGGCAGATGATCGCGGCGGCCGCGATGATGCGAGCGTCCTCTCCCTCAGGAAGCACCACGCGATGCCCGGCCTTGCGGGATGCGGCCTTGAATTCCTCGAGAATATGCATGCGCTTCCAACCAGCCCTTTTGACGCAGGAATATCGCGGCCGGATCGAGACGATCCGTCGATCCTGTTCTCCTCGCGCCGAGCTTTTCAATATCCTTTGAAGCCCATCGGAAGAAAGCGCCAGACGCCATGACCGAACAGGACCAGCCAATCAAGATTCATCGGGGCTTGAAGGACGTCTATTTTGAGCGCTCAGGCACGAGCTCGATCGACGGTAAGGCCGGCGAGCTTCGCTACCGTGGCTATTCGATCCATGACCTCGCCGTGCATTCGAGCTTCGAGGAGACGGCGTTTCTCCTCTTGCATGGCGAGCTCCCGGAGCGCGCTGCGCTCGAACGCTTCGATGCCGAATTGAAGGCGGCGCGCTCACTGCCGCCCGCCGTGCTCGAGATCATTACACGCATCAAGTCGGCCCACCCGATGGACGTGTTGCGCACCTGCGTCTCGGCGCTCTCGGCTTTCGATCGCGACAGCGCCGACAAGTTGCACGACGCGAATATCCGCAAAGCTGTGCGCCTCACCGCGCAGGCGCCGATGATCGTGTGCGCGCATCATCACGTTCGCAACGGCCAGGCGCCGATTCCTCCCGATGGCGCTCTCGGCCATGCGGCGAATTTCTTATGGATGCTCAAGGGGGAGAAACCGAGTGCTGAGAGCGCCCGGTTGATGGACACCGATTTCGTCTTGCACGCCGAGCATGGGTCGAATGCCTCCTCCTTCGCGGCGCGGGTGGTGATCGGCACGGACGCCGATCTGCATGCGGCGGTCACGGCCGCGGTCGCGGCGCTCTCAGGCCCGGCGCATGGCGGGGCCGCCGAGGATGTGATGAAGATGGCGATCGAGATCGGCGAGCCGGAAAACGCCGCCGCTTATGTGGCGATGAAGCGCCGCAACAAGGAGGCGGTGACGGGCTTCGGCCACCGCGTCTACCGCACCGAAGATCCGCGTGCGCGCCATATGCGGGCAGGGGTCGAGCGGCTCTCCAAGGAAATGGGCCAGCCGAAATGGTTCGCCATCCTGCAGGCAGTGGTCGAAGCCATGAAGCCCTATGCGCGCCACGGCGTGAACGTGAACGTCGATTTCTATTCCGGCGCCATCTATTACCTGCACGGCATCCCACAGGATTTATTCGTGCCGATCTTCGCCATCGGGCGCGTGCCGGGATGGAGCGCGCAATGCGTCGAGCAATATGCGAACAACATCCTGATCCGACCGCTCACGCTCTATGATGGCCCGCAAGCGCGCGAATACCTGCCGATCGATCGACGGTGAGGAAGACATTGCGGGATCCGAAAGGCCAATGCACGGTCGCGGGAGGACGTTAAGGTCGTGTCGCTTTCACATCGGCCGCCGTGACCTCGTCCGTATAGCCATTGCCGAAATGGCCACGGACGTAATTCACGACCGCGGCGATTTGCTCGTCGCTCAGCGCGTAGCCGAAAGGCGGCATGGCCCGTTGACCCTGCACCACGACAAGCAC